>JAZSFF010000058.1:0-18196 GCA_045532055.1 Clostridia bacterium
TTTTGACCATTTTTTATATATTATATATAATAAGGAAGATTCTCATTTTTCTCAGTCTTTTTACAATGGTTTTGAAGCATAAAGACCCCCGAAATATATCAGGGGTCTTTTATTTTATCTTTCTTCAACCTTCACTGCAACTTCAACCTCACCGTCGTTTTTTATAAGACTGATTATCTTTCTGGGACACTTTTCAACACAAACACCGCATCCGGTACACTTGGTTCCGTCAACACGGGCAAGGTTGTTCTCCACGGTAATGGCTTCACTTTCACAATTCTTGGCACAAATTCCACAGCCGATACATCCAACATTACAAACCTGACGTGTTTCTTTCCCCGGTGCCTTTGATGAACAAACTACCACCGCCTTTGAGCGGTAAGGTATCCGAGTTATAACGCCTCTGGGACATTCAGCAATACACGCCCCGCAGTTTGTGCACTTCTCATGGTCAACCACAGCAATGCCGTTTTGGATACTGATGGCATCAAACTGACATTTTGAAACGCAAGAGCCAAATCCAAGGCAACCGAATGTACAACCCTTGATTCCGCCGCTCATTCTGTTGGCAGTATGACAGTCAATAGTTTCGTTGTTCAAAAACTTATTAGGTGCCGCCTCACAGTTTCCTGAGCAGGCAACAAAAGACACCATCTTCTCCTCTTTCTGTGCCTCAACGCCCATAATTGAGGCGATTTTCTCGGCCACATCATGTCCGCCCACCGGACAACCTGACACACCCGCTTCACCTTTACAAACAGCCTCGGCATAAGCCGAACAACCTGCAAAGCCACAGCCGCCACAGTTTGCGCCTGGTAAAACATCGACAATCTGAGGAATTCGCTCATCCTTTTCCACAGCAAAAATTTTTGCAGCCACACTCAGGAGCGCTCCAAAAACCAACCCCATACCACCTATGGCAATAATTGGTAATAAAATATCCATTTCAAAGTCAACCCCCTATCCTAAAAACTCAAGCCAGAAAAGCCCATAAATGCAATGGACAAAAGGCTGGCTGTAATGAGTGTTATGGGCATACCCTTTAAAAATTCAGGTATGTCTGAGCTTTCAAGACGTTCACGCACTCCGGCAAAGAGAACGATAGCAAGGGTAAAGCCAAGACCCGCACTTGTTCCATAAATAACAGACTTCAAAAAGCTGAGTTCTGCGCCGCCGAATTTCGTTATATTCACTATGGCAACACCCAATACCGCACAGTTTGTGGTAATCAACGGCAGATATATACCAAGCGAATTATAAAGCGATGGTATAGACTTTTGCAAGAACATTTCTACAAACTGCACCAGAACTGCAATTACCAGAATAAATGCGATGGTCTGCAGATACTCAATCCCAAAAAGCACCAGAAGTTGCTGTACTGCCCATGTGATTGCAGAGGCACACGCCATAACAAACACAACGGCAAATCCCATGCCGAGGGCAGTCTCAACCTTCTTTGAAACCCCAAGGAAAGGACAAATTCCAAGGAACTGAACAAGAACAAAATTCTGTATAAGAATGGCTCCTATACTTATAACAAGCAAATCTCTAATCAATTTTGTCCGCCCCCTTCCTCTTTGTTGAAACAATGTTTATAACCATAACAACAAGGCCAAGAGTCAAAAATGCCCCCGGTGGCAAAATCATAATGGTCATTGGTTGAAATCCGTTGCCAAAAATGGGAAATCCAAAGATTGAACCAGCGCCCAGAAGTTCCCTTATGCTACCAATAACACAAAGTGCCGCAGTAAATCCAAGACCCATACCCAATCCGTCAACTGCAGACTTCACAAAGCCGTTTTTTGATGCAAACGCCTCAGCACGGCCAAGGATAATACAGTTAACAACAATCAGGGGGATATAAAGCCCCAATGATTCGGATATGCTTGGTGCATATGCTTTAAGCACCATTTCAACAATGGTAACAAAGCTGGCAATTACTACAACATATGCCGCAATTCTTACCTTGTCAGGAATAAACTTGCGCAGCAACGAGATAAATATATTGGCACATACCAGAACCGCCATAGTAGAAAGGCCCATGCCCAGACCGTTTACAGCCGCAGTTGTGACCGCCAACGTGGGACACATGCCAAGGAACAATACAAATGTAGGATTTTCTTTCAAAATACCATTTAAAAATATCTTCTTCATTATTCCACGGCACCCCCTTCTGTCACGGCCTCACCTATCTGTGCCTCTGTTTCCTGCTTTATTTCTTCAAATTTCTTTGCAGTCTCCTCTGCCGCAGCTGCCGCACTTTCGCTTTTTTCAGCGGCAGCCTCAACCGCCGCATTGACGCAAGTGGTAACAGCCTTTGACGTTACTGTAGCACTGGCTATAGCCGAAATCTGACCCTCTTTTGCCTGACCTTTCACAACCTCAAGTCCGCCCTTTGTTCCCTCAAACTGTCCGGCAAAGCTTGGCTTTGACGCATTTGCACCAAGTCCTGCAGTCTCAGAGGATTCCAAAATCTGAATTCTGGTAACAGCCAAACCCTTATCAATTCCCACCATTACCTTTATATCTCCGCCATATCCTGCATTTGAAACAGCTGTTACAACATAACCCACTGTTTCAGCGTCAGCAAGAGCGATATTGAATTTCTCAATGGCAACTCCCTCAATGTCTGTTTCGGGAGCATCCAAACTTTTGAACTCTTTCGCCTCAGGAAGCACTGTGCGAAGAGCTTCGTTTTCTGCTCTGGCAGAATTTTCTGCAATAACCGGAGCTGTCACCTTGTTGACAAAAGCAAGACAAAGTGCCGCTACTGCTGTTATTATAAAAAGTTTAAGGGATACTATGATTGCGTCTTTTCCAAACATCAGCATTTGCCCCCTTTCACCTTTTTAGCTACGCCAAATCTCTTGGGAGCAGTAAATTTGTCAATAAGAGGCGATGCAACATTCATCAGCAAGATTGCATATGATACGCCCTCGGGGTATCCGCCATAAAGTCTTATCACCGATGTAATTATACCGCAGCCTATACCAAAAACAATCTGACCCTTTTTTGTATACGGGGTGGTAACATAATCCGTTGCCATAAAAAACGCACCCAGCATAAGTCCACCCGAAAGAATGTGAAGAAGCGGGTCGCCTGTGAACAAACCATTCTCTCCACCAAATATAAATGTCATAATCGCAACAGTGATTATATAACAAGCCGGAATCTTGATGCTTATAACACCTCTTATCAGCAAATATGCAGCACCTATCAAAATTGCTAAAGTAGAAACCTCACCTATGCATCCCCCAATGTTTCCAAGGAACAAATCAAGATAGGATGGAAGTCCCTCAAAAGCGCCCTCTTTGATAATGGTCAAGGGTGTTGCTGTTGTGACCGCATCTGCATTTGAGAATAAACTAATTTTCGCAAATGGCGGTGTCCATGTGGTCATTGCCTGTGCCCATGATGTAAGCAAAAATGCACGTGCCGCAAGAGCCGGATTCATAAAATTGTGACCTATACCACCAAAGAATTGTTTTACCACAATTATAGCAAACAGCGAGCCAATAACCGCCATCCAAAACGGCATTGTAACCGGCAGATTAAGTGCCAGCAAAAGACCTGTAACTACTGCACTCAAATCACCTACAGACGATGGTTTCTTGAGCAATTTGCACCATGCCCATTCAAATAACACAGATGACAGAACACAAACCACAGCCAACACCAAAGCTCTGCATCCAAAAACCCAAATACCTGCAATCAATGCAGGAACCAGAGCTATTACCACATCAAGCATAATTCCTGATGTTGTCTTTCCCGATCTGGAATGAGGAGACTCAGTAACAATAAGTTTTTCGTTGATATTCTGAAGTGCCATTACTTTGTCGCCCCCTTTTCTGCTTTCATAAGTTTTGCCTTGCCCGTCCTTATATGCTGAACCGGATTTTGTTCCGCCGGACAAACATATGCACAGGAACCGCATTGCATACAATCTGTTATATTCAGTTTCTTCAGTCGTTCCAAATCATTAGCCGCAACTGCCTCTTTTATTTGATTCGGCAACAGATTCATAGGACATGCATCAACGCACTTTCCGCACCTAAGACAGTTTTGACGTTTCGAGATTGCTGCCAATTTTTCACTGAAGACCAGAATACCGGATGTTCCCTTTGCCACCGGAACATCCGTCCACGGTGTAGCCACCCCCATCAACGGGCCACCAATAATAACCTTTTGTGCAGTAAGGTCAAATTCCCCACAGGCAGCAAGAACATCTTCAATATTAGTACCCACACGCACTCTGAAATTAGCTGGTTTTTTAATGCAATCTCCACTAACTGTTACAATTCTTCGGCAAACCGGCATTCCATAAAGAAGTGCTCTTGCAATAGCCGCACAAGTGTCAATGTTGTCAACCACAACACCTACATCCATTGGCAACTTGCCCGGAGGCACACTGCGTCCAGTAACCGCCTTTATAAGGTGTTTTTCAGACCCCTGAGGATATTTGGTCTTTACCTTTACAACCTTTATTTTCACCTCTGTCTCTTTTTCTGCAAGCTCGGTCACTTTGGCAATAGCATCAGGCTTGTTTGTCTCTATTGCAATATACCCTTCTTTCAGATCAAAGAGTTTCATTATTATTTTAAGACCCTCTATAACCTCGTCAGGTGTTTCAAGCATTACACGGTGGTCAGATGTAAGATAAGGTTCACACTCCGCACCATTGACAATGGCATATTTAATCTTCTTTTCCGGCGGAGGACTGAGTTTTACATGGGTAGGGAATGTAGCTCCACCCATGCCCACCATTCCGGCCTCACGAATAACCTCTACTATCTCAGCAGGGGACATTTCCCGCCAATTTTTGCCCTTGACCTCAGGATGCAATTCATCCAATCCGTCATTCTCTATAACAATAGAATTAACCTTTACTCCTGTATGATGTTTTCTTGGTTCTATAGCTTTAACTGTACCCGAAACAGACGAATGAATGTTTGCAGAAACATATCCACCGGCCTCCGCAATCTTCTGTCCCATCAGAACCCTGTCCCCTACCTGGACACAAGGCACAGCAGGTGCACCAAGGTGCATCTGGACAGGAAACACCATCTCATCCGATGGTGGCAAATCAACAATCGGTTTGCGGCAAGTACTCTCTTTCATATCATCAGGATGAATTCCTCCCCTAAAGGTATATGCATCCATGCCCAACCACTTCTTCAAATTCTCAAATGACATATTCACAACAACTCCTCCTTGTCAAATGCCATGTTTCTATCTTGAACGTTTAATCTTTCTTATATCGTCGCCCAATGTTTGAAGGATTTTATACTCTCCCACAAAACGTGATGTGATTCTTTCACTGTAATTTGCAGATAAGGTTTCAAAGCTGAGATTTGTAGATATCACCGTACTCTTTCCGGCAATTATCCTGGAATTGATTATATCAAACAGCGCTGCCGCAGTAAACTGTGTAACAAATTCTGTCCCCAAATCATCAATAATGAGCAAATCAACATCATACACATATTTCACGATATCTCGTGCATCCTCATCACCTTTGCCGAATTTTTCGCCTTCAAACAATTCAAACAGTCTGAACGCAGTCTGATAATACACCGTCTTGCCACGTTCCAGTGCACGGTTTGCAATACAGCTGGAGACAAAAGTCTTGCCCGTACCTGCATTGCCCATAAGCAGCATATTTTCTCCGGTTTTTTCAAAATTCTCGGCAAAGCTGTATGCCTTGTCACACACAATCTGCATAACCTGCATAACCTTTTGGCTTTTCTCACCCTGCCCCGCGAACAATGACATATCAAAGTTTTCAAACGTCTGGCCACGCATATGCTCGGTAAGATTTGAATTTGCACTTATATGCTTGGAAATGAGATTCTTAAGACAGCCACAGCGTTTACCCTCCACAAATCCGGTGTCGCGACACTCTTTGCAATTATATATCTCGTCAAGGTAGTCTCCGCTGAAACCATTTTGCACAAGCAATTCTGTCTTTTTTTTCTGCAGGGATTGTATGCTCTTTTTTATATCTTCAAAATCCTTGCACTTGTTGAGAACGCAACCAAGCAAACGTGTCCCGTTCTTCACCAATTCGGTCTCCACTTCAGAAAACCGGGGGATTTGAGTGCAAACCTCCATGTGTCTGCGTGACTGTTCTGCCTGATTTTTGAGGCGAATATCCTCAAGCTCTTTGTTTGCAAGTACATAAGCTGATTCCATAACTCTCACTCTCCCAGCATATCTTCAAGTATTTTTTCTGCAAAGTCGGAATAATCCGGTTTGTTTGTGTCCTCATAGTTGTTGAACTTACTCTTTTTGTCGCCACTGCGTTCACAAACCGGAGCATTCTTCAACTTAAACAAGGTTTCATGTTCTTTTATCTCTTCAACAGTCTCAAGTCCCTCATCAAGCCAGCTCATAATAATTTTGTTCATATACGCCCAACTCAGCTTGCCAGTGGCAGCAACAGTTCTGTCATAGGCCTCTGTAATCATGGGGATAGGCACATTTTTCTCAAATGTCCACAGACTGATATACTTCTTCTCCGTCTGGGTAAGTGCCCTGTCATAAATTCCAAGCACTCCCCGGATTTTGCCCTCATTGGACAACTTCATCTCAATCTCTTTGATATATTCCTCAGCACTCTCATATGTATTGATGCCCTTGTCCGCCCAGTCAATAGCAACCGTCTCAAGATACCTTTTGCCAATTTTCCCCTGACCCTTTGCAAACCTGAGTAGCATTATAACAACCTCAACCGGCAACCCCAGCCAGTCAACAAAGGAATAAATCATTTCAAAATCTGATGGGCTGAGTAACTTTTCCAGGATTTTTTCAGCCTGCTTAAACAGGTAATCAATGTTGCCGTTCACCAGTGCCGCAGCATCAATTTCCGCAGAATCATAAGATGGTCTTGTCCTGAGCCTTGCCGCAACAGACAAACCTTTTGTGGATTGGGGTTTTTCCTCCTCTGCCTCGGGGAAACAATAACCGTCTCCGCATTCTTTCAGAACCTCAGCAGTAACCCAAAAGTCAATAGCCTCCCGCACTGCGTCAATTTTTATATGTAATTTCCCCGATATATCTGCCGCGCTCATAACTTTTCCGCTCTTTTTAAAATTGCTCAGTGCATATATGTAAACTTGCAGATATTCCGCCTTTGCCAGCCTGCCCCATTTTTCAACAAAGCTGAACTCCAGTTCAAAACCTTTTGACATACCTTTTCTCCATTTATAAAAAACGTATCTTTTCCTATTTTATATATATTATTTGCCAACACAAAATTGTTGGAACACTGTATCAATAATCTCGTCCTGTACTGTCATACCGGTAACCTCTCCCAAAGCCTCTATCACTTCTTCAAGGTCTACATACAGCATATCCGCAGGCATTCCCGACATCAGGCTTTCTTTCATCCCTGTTGCAATGCTTCTTGCTTTAATCAATGCGTTTTTTTGTCGGTCATTGGATATAAACACATCATCTTTTTCAATTCCTCCTGTAAGGAACATCTCTGTTATCTTTTTCTCAAGCTCCTCAATTCCTCTTGCTTCACCACTTTTGGGGGTTGCAGTAAGAACAAAACTATCCGCTCCCACGCTCAGTCTCTCCGCAAAACACATTTCGTCCACTGCCAATCCCTTGTCCGTCTTATTTAATATAACTATTACGTTTCTGCCACGAGTATACTCGAAAATTTTCATATCTTCTTCAGAGACTTCCTGAGATGCATCAAGAACAAAAAGACAAAGGTCTGCACTCTCAATATTTTCCTTTGCCTTTTCAATACCTATTTTTTCTACCGAATTTTCACTCTCCCTGATTCCTGCCGTATCAATCAGTCTGAGAGCCACTCCGCCTATATTTACATACTCTTCAATTATATCCCTCGTTGTTCCCGGTACATCAGTAACAATAGCACGTTCTGCACGGCTGAGTGCATTTAAAAGAGAGGACTTTCCCACATTGGGACGTCCTGCAATAACCGTCATAATTCCGTCACGCATTAATCTGCCCTTTGAAAATCCTCCCAGCAGTTCATCAATTTCTGTACATATTTCATCAATCTGCAAACTAAGTCTTTCCTGAGGTATATCATCAATTTCGTCAGGATAATCCGCAACAGCAGAAATATTGGCAGCAAACAAAACTGCCTTATCCCTGATTTTGTTTACCTTTTCAGAGAGCTTGCCGGAAAGCATACGTGCAGCATTTGACTGACCCATTGAAGATTTTGCGTGAATCAGGTCAATAACGGCCTCTGCCCCCATAAGGTCAGTTTTGCCGTTTACAAACGCACGTCTTGTAAACTCTCCTGCCTCCGCCTGTCTCACTCCCGCACGAAAGAGTTCCTCAAGAACCGACTCTGCCGCAAAATATCCACCATGACAGTTTATTTCCACAACGTCCTCACCGGTATATGAGCGGGGGCTTCTCATGACAGCAACCAATGCCTCATCAAGGATTTCACCGTTGTCTGTCTTTTTTATCTCAGAAAGTGTGAGCTTATGACTCTCAAGTTGAGAAATGGTCTTTCCACATTTAGGAAAGGCAATCTTTTCACAGATAGCCTCTGCATCCGAACCGCTTATTCTTATAATAGCTATCCCACCCACCCCAATAGGTGTTGCGATAGCCGCAATGGTATCAAACGCTTTCATATTTTTCTCCGTTTAAACCAAAACCCCATTCAGACGTTATTGGTTATCAACCCTTTTTTATATTTGATATAATTTCTTTAACTGTCTTTGCAAGTTCAGTGTCTGTCACAATATCCGTTCCGATTTTTTTCACATTGTGAAGAACAGTTGTGTGGTCACGTCCCCCAAAAGCCTCGCCGATTTTAGGGAAAGAGGGGTCGTCCAGAATTTCTCTACATATATACATAGCAACCTGACGTGGCAAGGCAATGTCTGCCGAACGTTTCTTCGAAACAAGTGACCCCTTTGAAAGTCTGTAGTATTTCTCGACTTCATCAATAACAACCTTTGCAGTGATTGTCCTTTTGGGTTGAACCGAAAGGATATCACGGAGTGCCTCCGTGGCAAGTTCCATAGAAATCTCGTTTGTACGTTTGATTCCCGCATAAACAAGAATGCGCTTTACTGCACCTTCAAGGTCACGAACATTCGACTTAATGCTGTCTGCAATAAATTCCATAATCTCATCATCCACAGACAGATACTCACTTTGAATTTTGTTTTTAAGAATTGCCATACGGGTCTCATAATCCGGTGGCTGAACATCCGCCAAAAGACCACTGTTAAAGCGTGTCACCAGTCTCTCCTCAAGCTGAGGAATATCTGATGGCAGCCTATCTGATGTGAGTACAATCTGCTTGTCCCTCTCAAAAAGAGCATTGAATGTATGGAAGAACTCCTCCTGTGCTGATTCCTTGTTGGCAAAAAACTGTACGTCGTCAATAAGCAAAAGGTCAACGTTTCTGTACTTATTTCTGAAAGCCTGATTGGTTTTCTCTCGGATAGCCGTAACAAGCTCGTATGTAAACTTTTCACTTGTTGTATAAAGAACTCTCTTCTTGGGATAATTCTCAACAAAATAGTTGCCTATAGCCTGCATAAGATGGGTTTTGCCCAGCCCGCTGCCGCCATAAAGAAAAAGAGGGTTATACGTCTTTGCCGGTCTTTCCGCAACAGCAAGTGATGCAACGTATGCCAAATTATTGTTGTTGCCCACAACAAAGGACGAGAATGTATATTTGGGGTTGAGTGTATTCTTGGCAGTAATAGGGTCAACCTCTGTCTTGTTGCGTGATTCTTCGTCCACCACTACGTCAATATCAAACTTATGTGATGTAACCGACTCAAGACAACTCTCAATAAGTGAGAAATACTTTGTCATTATCATATTCTTGTTTACAGCAAAAGGCACCTTGAGAGTAATCTTTGTATCATCGATAGCTTCTGCACGGATGGGCTTTATCCATGAGTCATAAGATACCACCGAAATCTCCTTGGACAAATCCTCCAAGACCTTTTCCCATATTTGCTTTAACTCTTCCAAAATCAAAGCTCCTTTCAATTTAAAACTTCTGAAAATTAAATAACAGTCAGCAGGGGAAACTGCTGTTGCTGAAAATACAATTCAACTTCTGTACATACATATATTATAATAACAGACTTTTGTTCTTTTTTCAACATAAAAAATTTTCATAATTCGTCAAAAGATTATCAAAGATACCCTGAAAACACAAAATATTGTCCTTGTTTTCAATGACATTTACAACATCTATGGTTTTTGTATAAATAAAAATTTTTTAAAATTTTTTCACCCCGGAAAGTCTTGACAATATTGATTTCTTGTGCTACAATGGTTAATGCTGTTTTACAGATTATTATTAATGTACATTTTCATTATAAAATGAAAAATTTCGTATTGGAGGGATTTAGATGCTTAGAACATTCCAGCCTAAAAAGAGACACAGAGCTAAAGAGCATGGTTTCAGAAAAAGAATGTCGACCAGCAACGGCCGCAAAGTTTTAGCAAGAAGAAGACTTAAAGGCAGAAAGAAATTGTCAGCCTAAAGACGCCTTTGTGCGTCTTTTTGACTATACAGACGCAATTTTCTTGTTTTAATGGGCAATTTCCGCAAACTTTGCGAATTTTTTCTGCGAGCCTTCAAAGTTACGGGGGGTAATTATGAGAACATCTGCCAATGGTATAATCAGTCTTAATTTGAACTCACAGTTCAAAAAGCTTTACTCCAAGGGCATCTCATATGTTAGTCCATCGATGGTCTTGTATGCCAGACGCAATGGTCTTTCTTGCAACCGGATAGGTATTACAGTGAGCAAAAAACTGGGCAAAGCCGTTGTGAGAAACCGTTCAAAACGCAGACTGCGTGAAGTTTATCGGACAAACCTTCCCAATTTGAAATCAGGATTTGATTTTATTCTTGTGGCAAGAGGCCGCACAGCCACAATACCTTTCTCAAAGCTAGATTCAGATTTTAAAGTTGCCGCAAAGGCTGTCGGGGTGCTGTCTGATGAATAAAATCCTTTCCTTTATTCTTATCAAACCTATCGAATTTTACAGGCGTTTTATTTCACCAAACACTCCGCCAAGATGCCGTTTTTACCCTACCTGCTCGGAATATGCAATTCTTGCAATCAAAAAATACGGTCCCATCAAAGGCTTTTTCAAGGCAATCTGGCGAATTTTAAGGTGCCACCCTTTTTCTAGGGGCGGCGTTGATATGCCTTAATCTTTCGGTGCCCTGTGGACAAGCAGCAGTAATGCACCTTTATTACTTATTTGGAGGATATTTTTATGACCTATATAATGACCGCCTTGGGTTGGATTCTTGACCTTTTTTACCGACTTATAGGCAACTACGGTTTTGCGATTATTCTCTTTACCGTTTTTATCAAGCTGGTTCTCTTCCCTCTGGACTTGAAACAGCGTCGTTCCATGGCTAAAACTCAGAAAATTCAGCCTCTTCTTATGGAAGTGCAGAAAAAGTATGCCAACGACAAGGACAAACTTAATCAGGAAACAATGAAACTGTACCAGAAGTACGGTATCAATCCCATGGGCGGTTGTCTGCCCATGCTTATACAACTCCCCATTATCTTTGCACTCTACTGGGTTGTAAGAAAACCTATTGTGTATATGATGGGCGTTGACTTTTCAGAAACATGGCGAATTGCCGAGGCATTCAACACATGGGCAGCTGCAAACATGGATGCAGTTCCAGATGCCCTCAAAAGCGCAATTCCCCTCACATATCAGCATGGTCTGGGTGCACAAAACACCTTTGGAAACAGCGAAATTCAGGTTGCACAAATGCTGTTTAAACATCCCGAAATCCTGCAGCATCCGGCAATACAGACCTGGGACAACACATTAAAATCCATTGACTTTACGTTCTTTGGTATAGATTTGTCCGCAGTGCCAAGCCTTGGTGCTTTGTTGGGAGTATTTACCGGCAATGTTGCAAACATTACACTGAGCACTGTTCTTTTGTGGATTATCCCTATTCTTTCAGGTCTCAGTTCATGGCTTTCAAGCTATTTGATGAACGGCAAAAAGAAAACCGATAAAAATGTAATCCTGGCTGAAAACGAAAAGCCTCAGGGTAATCAGGCTGGCGACACCATGAAGTCAATGTCTCTCATTATGCCGCTCTTCTCCACATGGTTTGCCTTTACCCTTCCCGCAGCAGTGGGTCTTTACTGGATTATAAGCAATATCATTCAGCTTCTCCAGCATCTTTTCGTTACAAAACACTTTGCAAACGACATCAGCCTTGAAGAAATAGAAGGAGATATTAATAATGTTAAAAAAAGTAGAAAAAACCGCAAAAAATCTCGATGAAGCATTAGAGCTTGCCGCTCAGGACCTTGGGGTTTCCAAGGAAGAAGTTTCTTATACTGTTACAAGAGAAATCGGCAAAGGTTTGATGAAATTTCTTGTAGGCTCTGAAGTTGATATTGTTGCATGGCGCACAGCCGACGAAGAAAAAGAGCAACCAAAGGCTCCAAAGAAGACTGCAAAAAAAGAGGAAAAGTCCAAAAAGGCTGAAAAGGCCGAAATCACAGAAAAAACTGACGTTTCCGCAAAATCAGAAAAAAGAGCTGAAGTGGACGAAGATTTTGTAATTCCAAAATCTGCTGTTGATGATGCAAAATACTTTGTTTCAGAGCTTCTCTCAAAAATCGGTCTTACCTTTGACCTTCACATCAAACTTGACAGAAATGTTATAAACATAGAGGTTTCAGGAGAAAAGATGGGACTCCTCATCGGCAAACGAGGTGACACCCTTGATGCAGTTCAGATGCTCACCGTTCTCTATGTAAACCGCAACAAGAATATGCCTTATGTAAAGGTAAACATTGATACCGAGAACTATCGTTCAAAAAGAGAAGAAACTCTCGTAAGACTGGCTCACGGTCTTGAACGTAGCGTTCTTCGTGACAAAAAATCAATAACTCTGGAGCCAATGACCGCAAACGAAAGACGTATTATCCATTCTGCACTCCAGAACAACCCAAAGATTAAAACACACAGCATCGGCGAAGAACCAAACCGCCGTATGGTTGTTTCACTGGCAAAAACCGAGGACTAATCTACAGAATTTATTTATACAGCTACTTTATTTATGCAAAGTAGCTGTATTTTTATGAATTTTTTTGAATATTTATGCAAAAATACCATTGACGTTTCCCAGTAATTGTGGTTTAATATATGATATAATGCTGAATATTTATGCGAAAGGATATATCTTATGTCACAAACAAAGGTTTTTATCGACGGAAGTGTTGGAACTACCGGTCTCAGAATACACGAAAGACTGTCACAAAGACAGGATATTGAGCTTATAACTCTCCCCGAAGAAACTCGAAAGGATTTAGCAAGCAGAGTTGATGCAATAAAAAAATCCGACGTTGCTTTTCTGTGTCTCCCTGATGCGGCATCAGTTGAGATTATAGAGGCTATAGGTGATTGCGACACAAAAATTCTTGACACCTCCACCGCTCATCGCACAAACCCTGCATGGGCATACGGTTTTCCTGAATTATCACCTGCTTTCCGTGACAAAATTTTGTCATCAAACCGCATCGCTGTTCCCGGTTGTCACGCCAGTGGTTTTTGTTCCTTGGTTATGCCTTTGGTACACTACGGAATAATCCCCGCAGACTACCCTGTTGTATGTACATCTGTTACAGGTTACAGCGGCGGCGGCAAAAAAATGATTGCAGAATACGAGGATGCCGAAAGACCTTTAGCTTTTGACAGTCCTCGACAATACGGACTTACTCAAAAACATAAACATTTACCCGAAATGAAAACCGTCTGTGGTCTTGATTTTGAACCTTGTTTCTCGCCCATAGTTGGGGACTTTTACAGCGGTATGACGGTTTCAATTCCACTGACCTCCAGATTTCTTGCAAAGAAAGTTTCAGCAGAGGAACTTCACGGTATTTTCGCAGAGCACTACAAAGATTGCAAGTTGGTATCTGTTCTTCCATTTGGGACAGAGGGTATGCTGGACACCAATCATATGTCCGGCAAAGACAGTATGGAAATCACAATTGCCGGCAATGACGACCGTATACTTCTGGCATCTTCCTTTGACAACCTCGGCAAGGGAGCATCCGGTGCGGCAGTTCAGTGTTTCAACCTTATTACAGGTTGCGACGAAACCACCGGTCTTGTTCTCTAATTTTTAACTATCACACATCAGAAAGGATAATTTTTCTATGAAAAACATAAGTGGCGGCGTATGTGCTGCAAAAGGCTTTAAAGCAAATGGCATCCACGCCGGAATACGCAAAAACAAAGACAAAAAAGACCTTGCCCTGATTGTCAGCGAAACACGTGCTGCTGCGGCAAGTACATATACACAAAACCTTGTTAAGGGTGCACCGATATACGTTACAAAAGCAAATATCAAGGATGGATATGCATCTGCAATCATCTGCAACAGCGGTAACGCAAACACCTGCAACGCCAACGGAATTGAAATTGCAGAGGGAATGTGTGCCTTGGTAGAAAATCATACAGGCATCCCTGCCACCGATGTGGTTGTTGCATCAACAGGCGTTATTGGTCAACCCCTTGATATTACACCTATGGCAAACGGTATGGAAGAATTGGTTGCCGGACTTTGCGAAAACGGAAGTTTTGATGCAGCATCGGCAATTATCACCACAGATACCCACGAAAAAGAAGTTGCATTCTCCTTTGAGATTGGCGGCAAAACCTGTCACATAGGCGGTATTGCCAAGGGTTCAGGAATGATTCATCCCAACATGGCAACAATGTTGGTTTTCGTTACTACTGATGTTTCCATTACCCCTGAACTTCTGCAAAAGGCTTTGAGTGCTGATATTCAGGATTCTTTCAATATGATATCCGTAGATGGCGACACCTCCACCAATGATATGGTGTCTGTTCTGGCAAACGGAATGGCAGAAAACCCAATCATCGACAAAGAGGGCGAAGATTATGATATTTTCTGCAAAGCCCTTTCAGCGGTAACAACCCACCTCTGTCGCGAAATCGCAAAAGATGGTGAGGGTGCAACCAAACTACTTGAATGTCGTGTTCACGGTGCATATGATACAAAAAGTGCAAAAGTGGTTGCCAAAAGTGTCATCTGTTCCTCCCTTTTCAAAGCAGCAATGTTTGGCTCGGATGCAAATTGGGGCAGAATCTTGTGTGCAATCGGTTATAGCGGTGCAGACTGTGACGTCACCAAAATTGCGGTTGTTCTGAAATCCTCAGCAGGCGAAATAAATGTTTGCAAATACGGCAGCAGTGTTGACTTCAGCGAGGATAAGGCAAGGGAAATTCTGTCAAAGGACGAAATCATTATTGACATCACAATGGAAGACGGCAATGGTGAAGCCACCGCATGGGGCTGTGACCTCACTTATGATTATGTTAAAATCAACGGTGACTACCGCACCTAAATTTAAAAGGAGAAATAAACCATGAACAATATTCCAATCGCAGACCGTGCGAAAATACTTATTGAAGCTCTTCCCTATATTCAGGACTACTACAACAAAATTGTTGTAATCAAATACGGCGGCAACGCCATGCTCAATGAAGAATTGAAACAGGCAGTTATGGGAGATATTCTTCTTCTGTCACTTGTAGGTATCAAAGTAGTTCTTATACATGGTGGCGGCCCTGAAATTTCAGAGATGCTTGCTAAAACAGGCACCAAAACAGAGTTTATTGACGGCCTACGTGTGACTGACAAAGATTCTATTGATATAGTGCAGATGGTTCTTGCAGGCAAAATCAACAAAAGTCTGGTGAACCTCATCCAGACAATGGGCGGCAAAGCCATGGGTCTTTGCGGTCTTGACGGACATATGATACAGGCAGAAAAGCTTGACGATGTCCACGGCTATGTAGGCAATGTGACAAACGTTGACCCCACACCAATTCTTGATGTTTTAGAGAAAGGCTATATCCCTGTTATTGCAACAGTAGGTTGCGATGACCAGGGTAATGTATATAATATCAACGCCGACACAGCAGCAGCAAAAATTGCGGGCATTCTCAATGCAGAATCCCTCATTTCCATGACTGATATCCGAGGCTTGCTCAGGGACAAAGATGATGAATCCACCCTTATCCCTGTGGTTAAGGTCAGCGAAGCACCTGAACTCATTAGTGAAGGTATAATTTCCGGTGGTATGATACCCAAAATCGAATGCTGTATTGACGCAATCCGTCAGGGTGTACACAAGGTATTCATTCTGGATGGTCGTGTTCCCCATGCAATACTTATCGAAACCCTTACCGATGAGGGTATCGGCACCATGTTTATTTAGAGAGGAGTCTTCGTTATGCAAGAAAAAGAATTTGCACACAACTCCAAAAAGCATCGCCATAGCACCATTATACGCCTGATTTCCGAGAAATCAATCGAAACCCAGGGCCAGCTTACCGCTTATCTTCTGGATGAGGGCTTTGAGGTTACACAGGCAACAGTTTCCCGTGATATCAAGGAACTTCGCCTTATAAAAATCGCTGACCGTGATGACAAATACAGATACGCCCTTCCCGGAAAAGAAACCGATGTGGATATAAAAACACGCTACGCAGCGGTTCTTACCCACGCAGTAATCACAATCCAGAACGCCGGCAATCTGGTGGTTGTAAAGACAATCCCCGGTTCAGCCCAGGGCTGCGCAATGGCAATCGAAACCCTTGATTTTGACAAGGTAGTGGGCGTTATAGCCGGTGACGACACTGTATTCATAGCTATGAACAGCGAAAGAGACGCAACGGAATTTGCCGCAAAACTCACTGACGTAGTAAACTGATTGGAGATACTTATGAACACAAAAGAACTTGATAAAAAATATATAATGGGTACCTATGGAAGGCTTGACCTTGAGCTTTCATCAGGCAAGGGCAGCACCCTCAAAGATGCCGACGGAAAAGAATATATAGACTTTGGCAGCGGCATAGCAGTGAACACCTTTGGCGCCTGTGACGATGAATGGATAAAGGCTGTATGCGACCAGCTTCATTCAATCCAGCACACCTCAAATTACTACTACACCAAGCCCTGTGCAACTTTAGCAGAAATGCTCTGCGAAAGAACAGGTATGAACAAGGTGTTCTTCTCAAACTCCGGAGCGGAGGCAAACGAATGTGCAATAAAAGCCGCAAGGAAATATGGCACCGACCAAAATCCTGACAAAAACGTGATTATAACCCTGAAAAACAGTTTTCACGGCAGAACAGTGACAACCCTTTCAGCCACAGGTCAGGAAGTATTTCACAAGCACTTCACTCCGTTCACCCAAGGGTTCAAATACGTTGAGGCCAACAACGTGGATGATTTGAAATCTACAATAGATTCAAGCTGCTGTGCAATAATGTTTGAAATTATTCAGGGCGAGGGCGGGGTTCTTCCTTTGACAAAGGATTTTATCCTTGCCGCAAAGGAACTTTCAGAGAAAAATGACATGCTGCTGATTTGCGACGAAGTACAAACAGGCAACGGCAGAACAGGCAAGCTCTATGCCTTTGAGCATTTTGGAATCAAACCCGACATTTTCACCACAGCAAAAGGGCTGGCAGGGGGACTCCCCATAGGGGCAACCGTATTTTCTGAGAAACTCCAAGACATTCTTCCGGCAGGCAGTCATGGTTCTACCTTTGGCGGCAACCCAATATCCGCTGCTGGTGCTGTGAATATTCTAAGCCGTCTGGATGATGATTTTCTTGAATCTGTAACCCAAAACAGCAATTATCTAATTTCACGCCTCAAAGATATAAAAGGCGTATCAGAGGTATGCGGCATGGGTTATATGTTGGGAATAAAGACCGACAAAGACGCAAAAGAAATATTGCAAAAATGTATGGAAAACGGACTTCTGGTCCTTACTGCAAAAGATAAAGTCAGACTTCTTCCTCCACTGAACATCAGCCGCGAGGAGCTTGACAAGGGTATTGATATCTTAAAATCAGTAATTGAATCACTTTGATATAAAGAAAGGAATTTGAAAAATGAAACATTTGCTTAAACTTTCAGACCTGTCCACTCAGGAAATCACAGATATCCTGGATTTGGCGGACCAACTTAAATACGACAAGAAAAACGGTATCCCCCACAGATATCTTGAGGGCAAGACTTTGGGAATGATTTTTGAAAAATCTTCAACCCGTACTCGTGTATCATTTGAAGTGGGTATGTATGATCTTGGCGGATATCCCCTCTTTTTGAGTT
>JAZSFF010000008.1:0-41334 GCA_045532055.1 Clostridia bacterium
CATATGCTCCTTTTGAAGGATGGCGAACCTGTATTCTCTGACGACAATGGTTATTCAAACCTCAGCCGAGAGGCACACTACTTCATGGGCGGATTGCTTAAGCACATTGCGTCACTTTGTGCACTTACAAACCCAAGCACAAACTCATTTAAGCGTCTTGTTCCTGGCTTTGAGGCGCCTGTGACAGTAGGTTATGCCACATCAAACCGCAGTGCAGTTATTCGTATTCCTGCATATGCAAAGGAACCAAAACTGAGACGTTTTGAACTCAGAAATCCTGATGCTACATGCAATCCATATTTCTGCTATGCGGCAATTCTTATGGCAGGTATTGACGGAATCAAGAATCAGATTGACCCACATGAAAATGGTTGGGGACCTTATGATATGAACCTTTTCCATCTTCCTGAGGAAGAAAAGGCAAAACTCAAACAGCTCCCCACTTCTTTGGGTGAGGCACTTGATGCACTGGAGGCTGACCATGATTACCTCACAGCAGGCGGAGTATTCCCTGAAGAGTTAATCAAAAACTTCATTGCAACAAAACGCAAAGAAGTAAGCGAACTTGCGGCTATTCCACATCCTGCGGAGTTTGACAGATATTACAATCTGTAAAATTTGATTTTTATAAAAGGCAACTCTTTTAAAAGAGTTGCCTTTTGTTGTATCTGATGGTATAATGTAGGTAAGCGGATAAAATTATATATGAATTGTTCAGGGGTTTTAAACCAGAACGTAAATATAATAAGCGGTTTGTGGTTCCAATAAGGCACCGGGGGCAGAAAGAAGTTACTCCGCAGGCGAAATCTCGTACGCCTTGCCCGCAAATACGGCGTGCTGGTAAACGAATCGGTTCAAAAGAAGATTATAGAAGTTCGTGACGAACTGGGACTCGTGCAATATAAATTCCCCTGGGAGGATTGATTTATGGATATCAGACAAGAATCACTGAAAAAGCATTATGAATGGAACGGGAAAATAGAAGTTATTTCCCGTGCACCAATCAATTCAAGGGAGGATCTGTCTCTGGCTTACACACCTGGTGTTGCAGAGCCTTGTCTTGAAATAAACAAGGATATAAATAAATCCTATGATCTTACACGCCGGTCAAATCTTGTTGCGGTTATTACTGACGGCACAGCAATACTTGGACTTGGTGATATCGGTCCTGAGGCAGGAATGCCTGTAATGGAGGGCAAATGTGCACTTTTTAAAGCTTTTGCGGATGTTGACGCATTTCCTCTTTGCATAAGGTCTAAAGATGTTGACGAAATTGTTCGCACCATATATCTGCTGTCTGGAAGTTTTGGCGGTATCAACCTTGAGGATATTTCTGCACCCCGTTGCTTTGAGATAGAGCAGAAACTTAAGGAGATTTGTGATATACCCATTTTTCATGATGATCAGCACGGAACTGCAATAGTTGTTGCTGCGGCACTTATCAATGCACTTAAACTTGTGAAGAAAAATATAGGCGAAGTGAAAGTTGTTATAAACGGGGCAGGTTCGGCAGGCATTGCTATAGGAAAGCACCTTATGAATATGGGTGTAAAAAATCTTACATATTGCGACAGATTTGGCATCATTTACAAAGGAAATCCAAGCAATAATAGTGCACAGGAAGAAATTGCAAAGGTGACAAATCTTGAAGGAAAGCAAGGGACCCTTGCAGACGCACTTGCGGGTGCAGATGTATTTATTGGTGTTTCTGCGCCAAATCTTGTTACAGAAGAAATGGTGAAATCTATGGCAAAGGATGCAATTTTGTTCCCGATGGCAAATCCTACTCCTGAAATTATGCCCGATATTGCAAAAGCCGCAGGGGCAAGAGTTGTTGGAACAGGCCGGTCTGATTTTCCAAATCAGATTAATAATGTTTTGGCATTTCCCGGAATTTTCCGTGGGGCCCTTGATTGCAGGGCTTCTTGCATAAATGAAGAAATGAAGGTCGCGACGTCTTTTGCACTTGCATCTCTGATTCCTGATGATGAGATAACTGAAGAAAATATAATTGCTAATGCACTGGATAAAAGAGTAGCACAGGTTGTGGCTGAAGCAGTGGTTAAGACAGCCAAAGAAACCGGTGTTGCAAGAGTATAATTTAATATTACAGAGAAATTATAATAAAAGGGAGAGTATTTCAAAGCTCTCATCTTGATTATTGGTAAAAAAGAGATATACTTTTACGTTGGTATGAGCAAGAGAATAATTGTTGCGGTTAGAAGTAATCATGAGCTTGAAAAAGATGTTTTTATACATATTAATCTTGCGGAAAGAAATACTAAGAAAATGGGCTGACTTGACATGAGCCAACCGGGGGAGGCGAGAACATAAATGTATACAACAACAGAAAATATAGAAAAAAGACCCAGGGCGGTGCTGTGTGCAGTTGATACAGGTGAGTTTGATATGGAATATTCCATGGAAGAACTGGAGAACCTTGCGGATACTGCAGGGGCGGATGTTGTGGCACATTTCGTTCAAAAAACATCCAGATTTGAACCTGCCACCTGTATTGGTACAGGCAAACTCGTCGAGCTTTCGGAATTTTGTGGAAATAATGAAATCGACATGGTTATATTTAATCATGAACTTACGGCATCCCAGATGCGAAACATTGAAGATGCCACGGATGTATATGTGATTGACAGAACAACCCTTATACTTGATATTTTTGCCCAGCGTGCAAGGACTGCTGAGGGCAGACTGCAGGTGGAATTGGCACAGCTTAAATACAGACTGCCAAGACTCTCAGGTATGGGCAGAGTTCTTTCCAGACAGGGCGGCGGAATTGGCTCCCGTGGTCCAGGTGAGGCAAAACTGGAAACAGACAAGAGATATATAAGGGGCAGAATACAAAAACTTGAGGGACAGCTTTTGGAATTGACCAAACGCCGTGGTTATGCACATGCAAGGCGAAAAAAAGACGGGGTCATAACTGTAGCTATTGTGGGATATACCAATGTCGGAAAGTCAACATTGCTTAACACCTTGACACAGGCAGGGGTATTGGCAGAGAATATGCTTTTTGCAACGCTTGACCCTACTGCAAGAGCACTTACGCTTCCTGACGGACGGAGTGTTATGCTGGTTGATACAGTTGGATTGGTGAGCAGGCTCCCCCATAATCTGGTGGAAGCGTTCAAATCCACACTTGAAGAGGCGGTAAATGCGGATTTAATTCTTAATGTCTGCGATATATCCTCAAGTGAGGTGGAGGAACAGGTTCGGATAACCAAGGATTTGATTGCGGAGCTTGGGGGTGAAAGTATCCCTATGATAACTGTTGCCAACAAATGTGATGTTTTGGATGAAAAAACCGTTGTAATGGGCGAGAAAACTGTGTTCATTTCTGCTAAAACAGGATACGGACTGGAAAAACTTTTAAAAGAAATTGCTGACGGACTCAAACCTACAGTAAAACGCTTGAAACTGCTGATACCCTACGGGCAGGCGGGACTTCTCAATCAGATAAGGCAAAAGGGTAAGGTGTTCAGCGAGGATTACAAAGAAAACGGCATAGAGGCCGATGCACTTGTTGATATAGTGCTGTTTGAACGGGTAAAGTATTTTGTAATATGAAAAAGAGGCATTCAGCCTCTTTTTTTTGTGTTAAATTTAGTTCTATTGGTGGACAAAGCCTCATATAAATGAAGTAAATATTTGCAAAAGGGAGAAGAAAAGATGGACACAAGATACGGTGAGGTTTTAAATTATGTGCCCCCACACTTGAGGGAGATATTGGGGCATACATTTGAGGTTATGGGGGATTATTTGCAGGAAATCAGAATACGCTCCGGCATGCCATTGGTAATAAGTACAACAAAGGGCGGATTTGCAGTTGCACCTGACGGAAATATTTCTCCTGCGGTGGGCGGTGCTTATATCATAAGCGAAAATGATTTAAAACAGATATTTCAGGCGATTTGTGAGAACTCTGTTTATGCATTTATGGACGATATAAAACAAGGGTTTATTACTCTGAAAGGCGGACATCGTGTAGGTTTTACCGGACGAGCGGTTACCACTGGTGCCAGGATTGAGAACTTCCGGGAGATAAGTTCACTGAATATACGAATTGCAAGAGCGGTGGAGGGCGCTGCAAATTACATAATTGACAGCATTGCAAAACCGGAGGGGATAGTGAACACACTTATAGTTTCACCCCCAATGGGTGGAAAGACCACTGTACTTCGAGACCTTACAAGGCAGATTTCTGATATAGGAACAAAGACGGCGCTTATTGATGAAAGAGGTGAACTTGCTGCAATGTTCAGGGGTGTCCCCCAGAATAATGTAGGGGTACAAACTGATGTTATGGATAATGCACCAAAAGAGCAGGCAGTGGTAATGATGTTGCGTTCCATGTCACCTCAACTTATAGTAACTGATGAGATTTCCACAAAAGCGGATGCTGATGCTATGCTGCAGTGCTTTGGCACGGGGGTATCGGTTATTGCTAGCACCCACGGCTGTTGTGCTGAGGAAGTTATGCAACGGGAGAATATGAAACCAATATTAGGCGGAATTGGTTTCAAACAGATAATAGTTTTGGAGAAAGAGGGTACAGGTATGAACACAAAGATTTTGGGCAAAGTTACGGTGATAGACAAGTGACCATGCATCTTCTTGCAAGCGGTGCCATACTCTTAGGGTGTGCATATCTGGGGATTCTGTTTGCCTCGTCATATAAGAGGCGGGTGGAGCAGATAACGGAATTTGAGAATGTTCTTATGCAACTGGAGTTTGATATTGATTTTATGGGTATCACATTGGACGAATCCTTTGAAAAGATAGTGAAAAACTGTGATGGTGGGGTCAAAGATGTATTGCAGTACGTATGTGAAAGACTGAGAAAGGATAGATTCAGTGATATGCCAAAATTGTGGGAACGAGGCTTTAAAAGGTTCAAAGGTGATATATTTCTGACCGATGATGATATAGATATTTTGATAGAATTTTCTAAGACCCTTGGTTGTGGTGACAAAACACGTGAAAAGAATAATATAAAGATGGCATCAATGCGGCTTAAACTTGCAGAGGAAGAGGCCCGTGAGGAAGCAAAAAGGAATATGAAGATGTATAGGGGACTTGGTCTCTTGACGGGGGTTTTTTTGGTAATTGTGCTTATTTAGTACAAATGAGGAGGAATGTTTGTGGGAGGCGTTGATTTAATATTCAAGGTGGCAGCCATAGGAATATTGGTAGCAGTTTTGAACCAACTCCTTGTAAGGAGCGGCAGAGAAGACCAGGCAATGATGACAACTCTTGCAGGATTGATTGTGGTACTGTTTATGGTGATTGACCAGATAAGTCTGCTTTTTGATACCATAAAATCAGTATTTGATTTGTAGGGTATATGACTATGGATATTTTCAGAATTGTGGGATTGGGTCTGGCAGCAGCTATACTTGCTGTGTTTGTGAAGAACTGGAGAGCAGAGATTGCAATCATGATTTCTGTGGCGGCGGCAATTATCATATTTTTAGCCGTGACACCGTACCTTAAAGCTGTTCTGGAAACTTTTGAAGATATTTCAAACCAGGTTGGATTGGACATAAAGTACATAACAGTTGTGCTAAAAGTAATAGGTATTGCATATGTAACCCAGTTTGGTGCGGAACTCTGCAGAGATGCAGGGGAGTCGGCAATTGCCACCAAGATAGAGTTTGGGGGCAAGGTAATAATTATGGCATTGTCCATGCCTATTATGTATCAGTTTCTTGAAGTGGTTGACACAATTATCAGATTTGATTAAGCGGGTTGAGTGCAAATGAAAAAGTTGATTTTTATACTTGGGTTTATATTTCTTTTCCCTACTTGTGTTGTTGCAGAAAGACCAGGGGGAAGTGAAGATGCGTTTAATATAATCGATCAATATACCAAAATGTATGGCGAAGAGCTTGCGGAGGGAGTGAAATCCCTGGAAGATACAGATTTAGGGTCACTTGTTCCGGGATTTGATGCAGAAGAAATTCTTTCGGGATTGGCAAGGGGCGAAAACATTCTTTCAGTTCATGGAATTTTTGACAAGGGTGCTGAACTTCTGGCGGGCGAGATAAGGGATACGCTGAAAATTCTTATTTTTATTCCTGTTATTGCAGTGCTGACAACATACCTGACTAATATGCAGGAAAGCTTTGATGGCAAAGGTGCTACAAAGGCAGCATTCTTTGTGTGTTATCTGATTATTGCAGGATTGTCTGCGGCGGCATTTTTAGAGACAGTACAGTCAGGCAGGGAAGTGATAAAAAACATATCAGTATTTATGAGAATTCTGGTGCCTGTATCACTTGTTACGTTGGCATCCAGCGGTGCACTTGCATCGGCAACAACTTTTGAGATGGTGTTTATGGGTGTGATTGAGATTACACAATGGCTTATAGATAAGTTTTTTATTCCCGTTATACTTATGACTGCGGCAATCAGCTTGGTGAATAATTTGTCAGAAAACCTTAATGCTGAAAAATTGGTGCAGTTTATGAACAAAACTACCAAATGGGGTATAGGCATTGTTATGACATTGTTTGTGGGCATAATGGGACTTCAGGGGGTTGTGGCAGGCAGTGCAGACGGCCTGACAGTCAAGGTGACAAAGTTTGCTGCTGCAAATCTTATACCAATGGTTGGTGGGATTTTGTCAGAGTCGGTCGAAACAGTTATGAATTGCAGCGTGGTTATCAAAAATTCGGTTGGGGTACTGGGAATAATTTTTGTTATTCTTATTGCCGCCATACCAATTCTAAAGGTTACGGCAAGTCTTATTGTTTTCAGGCTTTGTGCGGCAGTTGTCCAGCCAATATCGGACAAAAAAATAGTAAAATGCATATCTGAACTTGCGGATTCTGTAGCGGGAATACTTGCCCTGATGGTCGCTGTTGCGGTTATGTTTATTATAATTATTACAATCATCATAAACGTGGGAAATTCTGCGGCTATGCTGGGAAGATAAAGGTGGATAGAGATGGAATGGTTAAGAGATTGGATTATGCAGGTTGCGGGAGTAATTGTTCTTGGTGCAATCAGCGACATGATTATGACCGACGGAACCATGAAAAAATATGTAAAAATAGTTATGGGACTTGTTCTGGTTTTTACAGTAATAAGGCCTATTGTCAACATTTCTCCTTCCAGTATTGATATAGAATCTCCCAAGGATAGCCAACTTAAGGCTGCAGAGGTAAAAAATCGTCTTGGAAAGCAGGAACAGGAGCTTGTGTTTGATATTTATTGTGAAAAACTTCAGCAAAATATTGAGAATCATGTATACACAAAGTGGGGTTGTGAGGCAGATGCTGACGTTATTGTTGAGAAGGAGGATAAAAATCGTTTTGGAAACATAACGTCGGTGCATCTGAAAATAAATGATAAAAAAACGGTGGACAGGGAGAGCATAAGGGCGGATTTGAGTGAAAGATTTGATGTAAAGATGAAGGATGTGAAAATTGACGAGTCCTGAGCGGAGGGAGCAAAAGAATGTTTTTTGATTTTTTGAAAAGACGAAACGGTTATGTTGATGTGGAAATAAAGGATGGCAAAGGTGTAATAAGCAAAAAAAATCGTTGGCTGATTTTTGTGATAATAGCCGCAATAGTCATTCTGGCATTTGGCGGAGGCAGTGGAGATAAAAAAGAAAAAGAAGTTTCCCCACAGTCAATCGACAAAGTGGACAGCAGCTACATAATGGATGCGGAAGAACGATTGGAACAGATGTTGGCAACGGTAAAAGGTGCCGGCAGGGTAAAGGTAATGCTGAGCTTTGACAATATTGGCGAAAAGGTTCTTGCAAAAAATACAAAGGACCAACTGGAATCGGACGTGGGTGATGAAAGTTCTGCAAACAAATCATCTTTGGAAGAAAATGTAATGGTAATAGGTTCAGGCACGGAGGAAAAACCATTTGTGGTCAAAGAAAAACTTCCTGTGCCATCCGGTGTACTTGTTACGGCAACGGGTGCGGGGAGTGAACACGTAAAGCTTGAGATATATGAGGCGGTGAAGGCTCTTTATGGAATATCACCTCACCGCATAAAGGTTACCGCTGCGGTGGAAAAGTAGAAGGGAGAGGATTTTTGTGAAAAAATTTTTAAAAGGAATCAGAGGAAAACAGGTATTGGTGTCGCTCCTGGCCATAATGGTAATAGCAGCAGGATATTATCGGTTCACTGTAGATAAAAACAGTCTGACTTTGCCTGTTACAGGGGATATTTTGCCAGTTGAGGAACAGACTGCAACAATGGATAGTGTCGAGGATACAGATTATTTTGCAAAGGCACGATATGAGAGAGACTGCGCAAGATCAGAGGCGGTTGAGATGCTTATGGTTGCAGCAGTTTCAAAGGATGGCAACTCTGAAAGTGTTGGTTTGAATAATCAAAAGATAGAGCAGTATGCAAAGAGTGCAGAAAACGAGACAGCAATAGAGAATATGGTGAAGTCAAAGGGTTATGATGATTGTGTGGCATTTGTTGACGATGCTGGGGTAAGGGTAATAGTTAAAGCGGAGAAACTGGATTCTGTGGGAGTTGCTAAAATCAAGGATATAATTATTGACCAGACCGGAGTAAAACCTACGGAAATAAAGATTTCCAGCAAAAATTGAGTGTACCTCCAAATAAAGTGGGACGGCTGTCTGCAAATGGTTGCAGGCGGTCGTTTTGCTTTTTTAAATGCAAAATATTTTTCAATAAATCGACTTGAAAAAAGGAAAATAATGTAGTATACTAATCTGTGTTGTTTATACATTAATCAAAAATATCTTTGGAGGATTACAGATGGAAATAATTTACGAAAACATTCTAAACATTGAATGGCAACAAATTGTAATGTGGGTTATCGGTGGTATACTCATATACCTTGCTATTAAAAAAGAAATGGAACCTACATTGCTTTTGCCCATGGGCTTTGGTGCTATTTTGGTAAACCTGCCGTTTTCAGGTGCGGTAGAGACTTTGGATGTTTTGTTTAGCGCAGGTATTTCAAACGAACTCTTTCCGCTGATACTGTTTATTGGTATTGGTGCCATGATTGACTTTGGACCACTGCTTTCAAACCCCAAACTTATGATATTCGGCGCTGCGGCACAGTTTGGTATATTCTTTACACTTTGTTTCGCATCAATGTTCTTTGATTTGAAAGATTCGGCAGCTATTGCTATTATCGGTGCGGCTGACGGACCTACCTCTATTGTTGTTGCTCAGGCTCTGGGAACAAAGTATCTGGGTGCAATTATGGTTGCGGCATATTCATACATGGCTCTTGTTCCTATTATACAGCCGCCTGTTATCAAATTGCTCACCACGAAAAAAGAACGTATGATAAAAATGGAGTATGTCCAGAAAGAAGTTTCAAAAACAACAAAAATTTTGTTCCCAATCGTAATAACAGTTATTGCAGGACTTGTGGCGCCTGATTCCGTTGCACTTGTGGGATTCCTTATGTTTGGCAACCTTATCCGTGAGTGCGGTGTGCTGAACTCACTCTCTGAGACTGCACAAAAATCTTTGGCGAACATTGTTACAATATTCCTTGGCATAACAATTTCATTGCGTATGCAGGCTGCGGAGTTTTTGACAGCAGAGACCCTCTTGATACTTGCCCTTGGACTTGTAGCTTTTATATTTGATACTGCGGGCGGTGTTTTGTTTGCAAAGGCAATTAACCTTTTCTCGAAGAAGAAAATCAACCCAATGATAGGTGCAGCAGGGATCTCTGCATTCCCAATGTCAGGTCGTGTGGTGCACAAGATGGGACTTCAGGAAGACCCACAGAACTTCCTGCTTATGCATTCCATCGGTGTAAATGTTTCCGGACAAATTGCATCTGTTATTGCTGGCGGTATGATACTCAACTTCTTTATGTAATTTGGATTGATTTGATGAAAGGATGATTTAGATTATGAATATAAATCCTATGAACTTTGTTACCAACCTTTATTATATGGGGGTTGGTATGCTGGGTATATTTATTGTAATTGGTGCTATAGTACTCTTGACAATGTTCCTCAATAAAATAACAACCAAAAAATAAAACAATTATAATTAAAAGATAGAATTGTATGGGAGATATCATTATGAGAAAGACAAAGGTTATATGTACGATAGGCCCAGCTTGTGAAAATCAAGAAGTGCTGGAAAAAATGTGTCTTGAGGGAATGAATGTTGCACGTCTTAATTTTTCCCATGGGACGCATGAGGAACACCAGAACAAAATTGAACTGATAAAAAAAGTCAGGGAAAAGCTGGGACTGCCCATTGCGATTATGCTTGATACAAAAGGCCCCGAGTATAGAATAAAGACATTTGAAAATAAAAAAATAAATCTTTGTGATGGTGATATTTTCACTTTTACAACTGAGGATGTTGTGGGTGATAACAGCCGTGTATCAGTCAATTATGACCAATTAATCGATGAGCTTAGCATAGGTGATACAATATCTGTCAACAATGGACTTGTGATTTTCAAAGTAAAAGAATTGAATGGCACAAATGCAGTATGTCAGGTTGTGGTAGGCGGTGAGATTTCTGACAGAAAAAGCATGAACTTTCCGGGAAGGGTTATGCGACATGAATTTTTGAGCCAGCAGGATAAAGAGGATTTGCTTTTTGGTATAAAGAATGAAGTTGATTTTGTTGCGGCTTCTTTCGTTTCCAGAAAACGAGATGTTGAGGATATGCGCAACTTTCTCAATGAAAACGGCGGAAACGATATCGATATTATTGCAAAAATAGAAAACCGTAGCGGTGTGGAAAATATTGAAGAAATTTGCGAGATTGCAGATGGTATAATGATTGCCAGAGGTGATTTAGGGGTCGAAATCCCATTTGTAGAGGTTCCTGCGGTTCAGAAATATCTTATCAATAAGTGCCGTCTTTTGGGCAGTCGTGTGATTACTGCAACAGAAATGTTGGAATCTATGATGCATAACCCACGGCCTACAAGGGCGGAACTTTCTGATGTTGCCAATGCGGTGTATGACGGTACGTCTGCGGTTATGCTTTCGGGAGAAACGGCGTCGGGCAAGTATCCTGTTGAGGCTGTAAAAAATATGGTGGAAATTGTGAAATTTACAGAGCTTGGCATACATTATGACAAACGCTTTAGGAAAGCTGAATTTGAAATAAGAAGTATTCTTGATGCTATTTCTCACTCGACTTGCTCTATGGCAATAGATGTCAATGCAAAATGTATTGTTGTCAGTTCTATAAGTGGGAAGACGGCTCGAATGGTTAGCCGATTTAGGTGCCCTGTTGATATTGTTGGGATGACAACCTCTGAAAAAGTTTGGAGAAAATTGAACCTTAGTTGGGGTGTAACTCCGGTTATGTGTGAGGAATTTAACTCTATTGAGGTAATGTTCTATAACGCAGTAAACCAGGCGAAGAAGATTTTTGAGCTTTCGGTGGGAGATAATGTGGTATTGACTGGCGGTCAGGTTAACGGACAGTCTGGCAATACAAATCTTATTAAAGTAGAAAGAATAAGCAGATAGCAAAAAAACAGAGGCTGACACATCAGCCTCTGTTTTTATACTTTAAATCAGCCAAGCATTCTTATGAGCTTGGGAAGTGCCGGCTCAAATGCCGCGCCATACCAATGGTTGTCAAGCTGGGCAGTCATTTTGATGCATTCAACAGCATAATCTGCAGCGATTTTTGCTGCATCAAAAGCACTCTTGCCACGGGTTAACGCACCAACAAAGGCAGATGCATATATATCCCCTGTTCCGTGACAACTGTTTTCCAGCAGGTCATGTTCATAATATGAATACAGACCATTTTCATAAACTACAACACCGGTTTTGCCCTCTTGATACGAAATACCGGTTAGAATTATATTTTTACAGCCAATATCTATGAGCTTTTCAATCAGCAAGTCTATATAAGCCCTGTCATATTTGGTCTTATACTCAACTCCTGTGAGAAAACAGGATTCTGTGATGTTTGGAACAACATAATCGGCTTTTGCACACAAACCTTTCATTGCTTCCACAAAATCTGCATCAAAACCGGGGTAAAGTTTGCCGTTGTCAGCCATAGCAGGGTCAACAATCAGCTTGGAATTTGATTTTGTCGCAGATGCGAAAATATCTGCAACATAGTCAATCTGTTTTGTGCTGCCAAGGTATCCGGTGTAGATTGCATCAAATTTGATATTTTCTTTTTCCCAATGTTCTTTGATTTTGGGCATATCATCGGTCAGATCTCGGAAAGTATAGCCTGAAAAGCCTGCTGTGTGTGTAGAAAGAACAGCAGAGGGAAGAACAGCAGTTTCAATGCCGCAAGCTGAGATAATAGGCAAGGCAACGGTCAGTGAACACTGTCCCACGCACGAAATATCCTGAATGGTAAGTAATCTCTTGTAATCCATGAAAAAAAACTCCTTTACAAATAAGCTTTAATATACTATAATATAAAACTGATAATATATAAATAGTCAAAAAAGGAGTTTTTTATATAACCAGATGAAAAATAAAAAGTATTTAACTCTATACCATGACATAAAGGAAAGAATACTCTGCGGGGGATACAAAGCGGGTGAAAAACTTCCGTCAAAGCGCATCACGGCAGATAAAACGGGGTACAGTGTAATCACAGTTGAAAAAGCATACAATATGCTGATTGACGAGGGCTATATAGAATCAAGAGAACGAAGTGGATATTACGTTTGTGAACTTGATATACTTATGCCCGGGAAAAAGTTTGCTAAGCAACCGGTTTGGTCTTATCTTGATGAAAAAAATGAAACCCTGCCAAATCATGATTTTGAATACCAGTTGTGGTTCAAAACCATACGCAGGGTTATATCAGATAAGGGTGAACGTCTTTTTGTAAAGTCCCCCAACAAAGGCTGTGCTGTTTTGCGAAATGCAGTGGCGGATTATCTTTTGAGATATCGAGGAATGGTTGCAGACCCCAGTCGCATTATAATTGGTTCAGGGGCGGAGCAACTGTACGAAACTGTGGTCAAAATACTTGGCCGTGACAAGGTGTACGGGATTGAAAATCCATCCTATGCTCAGATTGAGGCTGTATATCAGGGTGAGGGAGTAAGTATTCAAAAACTCAGGATGGGCAACGACGGAATTGAACGCCGTGCAATAAAAAATGGAGGATTTGATGTCCTCCATGTGACGCCCTTTTGCAGTTATCCTACCGGTGTAACCACATCAGTGACCAAGCGTTATGAATATCTCAAGTGGGCAGGCGAGGGCCGGTACATAGTGGAGGATGATTTTAACAGTGAGTTTTTCATCCCCGGCCAGCCCATAGAATCCCTGTATTCCCTCGATATAAATGATTCAGTGATTTACATAAATACATTTTCAAAAAGTCTTTCGCCCTCTATGCGTATGGGATATATGATTTTGCCACCCCAATTAATATCCGTTTTTGACGAAAGGCTGGGACAGTTTTCCTGTACCGTACCTGTGCTCGACCAGTATGTGCTTGCAGAATTCATCGCCAGTGGGAATTTTGAAAGACATCTCAACCGCATGCGTCGCAAGATGAAATAGTTATCTTATGCCATAATGTTCAATAACATAATCCATATCTTTGTCGCCTCTGCCTGAAAGGTTGATTAACACAGAACCCTTGCCCATCTTTTTGGCAAGTTTCATTCCATAGGCTACAGCGTGTGAACTTTCAATGGCGGGAATTATACCCTCAAGTCTTGAAAGTTTGAAGAAAGCATCAATGGTTTCGTCGTCGGATACCACATCATATTTTACACGACCCAAATCCTGCAAGAAAGCGTGTTCGGGACCAGATGACGGATAGTCAAGACCGCTTGCGACAGAATAAACAGGTGCAGGCTCGCCGTTTTCGTCTTTCAGCATGATGCTGTTGAAACCATGCATAATACCTTCAGTGCCGTATTTAAGACTTGCGGCATGGTCTCCAAGGGTTTCGCCTCTGCCAAGAGGTTCAATGCCGTATATGTCAACGGGGTCATTGAGAAATCCTGAGAACAATCCCATGGCATTTGAACCGCCACCCACACAGGCAACAATGGCATCAGGCAATTCCCCAGTCATGGAAACAAATTGTTCTCTTGCTTCAATACCAACCACACTCTGGAAATCTCTTACCATCATGGGGAATGGGTGTGGCCCTACAACCGAACCTATGCAGTATATAGAATCTTTATAATCCTTAGCATAAGCGTCAAAGGCTGCGTCAACAGCTTCTTTCATTGTTTGGGCACCATCGGTTACTTCCACCACATTTGCACCAAGAATTTTCATCCTTGCTACATTGGGTGCCTGTTTTTTGATATCTACAGCTCCCATATATATATCACATTCAAGGCCAAAGTAGGCCGCTGCAGTGGCAAGAGCCACGCCGTGCTGACCAGCTCCGGTTTCGGCTATTACCTTCTTTTTGCCCATATACTTTGCAAGCAAAGCCTCTCCCATACAGTGGTTCAGCTTGTGTGCTCCGGTATGGTTAAGGTCCTCACGTTTTACATAAAGTTGTACATTTCCTATAGACTCAGAAAGTCTTTCAAGGTGTGAAATAGGTGTAGGTCTGCCCTGGAACTCTTTTCTAATCCGTCTTAACTCGTTTATAAACTTTCTGGATTTGCAAATGGTGAGATAAGCCTCAGAAATCTCTTCCATTGCTTTTTTTAATTCATCAGATACATATGTGCCGCCATATTTGCCAAAGAAACCGTTGTCATCGGGATAGTTTTTGAAATATGTATTAAATTCAATTCCGTTGTAATTCATTATAAATTCCTCCCAAAATAATTTATTAAAATAGTTCAAGGTCGCTATTCAAAGTCATTGCGCCATCGTTTTACAAAAATAAACATAAAAATTCCTCCGCATGTATTTGCTGTGCGAAGAACAAAAAAAGTCCTTGACAGCAAAATGTTTTGCCATCAAGGACGAATATACATCATATCCGCGGTGCCACCTTGAATTCACGGAGCAAACCGTGCACTTTGCAGAGTACCAACATACTCTCGACTTCTGACGCCAGTCTTACGTCTGTGCATTTCTTCACAGCCCTCAGCAGTCCATATTACTCAGACAGCCTTTATGGAACTCACACCGTAATCCACTCGCTGAAAAAGACCGATTCTGACTTTTTTCTGCTTCAACAGTTTAAATATTAATTTCTATTATTGTAGCATTATACGATGGTTTTGTCAATAGTTTTTGATATAAAAAATCGGCACAGGCGTTCAGCTTTATGCGAAGAGTGATGACTTAAATCATACAGGTGCGCGTGAAATCAATCACTGTAGTTTGAAAATTCGTTTTCTTTTATATAGTCAACAAAAACCTTTATGCTTTTTGACATCCATTTATTTTTGTGATAAATAAGCTGCTTCCAGATATCTATATTCATATCACAAATATCAAGATAACACAAATTTCCTGATTCTATCATATCATGGGTAACAAAATCAGGGAGAAATGAGAGCATATCCCCCTGAGCTATAAGGGAAGTAATCATATCAGTTCTTCCGATTTCGAGTATGGGAGTTATCTCTAATGATTTTTTTGCAAGCTCTTTATCAAAAACTTTTCTGTATCCTTGGCCGTATTCGGTTAAAATGAAAGGCTCGTTTATAATATCGTGAATTGATAATTTGTTTGCTCCGGCAAATTTTGACTTTGCATTTGCTACAAAGTGCATTGAAAGAGGTTGTTCCTTTGCAATAACATAGTCTTTGTGATATGAATGGCTGTCGAGAGTAATAATAACATCTGCTTCGTTATGGTCAAGCATATCAAACATAACAGAAGTATCTGCGGTTGTGAACTTGACGGAAATAGAAGGATACCTATTGTGAAAATCTATGTAGCTCTTGTTAATCATATCATCACATACAGAATCGGGAGTTACAATATGGATATGACCGCTACATTCCTTTTCCTCTTCAAGATTTTCTTTAAATTCATCAGTTAAGGCACGAATCTGATGAGCATAAGATACAAGCTCATGACCTCTTTCGGTAAGTGTTATAGTGTGATTTATTCTTTCAAACAAAAGACAACCAAGCTCCTCTTCAAGCTGTTTTATTTGAAAAGAAATGGTTGATTGGGAATAATCAAGTTGTTCTGCAGCCTTGGTAAAGCTGCCAAGCTCTGCCACATTAATAAATGTAATTAAATTGCGTAATTCCATTGCGTTTCCTCCAATATCGAAAAATTAGATGGCAAACATCAAAACCATTCGTTTGACTAATCTTGAAAAGTATTATATACTATATTGTAGAAAAAAGCAAGACTTGGAGGAAATTCAAATGACAAACGCACAACTTTACACACTCATTGCCCTTTGTATCTATGCAATTGCAATGGCACTCATCGGATGCATCAGCTATGGTAAATCAAAAACACTTGACGGATTTTTAATCGGAGGCAGAAATATCGGTGCATGGGCTACTGCCTTTGCATATGGTACTACATATTTTTCTGCTGTAGTTTTTGTTGGCTATGCAGGACAGCATGGATGGAACATCGGTCTGGGAAGTATCTGGATTGGTATTGGTAATGCAGTATTGGGTTGTTTATTATCTTGGCTCTTGTTTGCAAACAGAACAAGAAAAATGACAAAAAAACTTGATGCAAGAACAATGCCTGATTACTTTAAAAAGAGATATGATTCTAAAGGTATGAAAATTTTGGCGGCAGTTATTATCTTTGTATTCCTTGTGCCATATTCAGCAGCGGTTTACAAAGGACTCGGTTCGCTTTTCAGTGCAGTATTCCCGGGGGTTGAAACTTGGGTGTGGATGCTTATTATCGCTTGTCTTACTGCGGTTTACCTTGTTGCAGGTGGATATATAGCAACAGCTTACACAGACCTTATTCAGGGAATCATTATGATTGCAGGTGTTGTATGCCTCATCGTAGCAGTTCTCGGACACAATGCAGTGGGCGGAATTTCGGGACTTATTGAAAATTTAAGGAACTTCCAGTCTGTTCCCGGAGATCCCAACCCGATAACGGGGGCACAGCTTACAAATATTTTTGGTGGATCATCCTTTAAGTTCCTTTGCTTTAACATTATGCTTACAAGCTTTGGTACCTGGGGACTTCCTCAGATGATTGGTAAGTTCTATGCAATAAAAGATACTGCAGCAATTAAAAGAGGTACAATCATCTCTACAATCTTCTGTATTATTATTGGATGTGGTGCATACCTTATAGGCAGCGCATCAAGACTTATTTTAGGCGGCGTTCTTCCTGCAGGTGGAATTGACTCAATTATACCGACAGTTCTTATGGAAGTTTTGGGCGGTGGAACACTTGGAATTATCCTTCTGGCAGTTATTATGATACTTCTTCTTTCGGCATCAATGTCAACCTTGGAGGCAGTTGTTTTAACTTCAGCATCAGCAGTTGCGGTTGACCTTATCCCGTCTGTCAGAAAGAAAGAAACAAAACCTGAAGTACAGATGTTACTTACAAGAATTCTTTGCCTTGTATTCGTTGCTTGTTCATTTATCTTTGCAACACAAAACATTCCGATTATAGTAAGCCTTATGTCTTTCTCGTGGGGAATTGTTTCCGGTTGCTTTATTGGACCTTACATTTGGGGACTTTTCTCAAAGAAAATTACAAAGATTGGTGCTTATTCAGGCATCCTTTCAGGCTTATTGGTTGTAGGTATTTCAACGCTTGTAATTACACTTAATGCTGACTTTGCAACAGCGGCAAAAATGTCTCCGGAAATGGGCGTTTCTGCAATGGCGGTTTCTGTGGTTATTGTTCCTTTGGTAAGTGCATTTACCAGAAAAAAAGATACCGAGAGAGTTGAAGAAATTTTCGCTTGCTATAATGAAAAGTAATACTATATAAAACGAAGCAGGTTGAACAAAGAAGTTCAACCTGCTTTTTTGTATAATGAAAAAAGTACTTACGTGAGAATGAGCTTCACACAAAGTTGGTAGCGACAGCGAGTCGTCGTGAAGGCGTTTACAACTGAACAGACGAGCCGAGAGTGACTTTCTGTGAAAAAGGAGGAACAAGGAAGCGGGCGTATGTTTTTCGAACAAAGAAAAACGGAGCAAAGATTTCCTTTGCTCCGACGTGGTGCGGATGACAGGACTTGAACCTGCATGAAATTGCTCTCACATGGACCTGAACCATGCGCGTCTGCCAATTCCGCCACATCCGCAAATAAGACTTGTATATGATAACACATTTTTTTGAATCTTGCAATAGTTTTTTCAAAAATTTTCAGCATATTGGTTTTATAACATTGTTTATTATATAAAAAACGAAAGCCCTCGCTTTGGCGAGGGCTTAAATTGTGTCAAGAGTTAATTATTTTGCGACAACTTCATCAAATTCTTTTGTAATTTCATCAGCGGGTTTTTTGGTAAGAAGTGAAACAACCACGATTACTATTGATGAAATGATGAATGCGGGAAGAAGTTCGTAAATTGCAAAGGCACCGCCCAACTTTGAGATAACCAAATCCCATACAAATACCATTATACCGCCTGAAAGCATACCCGCAATAGCACCTGCATATGTAGTTCTCTTCCAGAACAGTGAGAACAGCATAAGAGGACCAAAGGTAGCGCCAAAACCTGCCCATGCAAAGGAGGTAATGCCGAATATTGTGCTGTTTGCATCCCATGCGATAGCCATTGCAATTATAGTAATAATTGTCATTGCAATTCTTGATACCCACATGATTTCTTTATCACTTGCAGATTTTTTGAACATGCCGTGATAGATGTTTTCAGCAAGAGCGGAAGTTGAGATAAGTAAATATGAGTCAGATGAACTGATTGATGCAGCCAAAATTCCTGCACAAGCAAATCCTGCAAGGATAGGCGGCAGATATGTAGTTGACATATCAATAAAGATGTTTTCAGCAGCAGCATTTGAAGTGTAGTTGATTCCCGGAACACTTCTGCCAACGATACCGATAAAAACAGCAGCAGACATGGCGATAAACAACCATATGCAAGCCACACGACGTGAACGCGTAAGTTCTTTTGCGTCACGAATTCCCATGAATCGGAGGAGTACCTGTGGCATACCAAAGTAACCAAAGCCCCAAGCAAGGCAAGAACAGATTGAAAGGAATGAATAAGACTTGCCTGAGTCAAATGTATTTGCAACTTCTGTAGACGGACTTGCTGTTGAAAGCAAGGAGAAATATCCGTCAATGTTTTTTGCATTTTCGATAACCTGTCCCCAACCACCAGCACTGATTACAGCCAGGGCGAATATTACAACAAGGGCAATTACCATAACGATTGCCTGCATAAAGTCCGATGCACTCTCAGCAAGAAAACCACCAAGGAAAGTGTAGAGCAGGACAAAAACTGCTGCCACAATCATCATTCCATGATACGAATTTTCCATACCGAAAAGGTTCATGAAAAGTTTTCCGCAAGCGGAGAGACACTGGCCTGCATAAACGGTAAAGAAAATAATAATAAAGAGTGATGAGATAATAAGGATGATATTACTTTTCTCGTGGAAACGTTTTGAGAAGAATCCGGGGATAGTGATGGCATCAACTTTAACGCTGTAATTTCTAAGTCTTTTGGAAACGATAAGCCAGTTGAAGTATGTACCTACAAAAAGACCGATTGCTGTCCAACCGGCATCAGCGAGACCTGTCCAGTAAGCGAGTCCGGGAAGTCCCATAAGAAGCCATCCTGACATATCAGATGCCTCGGCACTGAATGCAGCAACCCAGGGGCCAAGTGAACGTCCGCCAAGGAAGTAGCTTTCTGCATTCTTGTTTGAACGCTTTGCAAAGAAGATACCGATACCCACAACTGCGGCCATGTATATAATCATTGCAATAAGATGTTGAATGTTTGTATTAGTCATATAAACACATCCTCCTATAAAAAATTCGTTTTAACAAACTATCTCCCTATTCTACAAAAAAACTCAGGAAAAGTCAAGAAGAAAAGACAAAAATATACACACTTGCTTGACTTTTGAAGTTGGTAAATATATAATTTTAGAAGATAGCAGAATAAGTTTAGGTTGTAAATAAAGAGGTGAGAGTGTGAAAAAGTATAATATTACAGGTATGAGTTGTGCTGCCTGCAGTGCCCGTGTTGAAAAGGCTGTTTCAAAAGTTGAGGGGGTGGAAAGCTGTTCGGTAAATCTGCTTACCAATTCTATGAATGTGGAGGGGGAGGTTTCTGATGCGGCAATAATTGACGCGGTGGAGTCTGCCGGATATGGTGTCGATACAACGGGAAATGATACACTTTCTAAAGAAGGAAAAAGTGATCGAAACCAGATTAAAAAACTAAAAGACCGACTTTTTACTTCTCTTTTGTTTTTGGTTGTATTGATGTATGTATCCATGGGTCATTCTATGTGGGGGTTTCCCCTGCCTGATGTTGTTGCTGAGAATCCAATGAATATAGCGCTTATTCAGTTGATTTTGACCACCATGGTGATGATTATAAACCAAAAGTTTTTTATAAGCGGTTTCAGGAGTCTTTTTAAAGGAAGTCCCAATATGGACACCCTTGTTGCGCTGGGTTCAGGAGCGGCGTTTGTGTACAGTGTTTATGCCATGTTTGGCATGAGTGTTGCTATGGCTGATGGGAATATCAGTCATGCCATGCACTATGTACATGAATTATATTTTGAATCTGCTGCAATGATACTTACTTTGATAACAGTGGGCAAATTGTTGGAGACATATTCAAAGGGAAAAACCACTGATGCTCTTGAAGGATTGAAAAATCTTTCTCCGCAGAAAGCTGTTGTAATAAAGGATGGAGAAGAGGTTGTTATCCCCATTGAGCAAATAAAGGTGGGAGACATTTTTGTTGTGCGTCCAGGAGAAAGTATTCCGGCAGACGGTATAATTGTGGAGGGCAACAGCGCTGTAGACGAGTCGGCATTGACAGGTGAGAGTATTCCTGTTGACAAAACAGTGGGCGACAGGGTCGCGGGAGCTACGGTCAATCAATTGGGATTTATTAAATGTGAGACAACAGCCGTAGCTGGTGATACAATGCTGTCCAAGATAATAAAGATGGTAAGTGATTCAGCTTCATCCAAGGCACCTATAGCAAAGGCTGCTGACAAGGTGTCGGGAATATTTGTCCCTGCTGTCATTACTGTTGCAGCGGTAACCATTGTTATATGGCTGTTTTTGGGTGAGACTGTGGGGTTCGCTCTGGCGAGAGGTATTTCGGTGCTGGTTATAAGTTGTCCCTGTGCGCTGGGACTGGCGACCCCGGTTGCTATTATGGTAGGCAGTGGGGTAGGTGCTAAAAACGGGATACTGTTTAAGACTGCCACAGCCCTTGAGGAAACTGGGAAAGTCGGCATTGTGGTGCTGGATAAAACAGGTACTGTAACAAAGGGCGAGCCGATGGTTACGGATGTGGTTTCTATTGAGGATATAAGCGAAACACAGCTTATGGAGTATGCATATTCACTGGAAATAAAAAGTGAGCATCCTTTGGCACGAGCAATTGTGAAAAGGGCTGAACAGGAGAATGTAGTTGCAAAAGAGGTTGAGGCTTTTTCTGTTCTTCCTGGCAACGGTCTTTTGGCGCAACTTGACGGTGCACAACTCTTGGGTGGAAGTCTCCGTTTTGTAAGCAATCATGCAAAGGTTACATATGATGTGGAGGAACTGGCAGAGAAATTTTCTGAAGAGGGGAAGACCCCTTTGATTTTCGGTTTGGATAGTGAAGTACTGGGCGTTGTTGCTGTAGCAGATACGATAAAGGAGGACAGCGGTGAGGCTGTTGAAGAACTTAAGAATATGGGAATTAAAGTGACCATGCTCACCGGTGATAACAAGAGGACAGCCGATGCCATTGCAAAGCAGGTGGGAATAAGCCATGTTGTGGCGGAGGTTATGCCTGATGGCAAAAATCAACACATTGGCAGAATGTTGTATGAGAAAAAAGTTGCTATGGTGGGGGATGGGATAAATGATGCCCCAGCGCTTACAACGGCAAACATTGGAATAGCAATAGGAAAAGGTGCAGATATTGCTGTGGATGCAGCGGATGTTGTGCTTGTAAAGAACAGCTTGCGTGATGTTGCGGCAGCAATTAAACTCAGCAGAGCCACACTCAAAAACATCTATGAAAACCTATTTTGGGCATTCATTTACAACATAATTGGAATCCCTCTTGCGGCGGGCGTGTTGATACCGTTTGGATTAACACTAAATCCCATGTTCGGGGCTGCTGCCATGAGCCTTTCCAGCTTTTGCGTTGTAACCAATGCCTTAAGGCTTAATTTTGTAAAAATTTATACCCCAAAAAATATAATTAGGGAGGCAGAAAACATGAAAAAAACTCTTAAAATAGAGGGGATGATGTGCCCTCATTGTGAGGCTAATGTGAAGAATACTTTAGATATGATTGATGGAGTTATATCATCCGAGGTGAGCCATAAGAATGGAACAGCGGTGGTGGAAATTTCTGATGTAGCCGATGAAGTGCTGAGAAAGGCTGTTGAGGATAAGGGCTACAAAGTGATTTCTGTTGAATAAAAAACCTAAATAATACGGCGGTTTTGCATGGATAGTTACCGGCAAAGCCGCCTTTTCTTTTGCATTGAAAAAAACTTGAAAAATATGTCTCAAACCCTTGACACAATGCGGAAATTCCTATATACTAAAAATAATGGTTTACTATGTAAATTGGGGAAGTTTACCTTGAATTTGGCTGGTAAATAGCAAGGGCTGACAGAGCGCTTGATAAAATACAATTTTTGAAGGGAATGGAAATTTTGGCTAAAGAAGAAAAGAAGTTGGTAGAGGAAATAACCTCCATGAGTGAGGATTTTGCACAATGGTATACGGATATCGTAAAAAAAGCAAAACTTGTTGATTACTCCGGCGTAAAGGGTTGTATGGTTATACAGCCTTACGGTTATGCAATCTGGGAGAATATTCAAAAGGCGCTGGATGCACGGTTTAAAGAGACAGGACATGAGAATGTATATATGCCTATGTTTATACCGGAAAGTTTGCTCCAACGTGAGAAGGACCATGTTGAGGGTTTTGCACCTGAGGTTGCATGGGTTACACACGGCGGTACAGAGAAACTTGCAGAGAGACTCTGCGTAAGACCTACATCTGAGACGTTGTTCTGCGACCATTATGCAAACATAATTCATTCATATAGGGATTTGCCCAAACTCTATAACCAGTGGTGCAGCGTTGTAAGATGGGAAAAGACAACAAGACCCTTCCTCAGAAGTGCAGAGTTCTTGTGGCAGGAGGGGCATACAGCTCATGCCACAGCAGAAGAGGCAGAGGCGGAAACACTCCGTATGCTTGATGTATACGCTGATTTCTTTGAAAAGGAGCTTGCTATTCCTGTAATCAAAGGAAGAAAAACAGACAAAGAAAAGTTTGCCGGGGCACAGGCCACATATACAATTGAAAGCTTGATGCATGACGGAAAAGCGCTCCAGTCCGGTACAAGCCATAATTTTGGTGATGGCTTTGCAAGGGCATTCGGCATTCAGTATACAGACGAGAATAATGAACTCCAGTATGTGCATCAGACATCATGGGGCGTGTCAACACGTTCAATCGGTGCTATAATCATGGTTCATGGTGATGATGCGGGTCTTAAATTGCCCCCGCGGATTGCACCTGTTCAGGCTGTTATTATTCCTATTGCACAGCATAAAGAAGGTGTCCTTGAAAAAGCGGGAGAAGTTTATGAGCAGCTCAAAACAAAGTTCAGGGTTAAACTGGATGCAAGTGATAAATCACCCGGCTGGAAGTTTAGCGAATATGAGATGAAGGGTGTTCCTCTCAGAATTGAGTTGGGACCAAAGGATATAGCAAATAATCAGGCTATTTTGGTGAATCGTGCAACAAGAGAAAAATTTGTTGTTTGCCTTGAAAAGATTGATGAAGCAGTTGAAACTATGCTTGACAAGATTCAAAGAGAAATGTTTGAGGCAGCACTTAAAAATCGTGATGAAAAGACTTCGACTGCTGCTACCTACGAAGAATTCGTTGATGCAGTTGAAAATAAAGGTGGCTTTATAAAAGCAATGTGGTGCGGTGAGCTTGAGTGTGAAGAAAAAATCAAGGCTGATACATCTGCAACTTCTCGTTGTATGCCATTTGAACAGGAACAGATTTCTGACAAGTGTGTATGCTGCGGAAAGCCAGCCAAAAAGATGGTTTATTGGGGCAAAGCTTATTAATATCTGCTATACTTTGTAGGAGAAATAAAAATATAAGGAGGAAATCCAGTTGTTTGACGGCTTTTATCAATCATTGATTAATCAATTATCTTTAATAAGATTATCGGATATAATAGACATCGTTATTATAACATTCATAATATACAAAGCTCTGAAGTTTATCCGTGATACAAGGACAATTCAGCTCCTCAAGGGCGTGATTGTGCTTATAGTTGTTATGCAGGTCAGTCAGATGGTCAATCTGCATACAGTACATTATTTATTAAGCAATGCTATGCAACTGGGTCTTATTGCCATACTTATCGTTTTCCAACCTGAACTCAGGCGCGCCCTTGAACAGTTGGGCAGAAATACAATGGGACAATGGTTCAGCTTTGATGAACGTACCGAGGATGTTGAAAAAGAAAAGATAATTGCCGAGGTAAAGGAAAGCTGTGTAAGTATGTCAAAGAGCCGTATTGGTGCCCTGATTGTTATGGAACGTGATGTAAAAATCGGTGATATTGTAGGGACAGGAATTATCCTTAATGCAGATGTTTCTGCAGAACTCCTTGTGAATATATTTATTCCCAAAACCCCTCTCCATGACGGTGCAGTGATAATCCGTGACAACAAGATTGAGGCAGCAAGTTGCTTTCTTCCTTTGTCACAGAATCCAAATGTAAGCAAAGAATTGGGAACAAGACATCGTGCAGGGCTTGGAATGTCAGAGGAATCTGATGCAGTGGTGGTTATTGTGTCAGAAGAAACAGGCAGAATATCCATTGCCTGCGGTGGTGAGCTCAATATGGACCTCAGTCCTGACGAACTGGACAAAAGTCTTAGGAAATTGTTTGATGTCAATAAAAAAGACAACAAGTTCAAAAAGAATATATTTGTCAGAAAGGAGAAGAACAAGTGAAAAGTTTTTTTCCAAAAGATTCGTTTTTAAAGGTTATATCGTTTATTGTAGCTGTTATTTTGTGGATTTATGTGGTGTGGGTTGTTGACCCTTCGGTTGATGTTGTTGTTAAGGATATCCCCATAAGATATGCAAATCAGGCAATGTTGGAAGGAAGGGGCCTGAGTCTGGTAGCCGACCCTGATGCTGCAGTTGAACTTAAAATTCGTGGCAGCAGAAAGAAAATTGCCAATATTGACAACAAAAATATTTACGCTACAGTTGATCTTTCAAATATGACAAAAGAGGGTACATTTTCGTTGCCTATAAGTATTTCCATACCATATGAATACAACGAAATTGTGGACAAAAAGCCATATAATGCAAATGTAATTATTGATAGGATTGTAAAAGAAGAACGTAAGGTAGAAATTCTTACAGTGGGAAGCGTGGCCAATGGCTATGTTGCTGGAACGCCTGAATCTTCGGTGAAATCAGTTGTATTGAGTGGTGCTTCCACACTTATTGACCGTATTAAGGGCGTAGCTGCAACCTTGGACTTTGACGGACGAACAGGTGAAATAACCGATAAAGAAGACCTATACTTCCTTGACAGCAACGGCAAGGTAATAGATGCTGCTGATGATATATACAGCACAGTTTCTATGGATGTATCGTCAGTTGATATCACATGCAGCATTCTCAAGCTTAAGACTGTTCCTGTAAAGGTGGATACCAGTGCTTTGGGTGATGATTACAAGGTTTCCATACAGCCGCCAAATGTGACTGTTTATGCAGAAAACAGTATATTGGACGGAATTTCTGAAATTTTGTCGGAAAGAATTGATGCAAAAACCCTTGCTGAAGAAGGTGTTCAGGAAATAAAGCTGGTTATACCTGAGGGTGTTGCTATGCGTGATGGCATAAGTGAGGTTACGGTAAAGGCTGATAAAAGAAACTAAAAAGCGGGAGGACAGCCAGGTGAAAAAGGTTGTTGTCAGCGGTATAAAAATGCCTGTGAGGCATACAGAAGAGGAAGTGCTTGAGAAAGCACAAAAAATTCTGAAAAAATGCGGTATCTCATCTGAAATAATGACTGTTTACAAAAAGTCATTGGATGCAAGGAGAAAAAGTGATATTCACTTTGAATACTCTGTTGCTGCAGAGGTGGAAAAAACCAACAGTCGCATTCCAAACCAGCGGGTTCGTGTGTTAGATGACCAGCCTTTGATAGATTGGGATGAACTTAAAAGGAAGTCCTGCGGGAAAAGGGTTGTGGTTGTGGGCAGCGGTCCCTGTGGATTGTTTGCGGCATATGTGCTCAGCATGTGCGGTGTGGATGTTACTGTTCTGGAACGGGGCAGTGATGTTGACAAACGCACCAGTACAGTTAATAAGTTCTGGAAAGAGGGTGTCCTCGACCCAAACACAAACATTCAGTTTGGCGAAGGCGGTGCAGGAACATTTTCCGACGGTAAGCTGAATACTCGCGTTGGCGATCCATTGCAGAGGTTTGTTCTTGAAACTTTTGTAAAAAATGGGGCACCAAAAGAGATTCTTTATAAGGCAAAACCGCACATAGGCACGGATTTTCTGAAAACTTGTGTAAAAAATCTTAGAAAAGAAATTGAGGGCTTTGGCGGCAAAATCATGTTTGACACCTGCATGACTGATATAAAAGTCACAGATGGTTGTGTAAGTGGTGCCAAAATCAACAATTCATCATATATTGATTGTGATGCAATTATTCTTGCTCTTGGACACAGCAGCCGTGATACCTATGAAACTTTGTACAGCAGAGGTGTTGCTATGGAACAAAAACCCTTTGCAGCAGGTGTGAGGATTGAACACAGACGTGAATTTATAAACAAAGTACAGTATGGAAACTGTCCTGATGCAGAGTATCTTCCTACTGCAGATTATCGTTTGGTATACAACGGAGAGGACAGAAGTTGTTACAGCTTTTGTATGTGCCCCGGTGGAGTGGTGGTTAATGCCTCATCTGAACCGGAAATGCTTAACGTAAACGGAATGAGCTTTCATTCACGGATGGAAGACAATTCAAACAGTGCTTTGGTGGTCAGTGTGCGGCCAGATGACTTTGGAAGTGATTCACCTCTTGCGGGAATAGAGTTTCAGCGTAAATATGAGGCGTTGGCTTACCGATGTGGTGGGGGAAAAGGTCCGGTGCAGCTTGCCAAGGATTTTGCAAGTGACAGAGTTTCCTGTGATTTTAATGGGGTGATGCCATCATTTACAGGAGATATAGCTTTTGTAGATTTGCATGAATGTTTGCCATCATTTATATCAAAAACCCTGAATTTGGGACTTAATGATTTTGACAAAAAGATGAAAGGCTTTCTTGCCGAGGGTGCAATCCTTACCGGAGTTGAGATGAGAACTTCAGCACCGCTGAGGATACTGCGAAACGAAAAATTTGAAAGCATAAGCCATAAGGGACTTTACCCTGCAGGGGAAGGTGCCGGATATGCAGGCGGAATTATGAGTGCTGCGATTGATGGAATAAAGGTTGCAAAAAGTATTCTTGAAAATTAATATATAAATTGGATTTCTAAAGAAAATTAACTAGCAGAAAGGCATTTGATGAAAATATGAAGTTAGGTATAGTAGGATTGCCCAATGTGGGCAAAAGCACACTTTTTAATGCAATAACACAGGCAGGAGCGGAGTCTGCAAACTATCCGTTCTGCACAATTGAGCCAAATGTAGGTACGGTTGCAGTTCCTGATGAAAGACTGGATAAACTTGCCGAAATGTATGACCCTGACAAGGTAACACCTGCGGTTATTGAATTTGTGGATATTGCAGGGCTTGTAAAGGGCGCAAGCAAAGGTGAGGGCCTTGGCAACAAGTTTCTTTCAAACATTCGTGAGGTTGATGCTATTGTCCATGTGGTTCGTGCCTTTGAGGATACAAACATTGTTCATGTTGAGGGGAATATTGACCCCATTCGTGATATTGAAACAATAAACTTTGAGCTCATCTTTTCAGACCTTGAGATTATTGCAAGACGCATTGACCGCCTTAAAAAACAGCTTAAGGGTGGCGACAAAAAGTATCAGGTTGAGATTGACTTTCTTGAGGGACTCTGTGCAAATCTTGAAAAAGGTATAAGTGCCAGAGCACTTGATTTCACTGATGATGAAAAAGAAATGCTGAAAGAAGTTTCACTCCTCAGCTTAAAGCCGGTTATCTATGCTGCCAATGTTGCAGAGGATGATTATTCAAAGCAGGTGGGCGAAAACAAATATGTAGCAAAGATTGCGGAGTTTGCAGAAAGCGAAAAATCAGAAGTGATGGTGGTTTCTGCCCGCATTGAGGAGGAAATTGCGGAGCTTGACAAGGACGAAAAGGTTATGTTCCTTGAGGAGCTTGGTGCAACAGAGTCAGGACTTGACAAACTTATCCGTGCAAGCTACAAACTTTTGGGATTAATCAGCTATCTAACAGCAGGCAAGCCGGAGGTAAGGGCATGGACCATTACCAAAGGCACAAAAGCACCCCAGGCAGCAGGCAAAATTCATACTGATTTTGAGCGTGGCTTTATCCGTGCAGAGGTGGTTGCGTACAAAGACCTTATGGAAAATGGCAGCATGAATGCCGCAAAGGAAAAAGGCCTTGTGCGAAGCGAGGGCAAGGAATACGTTGTTGAAGATGGAGATATCATTCTCTTCAGGTTTAATGTATAAAAAATTTTTCTTAGAAAGGATGGGAAATATGAATTTTTTGTCAAATTTAAAGAAAGCAGTTATTGATACTACACATACAGTAGTAAAGAAAACAGAGGACTTGGTTGACACTTCAAAAACAAAGTATAACATCTATGACGCAAAAAATGACATTGAAAAGATATTTACAGATTTGGGTCGTGAAATTTATGCAGGATATAAGGAAGACAGAAATGTGTCTGAATTTATTGAGGCAAAGTGTCATGAAATTGATGAATTAGTGGAGAAAATGGATATACTAAAGAGTAAACTCGAAAAATAATCTGTTTTCCGGAGGTAAAAAATATGTCTACATTCAAAGTAGCAATAGATGGACCAGCAGGGGCAGGCAAAAGTACCATTGCAAAGGCAGCATCCAAAGAGATGAAGTTTGTTTATATTGATACCGGAGCCATGTTTCGCGGGGTGGGACTTGCGGCACTTCGTGCAGGGATTGACCCCAATGATACAGAAAAGGTAAATCAGATGTTGCCGTCCGTGAATATTGATATTTCCCATGGTGAAGAGGGACAGCAGGTATTCTTAAATGGCGAAAATGTATCAAAGGAAATCCGTATGCCCGAGGTTTCGGTTGCGGCATCAGATATTTCAAAAATCCCTGCAGTAAGAAGCAAACTCCTTGAACTTCAAAGAAGTATTGCGGAGAAGACTGATGTGATAATGGATGGCCGTGATATAGGCACAGTTGTTCTTCCTGATGCACAGCTTAAGATTTTTCTTACAGCATCGGTTGAAGAACGTGCAACAAGACGCTATAAGGAACTTGTTGAAAAAGGCGTAGAATGCGATTTTGACGAGGTCAAGCGTGATATGGAATACAGAGATAAGAACGATTCAGAACGTGAAATTGCCCCGCTTAAACCCGCAGAGGACAGCGTGATTGTTGATACAACAGGCAAGTCGTTGCATGAGTCGGTGGATATGATACTTGGTATAATAAGGGGAAGAAGAGAGAAGTAATGCGTGAATTTGTTTTAAAATTGGTAAGGTCAATATATAAGGTTTTGTTTAAAATTGAGATTGAGGGGCTTGAAAATATTCCCAAAGATAAGAATTTTCTTGTGATACCCAATCATCTCAGCAACTTTGATCCACCGTTGATAGCGGCATTTTTGCCGGTGGATATGGCATATATGGCAAAGGCAAGTCTCTTCAAAGTTCCCATTGTAAGCCAGGTGATCCGCGCTTTTGGGGCGTTTCCTGTAAAACGTACAGGCAATGATATGGCTGCAGTGAAACTTGCTATAAAGATTCTTAAGGATGGTAAGTCATTGACCATGTTTCCAGAGGGTGTCAGGGTGAGGACCCGAGGCATACTTGGCAAGGGCAAGCAAGGGGCTGCTATGATTGCAGCAAAGGCCGGTGTCGGGTTTTTGCCCGTTGGAATTGACGCAACATACAAGCTCCGCAGCACAGTCAAGGTTGCTGTGGGTGAATACATAGATTTTTCTGACTACAGCGGCAAAAGAATGTCATCAGAAGAACTGCAACAGGTTACCGACGGAGTTTTGATGCCTAAAATTGCAGAACTGGCAGGGGCAAAGGTTTATGGAGATTAGGATTGCAGATAAAGCAGGGTTTTGTTTTGGAGTTGACCGTGCAGTAAAGATTGCTTATGATACGGCAGAACAGAGTGGAAAAAAGATTTTCACATATGGTATGCTGATTCATAATCGTGATGTTACCTGGGAACTTGAAAATATGGGCGTTCAATGTGCTGAATGTCTGGATGATATTCCCGAGGGAGCTGCGGTGATTATAAGGGCACATGGTATCTCAGAGGCGGAATATAAAGTATTGGGAAAAAAATCAGTACAGATAATTGATGCTACCTGTCCTTATGTAAAAAGAATTCACAAAATTGTGAAAGAGGAATATGAAAAGGGCTGTCAGGTTGTTATTGCGGGGGATCGCAATCACCCTGAGGTAAAAGGGATAAATGGCTGGTGTCAGAATTCTGCAGTTATTATAGGTGCTGATGAAAATTATGATGAGATTTTGACAAAAAGTGACGAAATTTGCATAAGTTTGGTGGCTCAAACCACCATGAGAAAAGAAAAAGTAAAAAATATTGAAAAAAATTTAAAAAAACATTTTACAAATGTAAAGTTTTTTGATACAATATGTAGTGCTACCGAAGAAAGGCAGCTTGCGGCTGCAAAACTTTCTAAGGAATGCGACCTTATGTTTGTTTTTGGGGGCAAAAACAGCTCCAATACCGAGAAACTCTTTGAGATATGTCGCGAGGGCTGCCCGGAAACTTACAAAATTGAAAACGCAAAAGAATTAAATGAGCTTGCTCATTTGTTTAAAAAAAATATTAAAAATGTAGGCGTTACCGCCGGAGCATCAACTCCGGATAAGGTAATCAAGGAGGCAAAATTAACCATGGCGGAAATCACAAATGAAATGAACTTTGCAGAGGTACTGGAAGAAACTTTAAAACCTTTGAAAACAGGCGATATTGTTACAGGTACAGTTATCGGAATTACCCCTACAGAGGTACAGGTGGACATTAACGGCAAGTATGACGGCGTTATTCCTTTCGATGAAATGACAAATGACTCATCAGCAAACCTCAGCGACTTGGCTAAAGTTGGCGATGAAGTTGAAGTTTTTGTTGTTCACGTAAGCGATAGAGATGGCGTTGTTAAACTTTCAAAGAAGAAGATTGATGCAGAAAAAGGCTGGAAAGAACTCCAGACTGATTTTGAGAACGGTACAGTTCTTACAGGAACAATCTCTGAGATTGTCAAAGGCGGAATTGCAACAACTGTAAAGGGTGCAAGAGTATTCATTCCTGCATCTGAGGCTGCAGAACGCTTTGTTGAAAACCTGGGCTCACTTCTTAACACCGAAGTTTCATTTAGAATTATAAAGATGGACAGAGACCGCAGAGGTCGTTCAAGAATAGTAGGTTCAATCAAGTCTGTTGCTAGAGAAATAAGCAAACAAAAGGCAGAAGAATTCTGGGCATCAGCAGAAGTGAACAAAAAGTATACAGGAACAGTTAAATCACTTACCAAGTTTGGTGCATTCATTGACCTTGGCGGTGTTGATGGACTTATCCATATTTCTGAACTTTCTGACAAGAGAATCGCTCATCCGTCAGAGGTTGTGGCTGTTGGTGATGCTGTTGAAGTATATATCAAAGAAATGAACAAAGAAACAGGCAAAGTTTCTCTTGTTAAAGAACTTGAGGAAGAAAAGAAAGCAAGAGAGGCTGCTTTCTGGGCAGGCATGGAAGTTGGCAAGTCATACACAGGAAAAGTTAAGTCATTGACTGCATTTGGTGCATTTGTTGACCTTGGCGGTGTTGACGGACTTGTTCATGTTTCTGAACTCTCATGGCAGAGAATCAAGCATCCATCAGAGGTTGTGGCTGTTGGCGACGAAATCGAAGTTTACATCAAGGATATTGATGTTGAAGCAAAGAAGATTTCTTTGGGTCACAAGAAAGAAGAAGACAGCCCCTGGTACAAAGCAACAAAGGATTTGGCTGTTGGCGACACAATCAAGTGCAAGGTTGTTCGTATTCTTCCTTTCGGTGCTTTTGCTGAGATTGCACCTTTTGTTGATGGTCTCATCCATATTTCACAGATTGCAAATACAAGAATTGAAAAGCCATCTGATGCTTTGAATATTGGTGATGAAATTGAAGTTCAGGTTACTGAAATCAATCATGACACAAAGCAGATTGGTCTTTCAAGAAAAGTTCTTCTTCCTGACTATGCTCCTGAGGCTGAAAAGGTAGAAGAAGAGGTTGTAAGTGATGAATCTTACACAGAAGAGGGTTCATTTACCCTCGGCGACATTTTGGACGCTGAATAAAATTTAATCAGTTCAGGACGGACTGTAACAAAAGATTTTCGGTTTGTTACAGTCCGCTTTGCTTTTTTGAAAAGGGGATTTTCTTATGAATGTTACCGATTATAAAAAGTTTATAAAAGGGAAATGTGTTTCTGTTATTGGTATTGGCGTGAGCAATGTTCCCCTGATTCGATTTCTGACAGATGCAGGTGCGGTTGTAACCGCCCATGACAAAAAGAACAAGGAACAGCTTGGTGAGGTGTGTGACGAATTGGTTGCATTGGGTACGAAGTTGGTTCTTGGTGAGGGATATCTGAAAGATATCCCTGAAAGCACGGAAATAATATTCAAAACACCGGGACTGCGTATTGACGTTCCGGAACTTGTAGAGGCAGCAGAAAAAGGTATTACAATAACATCCGAGATGGAGTTGTTTTTCGAATTATGCCCCGGACAGATAATAGCAATTACAGGCAGCGACGGCAAGACAACAACAACAACGCTGATTGGTGAGATGCTAAAAAATGCTGGATACAATTGTTATATAGGTGGCAATATCGGCAAACCTCTTATTGACGAAGTGGAGGGAATGACTGCTGATGACAAGATTGTTCTGGAACTTTCAAGTTTTCAGCTCCATTCAATGAAACATAGACCTGATATCGCTGTGGTTACCAATGTTACACCAAATCACCTTGACTGGCATACAGATTTTGATGAATATGTAAATGCCAAAAAGAACATTTTCCAGGGACAGAAAACGGACGGCAGGGTTATCCTTAATTATGATAATCAGGTTACAAGAGATTTTGCCCAAAGTGCACAAATTCCAGTTTTCTTCAGCAGGAATTCTGAACTAAAAAGTGGTGTGTTCTTGCAGGGTGATATAATAGTTTTCAAGTCTGATAATGGTGAAACTGAAGAGATACTTGATATTAGAGACATCAAAATTCCCGGAATGCATAATGTGGAAAATTATATGGCAGCCATAGCTGCTGTTTATGATATGGTGGAAAAAGAAACTATAAACTATGTGGCAAAAAGTTTTAATGGTGTCTCCCACAGAATAGAATTTGTGAGGGAAATTGACGGGGCAAGGTATTATAATGATTCCATTGCCAGCAGTCCTGCCAGAACAACAGCCGGACTCAAATCCTTTGACAAAAAGGTGATACTTATTGCCGGAGGTTATGACAAAAAAATACCCTTTGATGAGTTTGGTTCTGTTATCAACGGGTATGTGAAAAAGCTTATTCTGGTCGGTGCAACTTCTGAAAAGATATATACTGCGGTAAAGAACGCAGATAATTATGACGGACTTGAGATTTTCAGAGAGAGTGAATTTGAAAGTGCTGTAAATAAGGCAAGGGAATGTGCCCAGGGAGGCGACATTGTAATACTTTCTCCGGCTTGTGCAAGCTTTGATTTGTTCAAAAATTTTGAGGAACGAGGCAATACTTTTAAAAATATTGTTAATAACTTCTAGATTTAAAAACTTTTGCCCTTTACACGGCGGTCGAATCTTTCGGCCGCTTTTTCTTTTTCTATACAAATGTCATACAAGGTTTTTAGGAACATGTAGATAAGCAAAGCTGAACCCATATATACTACAAATGTAACAAATGGCAGGGGCATTTCGGGAAGATGAAATGCAAATTTATCATCACCGAAATAGCTTGCCGTACGGAAGATTATAGCAATGAAGAAACTGAGGGGCATCTTCAAAAGTGGTACAATAAACGGAACTGTATAAAAGGCGATGCAAGTGATGATTCCCATACAAAATACAATGCTTACGGTGGGTATAATCCACAGGTTTGTGATAAATTGTATGTATGAAACATTGCCAAACAGAAGTGCTGTGAAGTAAGAAGTGCCAATAAATGCGGATACAGATATGGCAAGAGATGAGATAATAAAGTTTGTACTGCGACGAAGCACTTTATTAAGAAAAGATATTTGTATTTCAGGAAGGCGTATAACTTTTTTCAGTAGATACATGGCATATTTGCAGTATGCAAGAATTCCAAAAGTTGCTCCAAATGAAAGGATGAGACTCTTGGAGAATAGGGAATAGGGAGATATAACAAGGATTATTCCCAATGAGATAAAAAGAGCGTTTATGGGTGAATATCGCTGATACAAAAGAGTTGCGCCAATCATCATAAGCATCATAATGCCAGAACGGCAGACCGAGGGGGTAAAGCCAGCAGTGGCAGCAAAGAGGATAATAATAGGAATAGACAGGAATAACGCTTGCTTATGATGGAGTTGTACATTATGTAAAAGGAGAATCAGTATTGAAAACAGTATAGAAAGATGCATACCTGAAACTGCAACTATATGGGAGATACCTGCATTGGAAAAACTCAGATACATTTCGTCTGAAAAATCTGACTTGTCACCAATAAGGATTCCTTTCAATATTGTTGCAAAATTTTCATCATCGAATTCCAGCCCGTCAACGGCATGTACAATCTTTTGACGCAAATAAATACCAATTTTTCTTACTGACGAAACGATAGAAAATGGGGTATCAAAACTGGTTGGTGTTATATTTTTAGTTTCACCTACAAAAAAGATATTCTTCCCACGGAGATGTGTGTAGTAGTCATAGTTGTCATCAGGTTCATAACGGTGGGGTGTGCTTATATCTGTCCAACAGTAAACTTGTTTGCCTTCAACAGCGCATGAACTGCGGCTTTTGGGGACATATATCAATATACGTTCCGGCGAGATGTTTTCAAAATTAATTTGCTGTACCTCCAGTTCAAAATAATCTGAGTAGCCCTTAGAGGTGGGAGTTGCGGACTTTAAAACAGTACCGGAAAGCCATGCGGATTGGTCTTCATAGTTTTTCAAAACTCCCGGAGAAATAAATTCGACTGTTAGTATACGAAACATTCCAAGGAATATGAACACAATGAGAAAACCGGGAAAAAGAAAGGGTTTAACCCGTGGGTGTCGAGCAATCCGGTTTATCGACAGAAGAATAATGATTGCTGAAAGGAGAATAGCCAGAAATAAAGAAAGCAGCAGTACAAAATCGGACCTAAATGATACAATGACAAAGATTCCTGCCGCAAAGGCGATTATCGACAGTATAAGGTAATGTCTGAGTGTAATTATATGGTTTGACTTATACATAATAAAATTCAATAGCCTCCAAAAGTGTTTAGCAAATACGCTGTAGTTCTATTTTACCATTTTCTTTTTCAAATGCAATGATTCTTTTCTTTATCATCTGTTCAAGTTCTTTGTTTTTGGTCCTTCCCTCGTATTCTGCAATATATCCAAGCTTGTCAAGAAGGTTTTGACTCACCCGGAGTGTATATCTGGATAAATTATCTTTCATTTTTACTCCTCCTTAATGAAGTATGACTTAATTATAGCGTCAATTTGATGTCTATATCAAATTTTGACGCATTATTTTTGCAAACAATACTTGTGAGAATAAAATTCTTCTTGCGTTTATTGAAAGAATGAGGTATAATAATATTAATTGTGTATTCTTTTGAAACAGGAGAGCGGTGATTCTTCGGTTTCAATAAAATATTCCGTATGCTCACGGCGGAAAAGGTTAGAAAATTTGTGAGTGGGAAAGGCTTTGTGATAAAATGAAAAACACAGAAAAGACAATGGAGAAAATAGTTGCACTTTGTAAAGGTCGTGGATTTGTCTATTCAGGTTCGGAGATATATGGCGGCTTGGCAAATACATGGGATTACGGTCCCTTGGGTGTTGAACTTAAGAACAACGTAAAACGTGCATGGTGGAAGAAATTCATTCAGGAAAGTCCCTACAATGTGGGCCTTGACGCTGCAATTCTTATGAACCCTGAGGTTTGGGTTGCATCAGGTCACGTTGGCGGATTTTCGGACCCGCTTATGGATTGTAAGGAATGTAAGACTCGTTTCAGAGCGGATAAGCTGATTGAGGATGCTGCGGGTATTTCTGCAGATGGTTGGTCGGATGCCAAAATGCTTGAGTTCATCAACGAACAGGATATCAAGTGCCCCAACTGTGGAAAGCACAATTTCACGGACATAAGAAAATTTAATCTTATGTTCAAAACTTTCCAGGGTGTCACTGAGGATAGCAAAAATGAAATTTTCTTAAGACCCGAGACTGCTCAGGGTATCTTTGTAAACTTTAAAAATGTACAGAGAACATCAAGAAAAAAAGTTCCCTTTGGTATAGGTCAGATAGGTAAGTCTTTCAGAAACGAAATCACACCCGGCAACTTTACGTTCAGAACCCGTGAGTTTGAACAGATGGAACTTGAGTTCTTCTGCAAACCCGGCACAGACCTTGAATGGTTTAAATATTGGAAAGAATTCTGCAAAAACTGGCTTTTGTCTTTGGATATCAAAGAAGAAAACATCAAGATGCGTGACCATGAGCAGGAGGAGCTTTCTCACTACAGCAATGCTACCACAGACATCGAGTTTATGTTCCCGTTTGGTTGGGGCGAGCTTTGGGGTATCGCTGACAGAACAGACTTTGACCTTACTCAGCATACCAATCATAGTGGTGAAAAGCTTGAATACAACGACCCCGAAACAAACGAGAAATATATTCCTTACTGCGTTGAGCCGTCACTTGGCTGTGACCGTGTGACCCTTGCGTTCCTTTGCGAGGCTTATGACGAGGAAATCGTTGACGCAGAGAAAAACGATATGCGTACAGTTATGAGATTCCATCCCGCGCTTGCTCCCATAAAGGCAGCGGTTCTGCCCCTTTCAAAGAAACTTTCAGAGGGTGCAACTGCGGTATATCAAAGGTTAGCTGCAGAGTTTATGTGCGAATATGACGAGGCTGGAAGTATAGGCAAGCGTTATCGCAGACAGGACGAAATCGGAACACCTTTCTGTATTACTTATGACTTTGAGTCTGAGGAAGATGGAGCAGTTACAGTTCGTAATCGTGATACCATGGAACAGGAACGTGTGAAGATTGATGAATTGGTTGAGTATATAAGTGAAAGAATAAAGTTTTAAGGATGGTGCTTTAGGTGCTGTTTTCCCAGGTGGTCGGTCATGAAAAAATCAAGAATGTCCTGATGTCTTCTGTTAAAGAGGGTCGTGTGGGGCATGCATATATTTTTGAAGGTCCACGGGGCGTGGGACGGAAGTCCATGGCCGAGGCTTTTGCCAGCAGCATCATGTGCGAAAATCCAGAAGATGGCATCCCTTGCGGAAACTGTAAAAGCTGTATGATGTGTAGGTCAGGCAACCATCCTGATGTGCAGATTATAACCAATCAGCTCTATGACCCGTCAAAGAAGTCAACAGATGTTCTTGTGGATACAGTCAGAAATATGAAAAAAGACGTTTATATCAAGCCATATCTTGCGGAACACAAGGTGTATATTGTGCCAAAAGCAGATACCATGAATGTCTATGCCCAAAACAGTCTGCTGAAAGTTCTGGAAGAGCCGCCTGAATACTGTACTATTATTCTTATAGCGGAAAATGCTAACATGTTTTTGCCCACCATTCTTTCACGTGGGGTACAGTTGAGGTTTTTTCCCGTTGCAAAGGACTTGGTGAAGGAATATATCGAGACGAATTATACTGAACTTGGCAACAATGCATCATCTATTGCTGCTATGAGCTCCGGTTCCATAGGCAGGGCAAAGTATTTGGTGGAGAATAATGACATTCTGGAACTCAGGGCCAGTCTTTTTGACCATATTTATGCACTTTGCGGCAGGGGAAATAAACCCATATATGACCTGACGCTGTTTTTAAAACAAAACAAAGAAAACGTCGGATTTATCACAGATGCCTTGCGTGAAATTTTTCGCGATCTTTTATACTTTAAGGAAGGTGAAGGTTGCGAAAACATAGCCAATACAGATAAGATACAAGAAATTGAGAAAATAGGAGAGAAATTGTATTCCAGTACTCCACTAAGGTTGTTGGAGGTTCTGGTGAAATACGATGACTACTTTTCTAAAAACATAAGCTATGCTCAGATTGCACAGTGCATGAGCTTAGAACTTTGGGAGGTAATGCATGACAGAAGTTATAGGTGTTAAATTTAATAAAGTGGGCAAGATTTATTATTTTGACCCCAAAGGCCATAAGGTGGAACAGGGTGCCGGCATTGTTGTGGAGACGGCAAGAGGCGTTGAGTTTGGGTTTGTGGCAGTGACAAACAAAGAAGTTCCTGACGATGAGATTGTTGCACCACTTAAACCGATAATCCGTCCCGCAACAAAGGCGGATTATGAAAAGCTTGAAAAGAATAAGGAAAAAGAGAAAGAAGCTTTTGATATTGCAATAAAAAAGATTCAGGAACACAACCTTGATATGAAGCTCATAAATACCGAGTATACATTTGACGGAAGTAAAATTCTGTTTTACTTTACGGCAGATGGCAGGGTGGATTTTCGAGAGTTGGTAAAGAGTCTTGCTGGTATATTCCGTGCCAGAATCGAACTTAGACAGATGGGAGTTCGTGATGAAGCAAAGACTTTGGGTGCAATAGGTATATGCGGCAGACCACTTTGCTGTTCCACATTCTTAAGCGATTTCCATTCAGTATCAATCAGGATGGCAAAGGACCAGGGTTTGTCCCTTAATCCCACAAAAATTTCAGGGATATGTGGCAGATTGATGTGCTGTCTCCAGTATGAACAAGGTGCATATGAAGACCTTTTGAAAAAGGTTCCGGGAAAGGGTGCTTTGATTGAATATGACGGCGAACGAGGTGTTGTGACAGACATGTTTGTTCTCAAAGGTCTTATAAAGGCCAGATTTGGAACACAGGAGGAACCCACATTCAAAATTCTCAGTGCGAGGGATGTAAAGGTTCTCAAAAAAGGAAAATCCGAACCTGCGGAGGAAGTTCCCGAAGGACTTTCTGATGAACTCAAAGAAGAAAACTAAAAAGAAAAGGACTTGCATTAGCAAGTCCTTTTTAGATTGTAAAATCAGAACTGCAGGATACTCATTGCAATCTGGAAGTAAATTATCAATGAAATTGCATCCACAATGGTGGTGACAATGGGGCTTGCCATAACTGCCGGGTCAAGACCTATTCGTTTTACCAGAATGGGAAGACTGCATCCCACCAGTTTGGCACAAACTACAGTGACCAACAATGTTACCGAAACAACAATCGAAATCATAACAGGGTCCTGACCTGAGGCAATAATTGCACCCTGGTCAATAAGCAGCATTTTTCCAAAGTTGACAGCAGCAAGGGCAACACCGCAGAGAAGAGATATAAGAAGTTCTTTTTTTAGAACTTTAAGAATATCTTTCATTTCCACATCGTTTAGAGACAGGGCGCGGATAATGGTAACAGAACTTTGTCCGCCGGAATTACCACCGGTACCCATAAGCATAGGGATAAATGCGGTAAGTGCCACACATACCGACAGAGTTTCCTCAAAGGAGCTGATTATCTTTGCGGTGAATGCGGAAGAAATCATAAGGAGCATAAGCCAGGGGATTCTGTTTTTAAAAATCTCCCATGCGGAAGTTTTGAGATATGGCTTTTCTGATGGCAAAATAGCCGCCATCTTTTCGATATCCTCGGTATGTTCTTCTTGAATAACGTCAATAACATCGTCAAAAGTGATGATTCCCACCAGACGTGTTTCTTTGTCCACCACGGGCATGGCAAGGAAATCGTATTTTCGGAAAAGGTTTGCAACCTCTTCTTTGTCCTCATAGGTGTCAACGTAAATTACATTGGTCTCCATCATGTCACCGATTGTTGTACAGTTATCACACAAAAGCAAGTCTTTGACGGTGGTGAAACCCAACAGGTGTCTGCTCTGGTCTGTTACATAACATGTATAGATTGTTTCCTTGTCTACACCCGTTGCACGGATGCGGTCAAATGCCTGAGCAACGGTCATATGAGTTTTAAGATCAACATACTCGATGGTCATGATGCTGCCGGCACTGTCTTTGGGATATTTGAGTATCTTGTTAATTTCAGAGCGTGTCTGGGCATCTGATTGCTTCAAAATTCTCTTTACCAGATTTGCAGGCATTTCTTCGATAATATCAACGGTATCATCAAGATACATCTCGTCAAGGACATCGTGAAGTTCCTTGTCGCTGAATTTCTGGATGAGGTGTTCCTGAGTATCAGCATCCATCTCGACAAAGGTTTCTGCGGCCAGTTCCTTGGGCAGCAGACGGAAGAGCCTGAGTACATACTCTTCCGGAATTTCGTCAAGCATTATTGCGATATCTGGTGCATTGGCTTCTGAGAGGGTACTTCGCAGTTTGACAAATTCCTTGTTTTCAATTAGTGTCAAAATCTCTTCAATCATTTGCTTATATCCTCCCATTCAAAATAATAAAAATCCCTGTGTCAAAGTACCAAACAATGACACAGGGAAAATACACCAAAAGTGATGTCACCGTTTGAGCTTTAGCTTCGCAGGGCGATGAAATTGCATTAGACAACACCTTGGTTTCGATATTGCCTGCTCAAACCAACTAGTGGTGTCTCCACCATTTCGCGGCAGCAATCCGTATCCCTGTGGTAGCCTTACCTACCGGAATAATCTATGTTTATTTTAACTCATATATAATCATTTGTCAACATTTACATTGCAGAATATAAAATTTTTGCAGCTTCTGCTTTGGTTAGCGGTTTTGCCGGCAAAAGTGTGCCGTCTTCGTAACCTTTCATTGCCCCTATGGAAATAAGAGTTTTGATGCCGTCTTCTGCCCACGATGGAACGTCGGATTTATCAGGTGCAA
>JAZSFF010000026.1:0-92466 GCA_045532055.1 Clostridia bacterium
CACATTGCAAATTATTTTTCCTCTAATTATTATTGACAAATTTTTTTATCGGGTGTAAAATGTATTTTACTACGTTTTAGAGGAGCTGATGTTTATGACAGAAAGTATACAAAAGGTAAACAACCAAAGTCTTGGTGAAGAAATTGTCAATTCTATATCTCACGGAATAGGGGCTCTCCTTTCCATTGCAGGTACTGTAATTGCAATTGTTTATGCTTGCCTTCACGGAGATGCATACAGTATTGTATCGGCGGCACTTTACGGTGCAGGGCTTATTATACTTTATACCGCATCCACATTGTATCATTCACTAACCAATTACAAAGCAAAAAGAGTTTTTCAGGTCCTCGACCACTGCTCAATATATATACTTATTTTCAGTTCATACATACCCGTTTCCCTCTCACTTATGCGAGGAGCTATGGGTTGGGTTCTGTTTGGGATAAATGCAGCATGTACAGCTTTGGGCGTCACTTTGACCGCTATCGATATGAAAAAATTTCAGCCACTTTCAATGGTGATTTATCTGTTTATGGGTTGGTCAATAATTTTCTTTGGTCTTCCTGCTCTTAAGACAATACCTGCAACCGGAATTTGGCTGCTTGTTACCGGCGGATTGTGTTATACCGGCGGAATCGTATTTTTCGCCCTCAAACATCCAAGATACATGCATGCAATATGGCATTTCTTCGTTTTGGCAGGAAGCATACTCCACTTCTTTGCTTTCCTGTTTTATGCACTTCCATTTCCAAAATAATAGCTTAATTTGAGGTGACTGATTTTGAAGATTGGTTTGGTTTTTGAGGGCGGTGCCAGCCGAGGCCTTTTTTCCTGCGGTGTTATGGATGCCCTTTTAGAAGAAAAAATAATTGCTGATTATGTCATTGGTGTTTCAGCAGGAATTGCTTATGGAACCAGCTATGTATCCGGGCAAATCGGCAGAAATCTTGGGCTTTCAATGAAGTATATGCATGACAAGAGATATATGGGAACAAGGCATCTTTTAAACCCAAAAAAACGTAGCTATTATAACATGGATTTCGCTTTCAAGCGTATTCCTGAAGAACTGGTTCCTTTTGATTTTGATGCATTTGCCAATTCCAAAAGTACCAACATCGCCACTTTGACCAACATGCAAACTGGTAAACCTGAATATATCACTCTCCCCACCGATGATTGGGACAAGCATCTGAAAATTCTCTGGGCAAGCTGTGCACTGCCTTTCCTTTTCAGGCCTGAAGAAATAGACGGTCAGCTTTATATGGACGGTGGCATAAGTGACCCTATTCCATTCCGAAAGGCCCTTGATGACGGCTGTGACAAAGTAATTGTAGTCCTCACCCGTGAACGCAGTTACTCAAAAAGCAGCGATTTCTCCATCAAACTCGCAAAGGCGGCATATAGAAAATATCCTGAGTTTGCTGTAACCTTGGAAAAACGTTCTGAAAGATATAATCAATCACGCAAGGAGATTTTTGACCTAACCGACAACAAACAAATAATCACCATCATGCCCCATGATACTTCAAACTTTAATCGTACGGAACGCAAGCCGGAAAAACTAAAAGTTATGTATGATGATGGTTACAAAACCACCATGGATATGATGAACGAAATTAAATCATATTTGAATATTTAAAAAGAACAGTCTTTCGACTGTTCTTTTTTTCTTTAAACATATAGGACGTGCATCCCCAATATATTTAACCATGGGGTGAATTTGATTTGAAACGTATTTTTGTGTTTTTAATAAGCCTGTGTTTATTCTTCAATAATTTATCAGCAACCGCTTTTGCCATTTCCGCCCGAAGCGCCATCGTTATGGATGCAAATTCGGGCAGAATTTTATACTCACACAACGCAAATGCAAAAATGGGTATGGCAAGCACAACCAAAATTATGACAGCCATAACCGCTCTTGAAAATGCAGATATCAATTCTATAGCAACTGTATCATCCACCGCATATGGTGTCGAGGGTTCTTCAATGTATCTGGTGAAAGATGAAAAACTTACCCTTGAGGATTTGCTGTGGGGACTTATGCTGGTGTCGGGAAATGATGCCGCCACAGCCATTGCAGAGCATGTGGCAAAAACCACCGACGCCTTTGCAGACCTTATGAATAAAAAGGCTGCTGAGATAGGTGCAGTTGATTCGCACTTTACCAACCCTCATGGTTTGTCCGATGACAATCATTACACAACAGCACACGACCTTGCAAAAATAACAGCCTATGCTCTTGAAAATCCAAAATTCCGCGAAATTGTATCCACACGCACCAAAAGTATCCCATGGAAAGACCATGACTACAATCGGCATCTAGTAAATCACAACAAGTTTCTAACACAATATGATGGTTGCATAGGGGTGAAAACCGGTTTCACCAAAGCTACCGGCAGATGTCTTGTTACTGCGGTAGAGAAAAGTGATCTACGGCTTATATGCGTTACACTAAATGCACCAGATGACTGGAACGACCACCGCACCCTGTACGACAATTCATTTTCAGAATATTCACCATATAAAATTAAAACAGCAGGTGAAACAGCAATGGTTGCAAAAGTTGAAAAGGGGTCTTTTGATACAATAAATCTTGTTGCAAAACACGATCTATACATACCTTTGAAGGCAGGTGAAGAATCTAATATCACCACAACTCCCTCATGTTTTGAAAATTTGCAGGCACCTGTTAAAAAAGGCGATATTCTCGGTAAGCTGACCGTTATTATAAACGGCAATAATTGCGGAGAATTCCCCTTAGTTGCCAGCGAGGATGTGGCACTTAAAAAAGTTTTATTCAAGGCATCATCAGGTAATTTTGGTATATCCTTAAAAAAAGTATTCAACGCATGGATACATTGTTTTGACTAAAAAAAAGCCCGTGGCAAATGCCACGGGCCAATTTATTTTGTCCGTTATGCCTGAACTTCTTTTTTTGCTGTAACTTTGCTGATAATAAGCATTGTAGCTATTGTAAGGATAACAGCAATAGGGAATACAATGTACCAGTTCTGAACATATCCAGCGATTATGTAAGATACGAAGGATATAACCGCAACAGTAATTGCATATGGAAGCTGTGTTGAAACATGGTTGATATGGTCGCACTTTGCACCTGCAGATGACATGATTGTTGTATCTGAGATAGGTGAGCAGTGGTCACCGCAAACCGCACCTGCAAGACATGCAGACATACCAATAATCTGGAGCGGGTCACCAGCCTCAAAGATAACGGTAACGATAGGAATAAGGATGCCGAATGTTCCCCATGATGTACCTGTTGCAAAAGACAGGATACATGCAACAACAAAGATAACTGCAGGGAGCAGATTTGCAAGAGCACTTGCATTTGCCAAAAGGTTTTCAACATAGGTTGCATAACCCATAAGGCTGTTTACATTCTTAAGCGCTGTAGCAAATGTAAGGATAAGGATTGGTGGCACCATTGCAATAAAGCCTTTGGGCACACATTCCATAGCATCTTTGAATGTAATAAGCTTTCTGAGCATGAAGTATGCGATTGTTATAACCAATACAATTATAGCCCCCCAGGGAAGACCAAATGTTGCATCTGTGTTTGCAAAAGAACCGATAAAGTTGCCTGCATTTTCTGTTCCACCCCACATATCAACGCCAAAAAATCCACCAACGTAAATAAGTGATACAACACAAAAGGCAATAAGAATAATAACTGGGAACACAAGGTCAATAACTCTTGCTCTTGTTGAAACAACAACTTCCTCATCTCCGTCTACTCTTTCGCCGCTTGTAAAGAGGTCGCCCTTGTTGATTGCATTGAATTCGTGGAGTCTCATTGGCCCGAAATCACATTTCTTAACACAAAGAACAATGATGAAAACAAAAGTGAGAAGTGAATAGAAGTTGTAAGGAATTGCCTGAATAAACATTGAGATACCTGATGTACCCTCTGGTGCATAGCTTGCAACCGCTGCCGCCCATGAAGAAATGGGAGCAATCATACAAACAGGAGCTGCTGTTGCATCAATGATATATGCAAGCTTTGCCCTTGAAATCTTGTGACGGTCAGCAACCGGTGTCATAACAGAACCAACTGTCAGACAGTTGAAATAGTCATCGATGAAAATAAGCACACCAAGAACAAATGTCGCAAGCATTGCACCTGTTCTTGTTTTGATGTTCTTTTCCGCCCACGCACCAAAAGCAGCACTTCCGCCGGCTTTGTTGATGAGTGCAACCAAAATACCCAAAACAACCAGGAATATAAAGATGCCTGCAGTACCCTCAACTGCACCTATAAGGCCTTCACCCAAAAGTGCATCCATTGCACCAACGGGATTGAAGTTGCACGCAAAGAGTGCTGCGATTACAATACCCGCAAAGAGTGAGGAATAAACTTCTTTTGTTACCAGAGCAAGGATAATCGCAAGAATCGGGGGCAACAAAGAAACAAATGTTGCATAGTAATTGCTTGCAGGAATAACCTCGCCTGTTCCGCCACATTCTTCGCAATCTGCAAGAATTTCGCCTGCTTCGCTGCAAAGTCCGCATTCTGTCATTATATCAGTTTTAACAGTTGTTGCACTGATTACAACGACAACTAATGCCAGGATGATTACAGCCAGTTTGATAATAGTTGATTTTTTCATAAAACCCTCCTTGATATAATTAAAGCCGAGGCATACCTGTATGCTTCGGCTAAAAGGATACTGATTTACAGCGTTTGCTCTACAAATCGATAGCTCTCCACCAAAGTGACAGTACACAGCATGTTTTGTTGTGTCCCAACAATCAGACCCCGGGATGGCCCAATGTTTCGGCGAAGCTTCCTTTCACACAGAGTTTTGTACCCGTCATCAAACTGTGTTACTGATAAGCACCGCACCTCTACCAGTTTTGTCATTCTTCAAATGTTACGCTGATTATCTCATATTTTGTCAAAAAAGTCAATACTTTGACCTTATTTTGATTGTCTATTATTTAACTAAATCCGCCATGGTATAAAGCCCGGGTGCCTTGCCCGACATGAATATTGCCGCACGGACTGCACCTACCGCAAACACGTTCTTTGATGTTGCAGAATGTTTGATTTCAATCACTTCGTCGGTTCCTGCAAAAAGAACTGTGTGCTCGCCAACAATATTGCCGCCTCTTACTGCGTGGATTCCTATTTCGTCCTTGTCTCTCTTTTTCCTTACAGAATGTCTGTCAAAGATATATTTGGCATCGTATGCAACTGTATCGGATATTGCATCAGCAATAGCAAGCGCCGTTCCGCTGGGTGCATCAAGCTTTTGGTTGTGGTGTTTCTCAACAATTTCGATATCAAAATTATTCTCCAGTATCTTTGATGCTTTGCAAACCAAATCAATAAGCAGATTTACCCCCAATGACATATTTGCCGAGAAAAATATTGGAGTATCTTTTGAATAGAACTCCAGTTTGGAAATCTGATCCTTTGAAAGGCCTGTTGTACATATAACAGCAGGAGTTCCTGTCGCCTTGGCATAATCCAAAATATCATCAGTCATCGAAACATGAGAGAAGTCAATTATACAGTCTATCTTCTCTTTCACCTTGTCAAGACTGTCATATACAGGGAAACCATCAGAAGTTGTATCCAAAACGTCATATCCTGCCACAATCTGCACGTATGTAGACTGTTCCTTTGCTACATTTCTCACAGCATGTCCCATTTTGCCGTTTGCTCCGCATAAAAGTATGTTTATCATTAGAAATTCCACCTTTGTAAAGGAAGTGCAGATGGAAACCTGCACTTCCGATTGTTTGTTATTTAAGTTTAAATCCGTAATTAGTCAGGGCTACCTTCAATCTTTCAACGTTCTTCTCTTCCATCTCACAGAGGGGCAACCTCATTCCTCCAACCTCAAACCCCAAAAGGTTCATTGCGGTTTTCACAGGAATGGGATTTACCTCATAGAACATGGAATCCATAACATCAAGCATAGAGAGATAAATCTTCTTTGCCTCTTCAAGATTACCCTTTTCGTATTCTTCACAAATATTGTGAGTTTCTTCAGGAAGTATGTTTGCCACAACGGATATAACACCCTGACCACCCAGAGCCATTATAGGCAGCGTTACATCGTCGTTGCCCGAATAGATACACAAATCGGTATGCGCCTTTATCTTTGCAGCAAAGGCAACATCACCGCTGGCCTCTTTTATTGCATTTATGTTCTCGTAATTCTTATCCAGAAACTTTAATGTTTCAAGAGAAATTGAAACACCTGTTCTTGACGGCACATTGTATAGAATTATTGGCAGTTTTACACTTTCTGCAATTTTGCCGTAATGTGCACAAAGTCCTTTTTGTGTGGCCTTGTTGTAGTACGGTGTGACTAAAAGTAGGGCATCATACCCAATGCTTTCTGCAAATTTACTTAGGTAAATTGCATTGTTGGTGTCATTGCTTCCTGTTCCTGCAATCATAGGAAGTCTTCCATCTATTTTTTCTATACAGAACTTCAGGACCTCCATATGTTCTTCGTTGGACAAGGTGGAACCCTCGCCCGTTGTACCGCAAATTATTAATGCATCTGTCTTGTGTGCAATATGAAATTCAAGCAATTCTCCAAGTTTGTCAAAATTGACACCTTTGTCTGAAAACGGTGTAACCAGTGCCACACCTGAACCTGTAAATACTGGCTTTTTCATAAAATTACACAACCTTCCTTCCCACGAAATCTAAAACCTCTACTCTGTCCGTGCAGGATATACGAACAAAATACTTAACCTTTCGTTCACTTCAGGTATGCATTATCAGAAAATATTAGTCAAAATAGCCTTTTGCTGCAAGGAGTTCTGCCATCAAAACAGCACCGCCTGCCGCACCACGTAGGGTGTTGTGTGAAAGGCAAACGAACTTATAATCGTACTGGCTGTCTTCACGAAGACGTCCCATAGATACTGCCATTCCGCCTTCAAGATTACGTTCGCTCTTTGCCTGAGGACGATTATCCTCTTCAAAGTAGTTGAGGAACTGTTTTGGTGCTGATGGAAGCTCAAGTTCCTGTGGCTCGCCTTTGAAGTTTTTCCAGTCGTTCTTTATTTCTTCAATAGTTGGTTTTTTGTCAAAGCTTACAAAAACTGCCGCTGTGTGTCCGTCAGAAACAGGAACTCTGAGACACTGGGTTGTGATTGCAGGTGATGTTGCATCAACAATTTCATCCCCCTCTATCTTACCCCAGATTTTAAGAGGCTCAATTTCGCTCTTTTCTTCCTCGCCGCCAATGTATGGGATGAGGTTATCCACCATTTCGGGCCATGTTTCAAAGGTCTTTCCGGCACCGGAAATTGCCTGATATGTGCAAGCAAGAACATTCTTTATTCCGTATTTCATAAGCGGATGAAGTGCGGGAACATAGCTCTGGAGCGAACAATTTGACTTAACAGCAACAAAACCACGTTTTGTTCCAAGTCTTTTTCTCTGTGCTGCTATGATTTCAGCATGTTCCGGATTGATTTCTGGAACAATCATAGGAACATCCTTTGTATGTCTGTGTGCTGAATTGTTTGAAACAACAGGACATTCTGCCTTGGCATATGCCTCTTCCAAAGCTCTTATTTCGTCCTTTTTCATATCAACGGCACAGAAAACAAAATCAACCTGAGCGGCGATTTTCTCAATGTCTGCAGTCGCATCAAGGATCACCATATCCTTAACCTTTTCAGGCACAGGAACAGTCATGGCCCAACGATTTTCAACCACGTCTATGTATTTTTTGCCTGCACTTCTTGATGATGCCGCAAGCACCTTTATATTAAACCATGGATGCTCCGCAAGCAAGGTCATAAATCTCTGTCCAACCATACCTGTTGCACCGATTATTCCTACATTGTAACTTTTCATTTCTAAATGTCCTCCCAATATAATTCTTCTTTAAATATTATATGATATTGAGCCTTGATTGTCAATTATTTTTTGTAACACAATTTTAACATAAAATAAGAGGATTTAAGCCGATATTTGTCGAACTTTTAGAATAAGGAATATTATTCTCTTGGATAGGATTGTATAAATATGAGATTTTTTAGAAAATTTACAAATTTTATTTCGGTTATTGTGGCAGTGTTATGCCTTACCAGCACCATCTACGCAACTGACTATCAGGATACCCTGCGAGTAGGCATTTACTACGGTTCGAACACCGTAACCGATTTAACACTGGAAAGTTCCTGCGGTTTTTCAATAGGATATTCTGTTGACCGGACTTTCTTCCCAATGGAAACTGTCTCAAACACATCCGTTTCTGTATCACGGAATGATTCATCACATCATGTTCTCTATTCTTCACACCCAACAGCGGAAAATGCCTATGCAGAAATTGAAATGTTGCGGAGTTCAGGAATGGAAGTCTTTCCCGCATACTATGACTCCTCCTACTGTGTTTTTGGGGGAACTTATAAAAACAGCAATGATGCTCTGTGGGCTGCAGAAAACCTAGCTGTAAAAGGGACACCTGTTGCCACATCATCAAATTCTTTGCGTTTGACAGATGCCTCTTCCGGCAAAACTCTTCTTGTGATTGATGATAATTCCTCAGGACTTGCCGTATTCAGCAGCGAATATGAGGAAAATCCCGATGCACTACTTAAAATTTCAGGTTCAGCAAAAGGTACATATCGAGGCGGTTTTGAAATCAAGCTGTTAGCAGACGGATTGACTGTTGTAAACATTGTACCGGTTGAATCTTATCTCTACAGTGTTGTTTGTCGTGAGATGTCATCTTCATGGCCTGTTGAGGCACTGAAAACTCAAGCCGTATGTGCCCGAAACTTTGCCTTGGGAAGAATTAATTACCACAAAAAATATGGTTTTGACGTATGCCGGACAGTTTGTTGCCAGGCATACTCCTCAAACGCCGACCAGAGTGAAAGTGTACACACCGCCGTTGACGAAACCCGGGGCGAACTTCTTTTCCACAATGATACCCTTGTTCAGGCGGTTTACTCCTCTTCTATGGGTTCATCCACCGAAAGTGTTGAAAATGTCTGGGGAACTCCTTTCCCGTACCTTGTCAGCGTGGAAAACCCATATGAAGATACCGAAAATATATACAACGGCAAATGGACCAAAACCATTACTACAGAACGTGCCACTCAGATTATGTCCAATTTGGGTTATGAAATTGGAACTGTAACCGACATTCAAGCCATTGAATATACCCCCGCAGGACGTGTCCTTAAACTGCGTGTCAGCGGAACGAATGGCGAAAAAGTTTTTCAGCGTGAAAGCTGTCGCACAGTATTCAGCGAGGCTACATACAGTCAGAAGTATACTGTATCACGAGGCGGAACCTCCGTATACCCGGTTATATACATTGCATCCGGCAACAAAACACAAGCAAAAACCATGACCTCCGTCTTCGTTCTTTCAGGAAACAACAAAACTACTACGATAAGCAATAATTATGTTGTTTCCAACGGCAAAGTTGTAAAAAAACATTCAACTCAGACAAACAGCGGTGACGCCAACACCTTTGTATTTTCTGGCGAGGGCTGGGGGCATGGTGTTGGTATGAGCCAATATGGTGCCAAGGGTATGGCAGAGGCAGGTTTTGATTACGAAGAAATTCTTACCCATTATTACACTGGCACACACCTGGAACAAGCATATTAAAATTTACTTGAAAGGATAATTTTCATTGAACGTAAAAGATTTCTACTATGACCTCCCACAGGAGATGATTGCACAGCATCCGCTGGAGGATCGCACAGCATCCAAGCTGATGGTTCTTAATCGCAAAAACAACGGCATATCACATAAGCACTTTTATGATATTATAGATTACCTCAATCCCGGCGATTGTCTTGTTATGAACAACACTCGTGTTATACCTGCACGCCTTTTTGGTGTTAAAGAGGGTAGCGGCGGAAAAATTGAGTTTTTGTTGCTTAAACGAATAAATATTGACACATGGGAAATAATTTTAAAACCCGGCCGAAAGGCTCGTCCAGGAAGTCGATTTATCTTTGGTGACGGTATTCTCAAGGCTGAAATTCTTGAGGTTCTTGAAGACGGAAATCGCATTGTACGTTTCGAGTATGATGGGGTATGGGAAGAAATTCTGGATACATTGGGAGAGATGCCTCTTCCGCCATACATCAAAGAAAAACTTGAGGATAAAAATCGTTACCAAACGGTTTATTCCAAAATCGAGGGTTCTGCTGCGGCACCTACCGCCGGTCTTCATTTCACCGACGAACTCCTTGAAAAAATAAGGCGAAAGGGCATAAACATTGCTTTTGTAACTCTGCATGTGGGCCTTGGAACATTCCGTCCCGTGTCTGTCGAGAAAATTGAAGAACATCATATGCACTCCGAATACTATGAGATTTCAGAGGAAACTGCAGAAATTATCAACAAAACACGAGCACAAGGCGGCAGAATTGTTGCTGTAGGCACTACTTCTGTCAGAACATTGGAAACCTGTTCAAAAGATGACGGAACAGTTGCTGCCCAAACGGGAAATACCCAGATTTTTATTTATCCGGGATACAAGTTTAAAGCGGTAGATTCTTTGATTACCAACTTCCATCTTCCTGAATCAACCCTGCTTATGCTGATTTCAGCACTTTATGACAGGGAATCAATAATGAATGCATATCACGAGGCAATCGCCCAAAACTACAGATTTTTCAGTTTCGGTGATGCTATGCTTATATTATAGAACAGAAAGGTTTATCTTTATTATGTTTAAAGTTTTAAAACAAGAGGGAAAAGCCCGCCGTGGCGAATTCAAAACTGTCCATGGTACAATACAGACCCCGGTGTTTATGAATGTGGGGACTGCCGCAGCCATCAAGGGCGGTCTTGATTCCTTCGACCTCAAAAATATTGGCTGCCAGGTAGAGCTTTCAAACACATACCACCTCCACCTTCGCCCCGGTGACAAGGTTGTAAAGGAGTTGGGCGGACTTCATAAATTTATGAATTGGGACAGACCTATTCTCACAGACAGCGGTGGCTTTCAGGTTTTCTCCCTCGCTAAACTCAGAAAAATTAAAGAAGAAGGTGTCTACTTCTCCTCACACATTGATGGCAGGAGAATTTTTATGGGTCCTGAAGAAAGTATGCAGATCCAGTCAAACCTTGCCTCCACCATTGCAATGGCTTTTGACGAATGTGTGGAGAACCCTTGTGAAAAGACTTATGCAAAGGCATCTTCCGAGATGACTGTTCGTTGGCTCAAGCGTTGCAAAGACGAGCTTTCTCGTCTTAATACCCTTGATGATACTATAAACAAAAACCAGATGCTTTTTGGAATCAATCAGGGAAGCACCTACTCCGATTTGAGAATTGAGAACATGAAACAAATCTCTGAACTTGACCTTGACGGATACGCAATAGGCGGACTTGCAGTTGGTGAACCTGCGGAAATTATGTACGAGATAATCGAAGCCGTTGAGCCTTTTGCTCCTGTCGATAAGCCCCGTTATCTTATGGGTGTTGGTACTCCTGAAAATATTATCGAGGCAGTTTACCGCGGAGTTGACTTTTTTGACTGCGTAATGCCAAGCCGCAACGCAAGACACGGCACTCTTTTCACTTCACAGGGGATTGTCAATATAAACAATGCAAAATATGAAACCGATGATACCCCTCTTGACCCGATGTGCAACTGTCACACCTGTAAAAACTTCTCAAAGGGATATCTTCGTCATCTCTTCAAGGCAAACGAAATCCTTGCCCTTCGTCTTGCTGTAATTCACAACCTGTCTTTCTACAACAATCTTTTGGCTGATATAAGGAGTGCAATTGACAACGGATGCTTTGAGGATTTCCGCAGAGCAAACATTGGCAAGCTCTCACAAAGGATTTAATATTAACAATAATTTAACAAAATAATACCTTTTTCCTCTTGCATTATTTTGGTGAAAGAGTTATAATATGTTATACTATATTTATTTAGGAGGTAAACAAAATGCCAAATACTGGACAGGCTTCAATGATTCCTTCATTGGTTATGTTGGTTCTTATGTTTGTAGTATTTTACTTCATTCTTATAAGACCCCAGAAGAAAAAAGAAAAAGAACTCAAGAATATGCTTGCAGCCCTCAAGGTTAACGACGAGGTTGCTACCATCGGCGGCATCCACGGCAAAATCGTGAGAATAAAGGATGATCTCTTTGTTCTTGAATCAGGCATCGGCACAAACAAGTCATACATCACAGTTGACCGCAGTGCTGTCAGCCGTTTCACCAAGAGAGGCGAAGAAGAAAAAACTCCAACACCTATCCCTGGTGCTGAAGAAACCGAAACAACTGAAGAATAGTCGCTTTTGGTAATACACCCCCTCTTTTTATCATATATTTACTACAAAAAGTAATTAGATAAAGAGGGGGTATTTTTTTGTCAAAAACAACTCAAGCCAGAGCATCCTACGATGTAATAGAAACTGGTTTTGTTCCCGGACTTCTGTTTATGCTTAAATCCGTATTTCTGTCATATTGTGTATCAGTGGTACTGCTGTTTATTGCTGCACTTATTGCCACGTTCCAGGCATTTTCTGACCAGGCAATCTCTGTTGTGGTTAATATCATCACAGCTTTAGGGGTTGCAATGTGCGGATTTTTGGCGGGCAGACACTTTGACAGCAAGGGTCTTGTCTTTGGTGCAATATGCGGCATTATCTATTCAAGTCTTTTGTGCCTGATTGGAAATCTTGTCTCACAAACATTTTATTTCGGCACAAACTCAATAACCGCACTGATAATCGGATTAATCTGCGGAGCCGTGGGCGGAATCGTTGGAATAAACACCCGACGCAAACGCCGAAGATAGCAAAACCATAGTATACTTCAGGCAAAAAGTTTCCATCAAACTATTGACTATTATGACAAAAAAAGATATAATAACTTAGTATGTAGTTTTGTTTTGTGTTACATCAAAAAGGTTTTTAAAAAACCTTTTTGATACAGGACAAGCTCTTGATTTTGAAAATAATTAAACATTATAATAAAGCCTGATTCTTCAGGCAGACACAAGGAGGAAAAAACAGTGTCAAGAAGTATTATCAAATTTGCAGCTATAATCGCTGTAATTGCGGCACTTCTGTTCATTGCACTGTACGGACTTGACTTTACTGAAACTGTAAGATTCCCCGGAATTCTTGACCCCGACGGCGTTGTTCAGGGTCTTGACCTTAAGGGCGGCTCAGTAATCGTATTCGAAGCACAGGAAGCAAACCCGTCAGACGAACAGATGGATACCGTAGCAAACATGATGAGAACCCGTCTTGACGGACTTGGATATTCTGAGGCTACCGTTACAAGACAGGGCGTAAAAAAGGTGAGAATTGAAATTCCGTCGGTTTCCGACCCCGAAGAAGCAGCAAAAACTTTGGGTGCAACTGCACAGCTTAAGTTTGTCGACTATGAGGGTACAGAGGTTCTTACAGGCAGCGATGTTAAAAACGCAACCGCAAAGTACGAACCAATCGACGAAATGAGCGGTCCTCAGCACTTTGTTGAGCTTACACTCAAAGAGTCAGGCGTTCAGAAATTCTCTGACGCAACAGGTCGTGTTGCGGCTCTCCCCGAAGAAAATCAGAGATTTATCGCAATTATGATGGACGAGTTGATGATTTCTGCTCCTATGGTAGAAACACAAATCACACAGGACACATGTATCATCTCCGGCAACTTTACTGCAGATACAGCAAAGGCTCTGGCAGGAAACATCCGTTCAGGTCAGCTCCCCTTCTCTCTTTCACAGGTTGAGCTCCGTGCCATCAGTGCAACACTTGGTGATACAGCACTTAAGACATCACTTATTGCAGGTCTTATAGGTATTATCCTTGTTATGTTGTTTATGCTTTTGTTCTACAGACTTCCCGGTTTCCTTGCAAGCATCGCTTTGGCTGCTTACATGGCAATAATCGGCATTCTTCTTGCAAACCTTCATGTAAATCTTACACTTCCAGGTATTGCAGGTATCATCCTTTCAATAGGTATGGCTGTTGACGCCAACGTAATTATCTTTGAAAGAATCAAAGAAGAGCTTAGACTTGGCAAAACTGTACGCAGTGCAGTTGATGCAGGTTTCAACAGAGCACTTTCAGCGGTTATCGACTCAAACATCACCACAATCATCGCAGCAGTAATCCTTATTGCTCTTGGAACAGGTACAATCAAGGGCTTTGGTGTTACACTCTTCATCGGTGTTGTTGTCAGCATGATTTCAGCAATTTTCGTTACCAAATTCTTGCTCAAGCAGATGATTGGTATGAACGTAAAGAACCTCTGGCTCTATGGAATTAACACAAAAAAGGAGGATGCACAGAATGCTTAATATCGTAGGAAACAAAAAGATATTTTTCATTATTTCAATCGTTCTTGCTGTTGTAAGTGCTGCATCTCTTCTTATTCAGGGATTTAACCTTGACACAGACTTTGCCGGCGGTATGGCAGTTACATTTGGTCTTGAGCAGGACTTCCAGGTAAAAGACGTTGAAGCTTTGGTATCAGAAGCTTTGGGCGTAAACCAGAAAGCATCTTCCGTTCAGGCATCAGATAACAACGAAGTTATCATCAAGTTCGGTTATGACAACTCACTTAAAACAGACGATGAAAGAACAGCTTTCAGCAACGAAAAAATTGATGCAATCACAGCAAAACTCACCGAGAATTATGGAACTGTTGAAGTTAATAACAAAGACGTTGTTTCTCCCTCAACTGGTAAGGAACTGGCAAGAAGTGCTGTATGGATGTCAATCTTCGCAGCTCTGGCAATTCTTATCTATGTTACATTCAGATTTGAATTTGTTTCTGGTGTTTGTGCTGTTGTTGCACTTGTACATGATGTTCTTATCCTTTGCGGTATCTACTCTGTTTGCAGAATCGCAATTGATACAAACTTCATTGCAGCAGTTCTCACCGTGCTTGGTTATTCAATCAATGCAACAATCGTCATCTTTGACAGAATCCGTGAAAACACACGTCACGCAAAGAAACAGACATATGGCGAAATTGCAAACGCAAGTATAAACCAGACAATAAGCCGTTCAATCAACACAACTGTTACTACACTTCTTACAATCGGCATGGTTTATATCCTTGGTGTAACTTCTATCAAAGTTTTTGCACTTCCCATTATCATCGGTATTCTTATCGGAACATACTCATCAATTTGCATCGCAGGTAATGTATGGGCTGTATGGAAAGATTCTGGTGTTAAAGCAAAAGCTAAGAAATAATTTTGCAGACAATATAAAATCCCTGACCAGTTTGGTCAGGGATTTTATTGTCTTAAATTAGTTATTGGCTGTCATATAATTATAAACCATCACAGCTGCCTCTGCTCTTGTTATTTTGTCTTGAGGTCTTAATCTTCCACCACTTCCACAAATAACTTTCATTCCTGTAAGTATTGCCGGGTAACCGATTTTTCCTTCTGATATAAGATTTCCGTCGGCATACTCCACCTTGAATATATCCTGAAGTTTAGCAACCTTATCAAGTCCATCAATTTTAACCATATACTCAAAGGCATTTTCTCTCGTCACCTTGTTTTCAGGATTTTTTTCTCCGTCTGTTATGATTCCCTCGTCGACAAGGATTCTGTAAAGCTCATCTTCGCCAAAATCAAGATAATGACTGTATCTGACTCCTGCAGCAAAAAGTCTTAACAGGTCATATTGAGAAATCGCCTCGTCAGGATTAAATTTTTCATGGTTAAATCCAATCTGAATTTCTGCCAACTTCTCTATCTTTTCTTTTGCCCAATGCCCCTCAAGGTCAGAATATTGATAGTTTTTGCTATCATTATTAACTATAGGTGATTTGTATTCTTCGCCTGTTGCCGCACAAATTTCGACCCCATAACGACTCATGGTATAACATACCTGATATTTCCCGTTTGTATGTAAGTATATTTTCTTAAGGGGTGCTTTCTCAATCAATGTGTTATGAGCAGTTTCTCCACCAACAATATTCTCCGTTGAACCAAATTCCAAACTGTCCTCGAAGTCCAGTCGATAACTTGTTACAATGTTATTCTGGGTATCAAATTCAACATATATTCCATCATCAATATACCGCACATCATTAACCACGCGGTCAAAATCACGGGTTATGATTTTGCCATACACTTCATTACCCACCTCAATACATTCAGCATACCTATCGGAGGCTACAGTCTTCAAAAATTGTTCCACTTTCTTGTTGCAGGACTCTTTCTGAGCTTCTGAAAGAGTATCTTTGTTGGTTTCCCCGGGCTTTCGGTTATACAAGTTTATAAGTTCCCCCGTCTTCCCATTGAATGACGCAGAAATATATTTCTGTCCATCCTCGGTTTCGTAACTAAGAGAAATTATATATTCGCCATCTCTCTCGTTTATGCTGTAATTATTCAACTTAAGATTGTTATCAAACCCTATATAAGGGAGTTTTTTGAGGATTTTCTCCGCATCTGCTTTGGATATCAGTCCTGCTATTTTTTCAAGCTCTTCCCTTTCTTTATCGGTAAGCATTTCTTTTCTTAATGTAGAATCAGCAGATGATTCCATATTGACAAAGTTTCCTCCGCCTGCACTGCCAAAGATTTCATTAAGCTTATCTTCTGTGACAACCTCGCCCGTAGACGCCAGAATATATCCCTCTTTGTTATCCTTGTGACGATATACCAGAACAACGTCTTTTTCATCTTTTTCCGTCTTGAATGTAAGATATTCATCTCTATAAATAAGCTCTATAGGAAAGGCATTTTTATATTTTTCCTCATAATTATTGATTGTTTCATCACAATCTTCAAATTCCGCATCATACACAAAAGATAGATTCATATTCTTTATATATGCCACATCATCATATACAACCACTCTCACCGATGCATAGTTATCCTTAACCTCAATACCTTTTCTCATTCGTTGGTATGACAGGTTATAAACCAAGTTGCTTACACTCCATGAATCTTCGTCAAAAGTCAATGTATCGTTTTTGTCGACAAATACTTCGGGGACTGTTTTTTGCAAAAAAGTTTCAGCAAATGTTAAAATGTCCGCTTTTGATAAAGTTGTCAATTTTTTATCCGATTTTAAGGAGTTATCAAAAAAATAATAACTTGAAATCCTGCCCATATCATCAGTCAAAACCTCTATATAAGCATTTTTGTCCTGACTCTGCCACATAAACGAATAGTTGGTCTTTCCGCCTATTTGGGAAGTGTATGGAACAAACTCCGTAAAATGTTCAGGGATATCCACCTTTTGTTTTACGTTCACGAGGACTTGCTCCATTGTATGCGAAACACTACTTTCCGCACACACAGAAATTCCAGACGCTATAAGCATCATCGCTACCATTATACTTACGATTTTTTTCATTACAACCACCCTTTCGTATAAGTATCCTTTTATAAATAATACAAAAAAATGTGCATAAAGGTTGCATTTTTTTAAATTTTACCATAAATACCAACCATTATCAAGCAAATTAAAAAAAGAGGAACCGTAAGGTTCCTCTTTTTAGGGAAATCAACTTATTTGTTCATAGCCTCGTTATAAACATCATATGATTTCTGGTTGATTGAAACAAATTCATCAACCTTAAGTTCTTTCATCTTGTTCTGGAACTGATCCCATTCAGCGTCCACATCGCTCTTACCTGTCATCCAGTCAGCCTTCTTCTGTTCAACATAGTTGAACAGGTCTGTCTGAATAACTGAAAGCTTTTCTGCATCCTCTGCTGTAAAGTATGGACGAGGCCATGTCTCATCATCGAGATACTCCTTGTACAATTCATATCTGTCCCTAGTTGCACTAAACATCTCACAATCCTCAATCAGTGTGCCAATGTTTTCTACAGGGAAATATGCAGGTACACTACCACCAATTACTGTATTCTTTTGAATCATTTCAATTAAAGATGAGCCTTCTTCGGGTGTATTCCACTTATACATATCGCCTTCCTTAGTAAGGCTGTTTTTACCGAACTTATTGATGATTGATGCTTCCTCATCATAGAATGTATCAAGCCATTTAAGAGCCGCTGCGGGGTCTTCACAAGCCGTTGTAACATGTGCCATATTCTTTGTACCAACGATACCAGGATGAACATGAATCAAAGGCTTTGTGTTTTCATCAGCAGCAATTGGAGGAATTACAATATATTCATCTGCGTTAGGTCCAAAAGGATTGTCATATGTCCACAAACATCCAATCACTGGTGTTTCTGAAACCATTCTTGAGTTGAACTGTGCATAGTCATATGTAAATCCTTCTACATCCAAGAGACCCTCTGCATCCAGTTTTGCGTAGTATTTAACCATTTCTTTGTATTCATCCATGGTGGGTGTAAACTTAACTTCACCATCCTTAATTGTCAAATACTGGTCAAACATGCCGTGCTTTGTTGCAACACCAAAGCTTGAGAGAAGTGTCTCTGTATAGCTGTATGAATGAGCATTGTAGAATGACAGAGGTATTTCATCAGCTTTGCCATTGCCGTTGGGATCACCGGTCTTAAATGCCTTAAGAACAGTGTAAAGTTCATCAAGAGTCTTTGGAACTTCAAGACCCAGCTTGTCAAGCCATACCTTGTTGATGTACCAATATGTCTCTACGTAGTCGCCAGGATTATTGTTAAAGCTTGGTAAACCATAAATATGACCATCAGGAGCTGTTGCTGTTGCTCTTGCCTCAGGATGTTTTTCAAACATGTTCCAAATATTTGGTGTGTTTTCTTCACTTATATATTCGTCCAAAGCAACAAGTACGCCCTGAGATGCATATTTTACAACATCTGAATTCTGGAACTGGAACTTAGCTATAATGTCAGGATAGTCACCTGCTGACATCATCATGCTAATATCTCCGCCAATATATTCAATGGGAACATCTGTTTTGCTTTGCCACAATTCATGATAATAGTTGTATGTGTCCATATTTGAACCATCTTCACTATTAAGTCCCCAAACCGTGAACTTTCCATCGCCCTCTGCACCGTTGTCGCCACAACCTGTCAAAGCTACTGCCATTGTCAGCATCATCGCAAGAACGAGTACACAACTGATTAATTTTTTCATTTCTTTCATCCTCTCTTTTTTTACTCCAGATTTTGTGGTGAATCTGTAAACCATTTTTTATCATTAACCTTTTACGGAACCTATCATAACGCCCGTTACAAAGTATTTCTGTACAAATGGATACAGAATAATCATAGGAAGTGCTGCAATAAGTATGGTTGTGTACTTAACCAATTCCTTAACCTTTTCTGCACTTATCATTGCCTGCATACTCATACCTTCCATCTGTTTAGTATTAAGTACACTTGTGATATTTCTAAGTATCAACTGAAGATTATACTTTTTCTCATCGCGGATATAGTAAAGAACTGTCAAGTATGAGTTCCAGTGAGCCAACGCATTGTAAAGTACCATTACCGCAATGATTGCTTTTGAGAGGGGAACAACTATAGAGAAGAAAAATCTCATATAGCCACCGCCATCTATCTTAACAGATTCATAGAGTTCTTCTGAAACATTTCCTATAAAGAAGCTACGGCAAATAATCATATTGTAAACACCGAACGCCATAGGAAGTATCAATGACCACATTGTATTAAAAAGGCCAAGATTCTTTACCAACAAATATGTAGGAATTGTACCACCTGAAAAATACATTGTAAATACGCATAGGGTAGTAAACAACTTTCTTCCCACCAATTCTTTTCGCGAAAGAGCAAATGACGCCGGGATAAGAACAGCAATATTCAGGCAGGTTCCAAAGAATGTGTAAATAATTGAATTCTTGTATCCGGTCCAGATCTGCTTGAATTCAAGAATCATCTTGTAACCCTCAAAAGTTATTCCCTTAGGGAACAAGAGGGTCTGACCTGCATTAACATATGTCGGGTCGCTAAATGACGCAATTACTACAAAATATATAGGATATGCAACCAAAAACAGCACTATCGCCATAATTGTATAATTTATAAAGTCAAAAATTTTATCAGATTTGCTTTTTCTTTTCATTTCTTCCTACCGCCCTTCTTAGAATAATGATGTGTCACTGATGGTATCTGCAATCTTGTTAACAACAAGCACACAAATAACATTAACCAATGTGTTGAACAGATTAACAGCTGTAGAGAAACCAAACTGACCGTCGATAAGACCAACTTTATAAACATATGTGGTCAAAACTTCAGATGCACCAAGATTGGCACTGTTTTGCATAAGAAGCATCTTGTCTGCAGAAACTGTAAATACGCTACCAAAACTCATGATAAGCATGATGATAACAGTCTCCGCAATAGCAGGAAGCTCTATGCTCCAGATAATTCTAAATCGGTTTGCACCATCAATCTTTGCAGCCTCCATTTGTTCCATGTCAATACCGGAAAGAGCTGCCAGATAAATAACTGCTGAATATCCCATGGTCTGCCAAACTGAAGTAATGAAATATATTGGAAATACATACTTCTCATCAGCAAAGAAGTTAATTCTTTCGCCACCAAATGCCTCGATAATAACATTAAGGACACCTGATGTGGGTGAACAGAAAATTTGTGCTATACTGATTATAATAACTATTGAAAACATATATGGTATGTATGTAGCATTCTGAACTATCTTCTTGAACCATTTGCAGTCAATTTGATGAAGAAGAAGTGCAAAAATAATCGGAATAGGGAAAGAGAACAGTGTCAGGAACAAAGAAATCTGAACTGTATTCCATATTATGTCACGGCATGAGGGTAATGTAAAGAATCTGATAAAATGCTCAAATCCAACCCATGGTGATCCCCAGATGCCCTTCATTGGAATATAGTCCTTGAATGCTAAAAGGAGACCGTACATTGGTCCGTAAGCAAATACAAATAAAAAAATCATAGCGGGCAGTAAAAATACATACAATTCCCACTGTGATGCCATTCTGGACCATATGGACTTTTTCCTTAAAACTGTCGTTTCCTGTTTAACCAAAGTCTTCATAATTAAATCTTACCTTTCCGACCCACTAACATTTTTTGAGAGCATGCACTGCGTATACCGTGAGTCTGGCAAACGCCCGCTACCCAAACAAAATACCTGTTTTGTATTTTATTTGTCACCTATTATTTACATTAATCAAAAACAGCAAAAAAAGACCCGTTTTAAAAACATATGTCTTTTTTACAAAAAACTTTTGATTAATATATCACTTTTTAGAAATTATACCATTTTTTTTGTGCAATGTCAATAGCATTCCGTCATTTTTTACACTAATTTTATTGTTTTTATTGTCAACTATAACTATAATGCACAATTAACACTCCCTCTTCTCCAAAAAATGAGGGGGGACCCTCACTTGCTATTTTAAAAATACACCTTTTTGTTTTCTTACCGGCATATTATTTATGCGTATGTCTCAAAACACATCAACAGCCTGCCGCACTATCTTTCCTATTAACCCGACAAAAAATCACCGCAAAGCGTTGCTTTGCGGTGATTTTGAATTATTTTTAGAACTTAGGTCTTGCAGTGTATGTTGTATGCAAAAGTTCATGGGATTTGTGACTACCTGGTTTTTCAAGGAATTCTGAATACAGAAGCTTGATATCAGGATTTTCATGACTCTTACGAACAGGCAACGCCTTGTCCTCTGCATAAAGACCAGCAGCACGTTTTGCCTTAAGGTCGATATCCATACGAACACTTGAATCAACGATAGGCTGACCACCACCTGTTACACAACCGCCGGGGCAAGCCATAACTTCGATGAAGTGATAGTTTGCTTTGCCCGCTCTTACATCATTGAGCACTTTTCTTGCATTTCCAAGACCGCTGACAACAGCAACCTTAACTTCGGTTCCTGCAACTGTGAGAGTTGCCTCTTTGATACCGTCTGTACCTCTTACTGCTTCATAGTCAAGCTTGTCAAAAGATTTACCTTCAAGAACTTCGACAACAGTTCTCAGTGCCGCTTCCATAACACCACCTGTAGCACCGAAGATAACTCCGGCACCGCTGGCTTCTTCAAATGGGTTGTCAAACTTTTCATCAGGAAGCTTGTTAAAGAGAATACCAGACTGCTTAATCATCTTTGCAAGTTCACGGGTTGAGATAACCGCATCAACATCGCGGAGCTTGTTTACTTCCATTTCAGGACGACCTGATTCAAACTTTTTAGCAACACAAGGCATAACCGAAACCACAAACATTTTTGCAGGGTCAATACCCATCTTTTCAGCATAATATGTCTTGAGAATTGCACCAAACATCTGGTGAGGTGACTTACATGTTGAAAGATTGTCAAGGAAATCAGGGAAGTTGTGTTCACAGAACTTAATCCAACCGGGGCTGCACGATGTAATCATCGGCAACTTTCCGCCATTCTGGAGTCTTTCAATAAATTCTGTTCCTTCCTCCATAATTGTAAGGTCTGCACCTGTATCTGTGTCGAATACGCCATCAAAACCCATTCTTCTGAGGGCAGCAGCCATTTTGCCTGTAACAGGTGTACCGATTTCGTAACCAAACTCTTCACCAAGACCAACACGAACTGCAGGAGCAGTCTGAACAACAACATATTTTTCTGGGTCATTGATTGCAGCCCACACATCGTCTGTATTGTCTTTTTCACGAAGTGCACCTGTGGGGCAGGCTACGATACACTGACCACAGTTTACACAAGGAACTTCAGCAAGTGACTTGTTGAAAGGTGATGCGATTGTTGTTTTGAAACCTCTCTCTGTTGCATCAATAACTGCAACTGTCTGGATTGTCTTACAAGCACTTACACAACGACGGCAGAGAACACACTTGTTGTTGTCTCTTACGATTGAAGGTGAAACTTCATCAATATCATATTCGTTTCTTTCGCCCATATATGTGATGTCTGTAACACCCAGTTCATCTGAAAGTTTCTGGAGCTCACAATTCTGGTTACGAGCACAAGTCAAGCACTTGCGGTCGTGGTTTGAAAGCAAAAGTTCAAGGTTAACCTTTCTTGCATCTCTTACCTTCTGAGTATTTGTCAGGACTTCCATACCCTCTGATACGGGGTAAACACAAGCAGCCTGAAGATTTCTTGCGCCTACAACTTCAACTATACACATTCTGCAAGAACCAGTCTTGCTTACATCTTTAAGATAGCAAAGGGTAGGTATTTCGATATTTGCACTGCGGGCAGCTTCCAGAATAGTGTAGCTTGCAGGAACACTAAGGCTCTGACCGTTTATTTTAATATTAACCATTTCCATGTCAATTCACTCTCCCTTTCCTTATTTCTTGATAATTGCGCCGAACTTACATGTATCCATACAAACGCCACACTTAACGCACTTGTCAGGATCAATTGTGTAAGGTGACTTAATTTCACCTGTGATTGCACCAACAGGACACTTTCTCGCACAAGCGCTGCAGCCCTTACACTTATCAGCAATAATTTCATACTTAACGAGTTTCTTACATACGCCAGCAGGACAAACCTTGTCACGCACATGTGCTTCATACTCGTCACGGAAATACTTAAGAGTACTGAGAACAGGGTTGGGAGCTGTCTGACCAAGACCACAAAGGGCTGTTGATTTGATGCTGTAGCAAAGCTCTTCCATCTTGTCAAGGTCTTCCATAGTACCATTGCCTGAAGTAATCTTTTCTAAGATTTCATAAAGTCTCTTTGTACCTACGCGGCAAGGTGTACACTTACCACAAGATTCGTCAACCGTGAATTCAAGAAAGAATTTAGCAATATCAACCATACAGTTGTCCTCGTCCATAACAATAAGTCCACCAGAACCCATCATCGAACCGATTGCCATGAGTGAATCGTAATCGATAGGTGTATCAATGAGGTGTTCAGGAATACAGCCGCCTGAAGGACCACCAGTCTGTGCAGCCTTGAATTTTTTGCCATTGGGGATACCGCCACCGATTTCTTCAACGATTTCGCGGAGAGTTGTACCCATAGGAACTTCAACAAGACCTGTGTTGTTAATCTTGCCGCCCAGAGCATACACCTTTGTGCCCTTGCTCTTTTCGGTACCGATTTCTTTGAACCAATCTGCACCGTTCAAAATAATCTGTGCTATATTTGCATAAGTTTCAACATTGTTAAGGAGTGTTGGTTTCTGCCAGAGACCCTTAACAGCAGGGAACGGAGGACGGGGACGGGGTTCACCACGATGGCCCTCGATTGATGTGATAAGAGCTGTCTCTTCACCACAAACGAAAGCACCCGCACCAAGACGGATTTCCAAATCAAAGTCAAAGCCTGACTCAAAAATATTCTTGCCCAAAAGTCCGTATTCTCTTGCCTGTGCAATAGCAATGCCAAGACGCTTAACAGCGATAGGATACTCTGCACGGATGTAGATGTAACCCTGGTTTGCACCTACTGCATAACCTGCGATAGCCATTGCTTCGATAACTGCATGGGGGTCACCTTCCAGAATACTTCTGTCCATGAATGCACCCGGGTCACCCTCGTCGGCATTACATGCAACATACTTCTGGTCGCTCTGTGAATTGTATGTGAACTGCCACTTCATGCCTGTGGGGAAACCACCGCCGCCACGACCACGAAGTCCTGAATCTTTGATTATATCAATAACTTCCTGAGGAGTCATTTCTGTAAGAACCTTGCCCAAAGCCTGATAGCCGTCGATACCGATATATTCTTCTATATCTTCAGGGTTTATAACACCACAGTTACGAAGAGCAACTCTCTTCTGCTTTTTGTAGAAGTCTACTTCATTAAGACTTTTTATGTTGTCTTCTTCAACAGTTTCTGCATAGAGAAGTCTTTTAACAACTCTACCTTTAACCAGATGTTCTTCAACAATCTCTTCAACATCCTCAGGAGTAACTCTGCTGTAGAAAGCACCCTCAGGATACACAATCATGATGGGTCCCAAAGCACAAAGGCCAAAGCAACCTGTCTTTATAATCTTAAACTCTTTTTCCAAATCATGTGCTGCAAGCTGTTTTTCCATTTCTTTGATAATAGCATCACAGCCTGAGGAGGTACAACCTGTACCGCCGCAGCAAAGAATATGACCTCTAACCATATCCATGTTTAAACACCAAACCTTTCTATATTATTAATCTGGGCTGTTTAATTATTCTGCAGCACCGATTGTATATTTTGTAACTATACGTCCGTTTACGATATGTTCGCTTACGATTTCGGCAGCCTTTTTGGGGTCAACCTTTACATAAGTAACCTTTTCTTCACCAGGAACCATAACCTCAACGATTGGTTCCAGACGGCAAACACCGATACAACCCGTCTGAGTAACTGCCACGTGTTCAAGGTTTCTTTTTGCAACCTCTTCCATAATAGCATTCATAACAGGTCTTGCACCTGCTGCAATACCGCATGTTGCCATGCCAACAACCACACGAACAGCATGGTCATCTTTTCTTAAATTTACAGAACCTTTTGCTTTGTTTCTTATTGCTTCGAGTTCAGCCAAACTTTTCATTGTTTATACCTCCGTTTTACCTAAATTCAGTTCTTCCTCGCCCTCTGACAGAAATTCAGAAAGCCACAAATAAACTTCAGGTGCCGAGAACGGAACATCCCCAAGCACATTTTTTAATTCAGCAGTATCCACCGAGAATTCCTTCTCATCAACCCGATGTGTATACTGAAAATCGATGTTTTCATATGATGTGAAGAGTCCAAGCATTGTACCCGGCATATCACCAAGTGGCTGACGGTCAATATGACTAAGTCCAAACACCGCTGTGACTTCTGTTCCTTTTCCTACCTCAGACTTTATTTCAAAGCTACCTCCGGTGTTTTCCGCCGCAAGTTTGAATAGGGGAATCCCCAGTCCAACTTTTCTTGTCGTCCTCTTGGTAGTAAAGGGGTCAACAACCCTTGCAAGAAAATCCTCTGACATTCCGCATCCGTTGTCGCAGATTTTAACCATTAATGTATCCTGCTTTGTATCTTCACAGACATGGACTGCAATCTTTGTTGCATTCGCAACAACCGAATTCTGGGCTATATCCAGAATATGAAGTGCAATCTCTCTCATGAATTAACCTCTGTATTTATTGATAATACCTTCAACATCGTCAACAACCAGTCTGCCGTAAACATCATCGTTTACTGTCAAAACAGGTGCAAGACCGCAGGCACCTATGCAACGTGTAGCCTCGATTGAGAACAATCCGTCAGGTGTGCATTCACCAACTTCAATGCCAAGAATTTCTTTAATCTTTTCTAAGATATCACCTGAACCCTTAACGTAACAAGCTGTACCAAGACATACGCCAATGTGATACTTGCCCTTGGGGTTAAGTGAAAACTGCGTGTAAAATGTAACAATACCATAGATTTCTGCCAGAGGCACATCTAAACCTTCTGAAATCATCTCCTGAACTTCAATGGGAAGATAACCATAAATTTCTTGTGCCTTGTGCAGTACAGGAATTACCGCTCCGTCCTGGTCCTTGTGCTCTGCAATGACAGCCATAAGCTGTGCTTCCTGTTCTTTTGTGCCGTTGAATGGAAGTGTTTTCTTTTCCATTTCTTCTTACCTCCTACCTTGATTTATGCCAACAGAGTCAATCTCATCAACTCTTAAACATACTTAGTTACATTGTATTGCTTGTTAAAAATATATCAATCTCAAGCATACAAACTAATTATAACAAAAACACCGATGAAAATCTACCATTTCTCAAAAATACTTTTCTAAAACTTGCACAAAAATTCTAGGATTTTTTGTGCCAATTTGTCGTTTTTACCAAGTTCCCTGCTTTGCTCAGCTATATTTTCCAGATAGTGTGCATCAGAGCTGGTCAAAACACCATAATCCGCATATGTACTGGCATGCTGTCCCAAACCCCTCTCGGTTATTTCCAAACCATCCACCACCAAATCAGGCGGCAAGAAACCTAGGTTTGAGGTTATGCTGTAACTGGATTTATCAATATGAGCAGGAACAAACAAGCCTCCGCGGGATTTGGCAGCCGCGGACACCTCGTATATATCCAGATTTACCGCATTTACAAGGAGCTTTTCCTCTTCACCAACAATCTCATCGTTTTCATTCATAACAAGCTGTCTTCCAAATATTTCGGGGTCATTTTTAACTCCCTGCATGTGTTGGTATATAAATTCCCCCATATCTTCTGCGGCGTCTATATTAGAAAAATAGCAAAGAGCATGGACTTCTTCACTTGTAGTGACCTCCATTCCTGGTATCACCTTTACCTTTCCCTTTCCCGCAGTCATAACCGCCCTTGCGTTTCTGCATGAATTATGGTCAGTAATTGCAATGACATCCAGACCTTTTATGTATGCCATATTGACGATATTGTTTGGAGTCATATCCTCATCACCACAGGGCGAAAGTGCAGAATGGATATGCAAATCGTAATAAAAACTCATATTCCCATTCCCGCCAGTTTCACCGCAGCATTATATGCCGATATTTCACCGCCAAGGATAGCTATATCCTGTTCCTTTGCTTTTTCCACCGTCTTCTCATCCGGAACACAGCCATCCACAAGGATAACGCACGCAGCCTCTGCCAAAGACGCAACAGCAACAATGTTCACATTGGTCTGTATTGTTATCCATGCATTGTTCATCTCAACCTTTGACATAGCAAGACTCAACAGGTCGCCAATATAACAGCCCTTTGCTGTCTTTTTTTCCAGATTCTCCCCTGCATAAACCCTGAGGTCCAGTTCATTCACAATCTCAGCAACAGTCATTTTATTTATCCTCCGTTTTTTTATCCTTGTTCAAGAGTGCATTCTGACTCTCAAGTTCCAGCATATCCCGTGCTAAAGCACTCACCTTTTCCCTTAATTTAAATATGCAGTCTGTTTCCTTTGCATAACCTCTCACAATATCCTCAGCAAGCGCCCTGCAGCTTGGAGAACCGCATGAACCGCAATCCAGTTTGGGCATACCCTCATATATCTCTTCTATAAGATTCATTTTTTTCATTGCCACATTGATATCACTGTCAAGATTCATAATGGGTCTGTAAACAATAGCCTCATCCCAGAACATATTCATCTCATTATCAAGGGGATGCATTTCATCATCAAGTTCACGACATATGCGTTGAATCTTGGACTTGGCAGAAAAGCTGTTTTCTGTGGTAAGTGGCCCCCCAACACATCCGCCTGGGCACGCCAGAGCTTCTACATAATCTATATCATTGAGTTTTCCATCCTCTATTTCCTCAAAAACGTTTATAACATTATGTATTCCGTCAACTGCTATATACTTTTCGGCACCTGATGTTTCCGCCTCACCGCCACTGGTAGCCCATATAACACCTGAACGGCCCGCTGTCCTCAATTCACGAATATCTTCCTCTGCAATTTTACTTACGTTCCGTGACATTTTTATACAAATATCCTTTATTGGTATAATGCCATCAACCTCTGATTTTTTAACCGTATAATGAGCTTTCACAAAGGTAGCCTTTGCCGCACATGGACTGATAAAGAATATACCTATGTCCTCAGGTTCAAGACCTGTCTTTTCAACTGCTTCTCGCCGTGCCTGAACCGCCGACACCTCCATGGGAGATTTAAGAGGAACAATGTTACCTATAAGGTTTGGGAACTTTATTGCAATAAGCCTGAGTACCGCAGGGCATGCCGATGAGATTGATGGTTTTATCAATTCTCCGGAAGCCAGAAGTTCTTTGGTCTTTTCGGTTATAGCCTGTGCACCTCTTGCCACTTCAAACACATCATCAAACCCCAAATCTAAAAGTGCACTGAGTATTGTATCTACATTCTCCGTTCTGGAAAACTGACCATAAAATGCGGGAGCAACCAAAGCAACGGTATGTTTGAAATTTTTAAGCATATCCAGAGAATCTGCAACACCCTTCTTGGCATGGTATGGGCACACTCTTATACATTCTCCGCAATCAATACAGCGTTCTTTGAGTATTTTCGCCTTACCTTTCTGCACTCTTATCGCCTGTGTAGGGCACAGTTTAAGACAATGGGTACATCCTTTGCATAAATCTCTGTCCAAAGTTACTGAATGCCAATATGTTTCCATACAACAATTCACAGCCTTTCCGCCCACAAAATCATTTATACACAACTTATCGTGGGCGAATAAGGTGTATAGATTAATCAAATTTTAGCCGAAATAATCAAAGTTACCGTAGTTCCTTCACCAACTACAGTTTCAACCTTCATATCGTCAGAGTATCTTTTCATGTTGGGAAGTCCCATACCGGCACCAAACCCAAGTTCCCTGACGCTGGAATCTGCCGTGGAATATCCCTCTTTCATCGCCATATCAATATCAGGAATTCCGGGGCCTTTGTCCTTCATAACAATAACTATCTCATCAGGAGAAATATCAACATCAATATCCCCACCTTCAGCATGGATAACCATATTGATTTCACCCTCATACATTGCAATTGCCACCTTGCGCACAATTTCTGGAGCAAACCCCAACTGATTCAAAGTCTTTTTTACTTTGCTTGAGGTTTCGCCTGCACGTGTAAAGTCATCTCCATGCACTGTAAAGTGCAATTTCATAACCTCCGCCACAGCTTATACCCCCTTTTCATCACCAGTCAAGCCCTTGCAATACAACATCCCACTGGCAACATAGAGAGTATGCTCTGTTGTAAGTATGGCAATATCCTTTGCCTTTGCCAAAGCAATTACGTTTTCGTCAGGGCACTTTCCCCTGACAAATACTATTGCAGAAATGTCCATCATTTCAGCCGTTCTTACAACCTGAGGGTTAACCAATCCCGTAAGAAGCAAAACTTTGTCATTCACAAAGGCAAGAACGTCGCTCATAAGGTCGCTGCCGAAAGCAGACTTCACCTCTGTATCAAGCAATTCCTCCCCGGTCATTACTTTTGCATTCAAAATTTCTTTAACTTCTGTAATTTTCATCTTTCTCTCCGTTCCGCCCATTGAAAATACGGCAATGTTATAGTTTTTATATTAATCTTGGTTTTTGTCTGGTTTATATAGTTTCCTCTGTACTTCCAGTTCTTTTCCTGTTTTAAGTATGTTTCGCCCATATTTGGTATGCAAATCAAAAATAGCATCCTCAAGAGCCCTTGATTTTTTCACAACAACGTTGCGCTTTGTCTCACCGTCATCAAACAACGAAAGCTGTTTGAACTTTTCATCTGGTGAATCCTGCAAATTGCTTATAGTAACACCAATAAGCCTTACTGTATCAGGTAATTTTTCATTCCTCAGCAACTCCTTTGCGATATTGCAGATATCCTTAACAGAGTTTACAGCATCACCGCTCCGTGACCTTGTTATACTCTTCATGTTTGAAAACTTTATTTTAAGTGTAACTGTTCTGCCCCACAAATTCTGTTTTTTTGCCCTGAGGCTTACATCTCTTGACAAAAGCAACAATGCCTCCTCAAGAACTTTCACATCTGAAATATCCATTTGAAATGTGTGTTCCCGTCCAATAGATTTTGATACTCCATTTGCCACAACCTGTCTGTCATCATTCCCCGATGCAAGCTTTAACATTTCCCTGCCCATTGCTCCAAAAACAGCAAGTCTTTCAGGGGATGTTTTCAACAAATCTTCTACCGTTACAATACCCATCCGGTTAAGTTTGTCAGCAGTTTTTACACCTATACCACTGATTACCCCCACAGGTCTTGGTTTAATGAGTTCCATCAGTTTTTTTCTGTCCGGTATAACAAAAAAGCCATCTGGTTTCTTTTCTTCACTGGCAAGTTTTGCTCCCATCATTGAATAAGATATTCCTACTGAGCAGGTAACACCCACTTTTTCAAAGATTTCCCTTTTTAATTTTCGTCCTATTTCCTCTGCACTTCCAAAAATACGCATTGAGTGTGTAACATCCATATACCCCTCGTCAAGTGCCACAAACTCTATCTGGTCTGTGTACTTCAGCATAATCTTGTGAATTTCTTCGGATGCCTGTGCATACTTTCTCATATCCCCATGCATATATATCCCATCGGGACACCTCCTGTATGCTTCCTTTATGTTCATCGCAGAATGAATCCCATATTTCCTTGCTTCATAGCTGCATGTAGAAACAACCCCGCGTTCTTCGGGCAACGCGCCAATAATCAAAGGTTTCCCTGCCAGTTCAGGATTATCACGCACTTCAATCGCCGCAAAAAACGCATCCATATCAACATGGATTATGGTTCTGTTCACTACTTCGCCTCTCCCTTTTGCAAATTCTCAATTCCTCTGTACAAATCAAAGTATGTGGGTTTTATTTCACCCTCAATACGGTTGCTGTGGACCATTATCTGTTCTTCAAAGAACAGTCCTATCACCGGATTCAATTCTTTGAAATTCTTTACAAGATTGCCAAAGCCTTCTTCTACACCGGAAATACTTGTTTTTTTCTTCAGGTTTTCTATGTTCAGGTTCATTTTGTCATCATTGAATCTGAACACATTGCCCTCATCAAGTATAAACGAAAACTTCAATTCCGGTGATACAATATAACTCCCTATAAAAATATCATAATCTCCGCTTTCAATGCATTGTGTGTATTCCTCATAATCAACACTTTGAAGGATTATTTTAAAGCCCATAGGTTCAAGACTTTTTTTAAGAAGTTCCGCCATACTCTTGCGGTATTCATTGTCCTCATTGAAGAGGACTTTAAATTCAGTTTTGTATTCTTTTTTCTCTGTCTGTCCTGAACTCTGCTCCGACTCATCGGTTTTTATGGTTTCCACCAGCTTTGTATAAACCCCGTCTGTCAATTTCCAGTCATTATCTCCCATTATTTCTCTGGTGGCGTTTTTATTCAACGGGAACTCCATCTTATTCTCTCCGCAGATGTACCAATCCGGATGCACTGGTATACCCGCAGGTGTGGCATACCCCATCATAACTTCGTCAATAATATTCTGACGGTCAATGCTGTATGAAATTGACTTTCTCACCTCAGGGAACTGCAACGCACCACTTTCATGATTTATACCAAGAAAATGGAATATAGGTGTTTTCACTGACGTATATGATGCCGAAACAGGGTCGACAAATCTCCCCCAATTCATATCATCTGATATTGTCATGTCAATACTGCCGGAACTGAACGCATAAAGGGCAGTATTGTTGTCAGGGAGCATTCTTACCACGATACAATCAGTCTCAGGTCTTCCTCCCCACCACTTCTTGTTGCGCACAAGGTAAAATACATTGCCTTCTCCCCTGTCTTCAAATTTATACGGACCTGTGCCTATTGGCTTATAGTTTGATGGATTTATTTCCCCACCCGATTTTATAATTGGAAAGTATAAAAGGCTTACAAAGTTTGACCAAGGTTCCGTTAATTCAAGCTCCACTTCATATGGACTTAATTCTCTTGTGTTTTTTATAAACGAAACATTGTATGAATATATGCTGTCTCCATTTGCCTTTATTTGATTTATGGTATAGAGTACGTCCTTTGCGTCAAAGGCTGCACCATCGTGCCACATCACATCCTGACGCAGGGACAAAGTCCACTTCAAACCATCATCAGAAACTGACCAGTTTTCCGCCAGAGCCGCTTCCGGATAAAGGTTTTCAGGCAAAGACACCAACCCATCATACACAGCATTAAGCATATGGATATTAGACTGATTTTTGCTGAGTATAGGGCAAAGTGTGTCCGGCTTATACGAAAAAATGGAAATTTCCCCGCCTGACACCTGGACATTTTCCTTATTTTTGTTTGAAATGTTATTCTCTTTATTTTCACCACAGCCTGCTGTCATAAAAATCAACACAACCGACATGATAAGAGCCAGTATCTTTTTCACTTAATTCACCTTTAATCCTTAATCATTATAAAAGCGCCCATTCTTCCGGTAGAGTCTTTATGAACACGGTAAGAATAAAGCATATCGTTGTTACATATTGTACAAAGTCTTAAAACATCAATATTTTCCCTTTTGATTCCGCAACCTTCCAGAATATCCATGTTTGCTTTCCACAAATCCACTTTGAATTTATCATCGTACTTTGCAACAAATCTTTCATCAAATTGCAGTGCCACTTCTTCACCCGTCTCAAAACAACATGGACCTATGGATGGGCCTATGGCAACTTTTATGTTTGCAGGGTCGGCACCAAATCTTGACGCCATAATTCCAACAGCATTTCTGGTTATACCCGCCACTGTTCCACGCCATCCCGAATGAACAGCAGCAACAACTCCCACATTAGAATCAGCAAGAAGAACAGGCACGCAATCCGCATAATAAACCACCAATGGCAGATTTTTTATATTGGTTACCAGTCCATCCACATCCCGAATATCACTTTCACAACTTACGCCCTTGCCCGCATCTTCTTCTGTTATAATCTTTATATTTGCCGAATGGGTTTGATTGCCGGCAGTTATTTTCTCAAAAGCAAACCCCATATCCTCTGCCACAAGGAAATAATTTGCTCTTACGGATTCAAAGTTATCTCCACAGCGAAATCCCAGATTAAGCCCTTCTATGTTGCCCCTGCTTTCACCGCCGCATCTGGTTGTAAAACAATGGGTTATGCCCTCGATTTCTTCAAGTAAATCACTTTTAAAATAGACTCTGTCAGCAAATTGTTCTTTCTTCATCTTTTCTCCTTAAATCTCTGTCGCGGAAAAATTTAATCGTTCAACACCTAAAACCTTTTTTGTTTTGTCATCTATTTCAAAGACGGCACCATTGAACCATACCTCACCCTCGGCTTTTTCAAACCTATATTTTTTGCGGGTATAGTACATATCTATTATAATCTCTTTTTTGACCCCAAGGATTGAGTCCCTGACCCCTGTCATTCCCAAATCGCTTATATATCCCGTACCACCGGGCAAAAGACGTTCATCAGCTGTTTGGACATGGGTATGGGTACCAAAAACCACTGCCACCTTGCCGTCAAAATAGTTGCCAAATGCCAGTTTTTCACTTGTTGTTTCTGCATGGAAATCAACTATTATTATGTCTGCTTTATTTTCCATTTCTTTTATTGCTTTTTCTGTTGCTCTGAACGGGCAATCAACAGCATCCATATTGATTCTGCCTATGGCATTGATAACACCAATCCTTATATATCCCAAATCGTCAACAAAGTAACCCGATCCCTCTGTCTCTGATGGAAAATTGGCAGGTCTTATTACCTGCGGAATATCAGAGAGCACCTGGGCATATTCACGATTGGCAAAGGTATGATTTCCCAATGTTATAACATCAACACCGCTGCGCAGCAATGTATTGGCTATATCAACAGTTATTCCGTTTGTTGCCGCGGCGTTCTCGCCGTTTGCAATACAATAATCTATATTATACTTCCTTTTTATTCTTCCTAAATTGTTATATATAAATTCACGTCCGTCTGACGCTACAATATCACCTATTGCAAGAATTTTCATATTTTGTTTTCCTCTTCTAAAATTTTTACTACCAGTTTATACCTTTAATGCACACATAAATAGCAAAGCAAATACCGACAACAAGCATAACAAACCCACCGATTTTGTTTGACAAGAAATAGTAATCCGAAATTTCTACATCGTCAATATTGTCAATACAAGTAAAATGTTGCAGTTTAAACAAAAACTCCGCTTTAAATACACATAGATAGTATCCCAATAAAAGGAACAATGTAATAAAAGCAACCGGGAAAATCGGTCCATTTTCTATCACAAGCAAAACATATGCAGGGATACATATGATACAGTAAACTACTATAGCCAGCCTGAGAAAAAGATGATGCCGTCTGTCACGCGTTTCCTCTTTTTTGAAAAATTCATTTACCATATTTTCTGAATAATCTTCCGGTTCTGGGGCTATACCGCCTATGGAATTCATGCACTCCAAACAAAGCACAGCACTATCCGGATTTTGGGTCTGACACCAAGGACAAATTTTCATTGTTCAGCCGCCTTTCAAATTGACAGAAAAAGGCTGCAAAAAGCAGCCTTTTCCATGGAGCTGTAGGCTCCTTACTTCGCATATTCAACTGTTCTGAGTTCACGAATAACATTGACTTTAATCTGTCCAGGATATTCCATTGAACTCTCAATCTTTTTAACAATATCCTTTGCCAAAAGGATTGTTTCGTCATCATTTACGTGGTCAGGCTTAACCATAATTCTCACTTCACGTCCAGCCTGGATTGCGAATGATTTTTCAACACCATCAAATGAATTTGCAATTTCTTCAAGTGCCTGAAGTCTCTTGATATACGACTCGATGTTTTCACGTCTTGCACCTGTTCTTGCTGCAGAAATAGTATCCGCCGCCTGAACAAGACATGCTACACATGAGTTAGGCTCCACATCGCCGTGGTGTGCCATAATAGCGTGGATAACCTTGTCGTTTTCCTTATACTTTTTGGCAACATCTGCACCGATTGTAACGTGTGAACCCTCAACTTCATGGTCAATCGCCTTACCAATATCATGAAGAAGTCCTGCACGTTTTGCCAGAGAAACATCAACACCAAGTTCTGCCGCCATAAGACCTGCAATGTGAGCTACCTCAACAGAATGTTTAAGAACATTCTGGCCATAACTTGTACGGTATTTAAGTCTACCCAGAAGTTTAATGAGTTCCGGATGGAGACCGTGAACACCTGTATCAAATGTAGCCTGTTCACCCTCCTGCTTGATTATAGCTTCAACTTCTTTTCTTGATTTTTCAACAGTTTCTTCAATACGTCCCGGATGAATTCTTCCGTCAACGATAAGTTTTTCAAGAGAAAGTCTTGCAATCTCACGCCTTACCGGGTCAAAACCTGAAAGAATAACAGCCTCGGGTGTATCGTCAATTATCAAATCAACACCAGTCAAGGTTTCAATTGATCGGATATTTCGACCCTCACGACCGATAATTCTGCCCTTCATTTCGTCATTAGGAAGCTGTACCACAGAAACCGTAGTCTCTGCAACCTGATCAGCAGCACAACGCTGAATTGCTCCTGTGATAATGTTTCTGGCTTTTGCATCAGCTTCTTCTTTTGCCTGTTCTTCGATACTCTTAATCAACAAAGCCGCGTCATGTCTTGCATCGATTTCAACCTGTTTAAGAAGCAAATCCTTTGCCTCTGCCACAGAAAGTTCTGCAAGTTTCTCAAGCTGTGACATCTGAAGTTTCTTAACCTTTTCAACTTCTTCTTTAAGTTCATCAACCTCTGCCAGCTTATTCTGTACCTGTTCTTCCTTTTTTTCAAGAACCTGAGTCTTTTTGTCAATGGCATCCTCTTTTTGCTGCACACGACGTTCCTGTCTTTGGAGCTCATTGCGTCTTTCCTTTATTTCTTTATCCAGTTCATTGCGTTCTTTATGTATTTCTTCCTTTGCTTCTAAAAGTCTTTCTTTTTTTGCATGTTCTGCATCTTTAACTGCTTTTGATTTTGCACCTTCAATAATCTTTTTTGCTTCTTCTTCTGCACTGTTTATCTTAAACTCGGCAACCTTTCTTCGATATGAATAACCGAATCTGAAAGCCAAGAACATTCCAATTATGGCAACAATAACAATACCTAAGATAACTGCTATTTGCATTCCGTCTATAATGGTAAACACCCCCTTATATCAAATTTGACGTCATATCATAGATTATATCAATCTCTGGGTTTTTCGCCAGTGTTAACACCCGCAAAATACGGATGTAAAAGTTATGCAAAGAAATACATTAAAACAAACTGTATATAAGAATTAACGCTTTAAAATACATACAATATAATTCTAATAAATTTTCACCATTTTGTCAAGTGTTTTTAGTTAAATAGACACAAAAAAAGAGGTGCAAAATCACCTCTTTGACTTTTACAGAGAAACCACTTCATAAAGCGTGGCTGCATCACTCTTGCCCACCTGTTCACGGACATCGGTTACCCTGACGTTGAGCACTCGACTCCCGAATCTTATTTCAATGATGTCTCCAACTTTCACATCATAAGACGCCTTGACAACCTTGCCGTTTACCGAAACTCTGCCGCCGTCACATGCCTCATTAGCAATCGTACGTCTTTTTATGAGTCGTGAAACCTTTAAATATTTGTCCAGCCTCATAAAGACATCTCCTTTCAGCCTTCGTATTTTGAATATTCCTGAATAAAGGTTTCTATCTGGCGGTTTAATGCTGTTTCAGCATCAATTCCCATCTTTTTAGCCACAGAAACAGTCTCAAACAAAACCTTGCCGATGTATTTTTCTGCAATCTCAGGTTCGGTATTGCCAAGCATAACATTCAAAAGATTTGCAATGCTTTCTGCAGCAAAAACAGGCTCACTGAAAACATAACCGCCTTTTTCCGCCTTGCTTTGGATTTTCTGTGCACGCATCAGAGACGGGAGGTACTTTGAAACCTCTTCCATGTCCTGCGCAACAGTCTTTTGCCCTCTGTCATCACGCTTTATCTGATTCCAGTTTGCAAGAACTTCGTTTGAATCCCTAACCTTTACATCTCCAAAAACGTGTGGGTGTCTGTGTATAAGTTTGCGACAAACCGCATTAATTACATCATCAATGTTATACTCTCCTTTTTCCTTGCCTATCTGGGCATGAAAAACAACCTGCAAAAGCAAATCTCCGCTTTCGTCGGCAACATTTTCCCAATCCTCATTGTCCAGGGTCTCAATAAGTTCATAGCCCTCTTCAATTATGGATTGTTTTATGCTTTGGTGGGTCTGTTCCATATCCCATGGACATCCACCCTCACCTCTCAACTTTTTTACAATTTCAAGCAAGTCATCAAATTTATAATTCTTTTCCATGATTTTCTCCTACAGTAACTTGTATTTTTCCAGCAATCCCGCAATTTTTTCACCTTTGGGCAAATTAAGCACGTCATCGCGTTTGAGAGCTTTGACAAGGATTACAGCAACAGCATAAACAACTACGCCAACGCCTATTGCAGCAATTGTAACCAATCTTGAACCCGGCATAAGTGCCGACAAGGCATTATATACAACAGATACCACTGCACCCATAACCAACGCCGCACACAGAGGCTTTATCGCTAAATCCATTATATTTATTCTTGCTTCAAGCATCCGCACTATACACACAAGATTAAGTACTGCAATTATTCCATAGCATGCAGCCGTGGCAATGGGGGCTGCATCTATTCCCCAGACGGGAATCAGTGTATAGTTCATAAATACCTTTACAACTCCGCCGATAAGCATGTTGAATACAGGATAATAAACCTTTCCGTATGACTGAAGAACAGAGTTGCTCACAGAAACCAATGCCACAAAAGGCACAGCAAAGGCAAGTTTTTGCAAAAGATATCCCGCGTTTGCATCACTGTACAAAAGTCTTAAAATAGGCGATGAAAGAACAAAAAATCCCATTGCGCAAGGAAGTGCAAACAGCATTGTTATTCTGAGAACACTTGCTGTCATGCTCTGTGCTTGTTCCCGTTTTCTTTCCGCAAGCGCTGTTGATATTGCAGGGACTATACTCATGCTGATTCCCACAACAATGGTAAGTGGCAGATTGAACATGGTCTGCGCCTGACCGGTATATACACCATAGAGGGAATTTGCTTTCTTTTGAAGAAGTGTGATACCCTTCCAACCTTCCTCTATTGCCTTGCCAAAAAACTCTGTGCCTTCCGCAAAGATATGCGCATATGAATCAAACACATCGGGGTTTACCACCAATCTGTTCATGATGGTAGCAAGGTCCACAAGGCTTGTGAGACTTGATACCGACGCACCGATAGTAATGGGAATTGCAATTTTTATAAGATTTTTTAGTATATCACTTCTGGGTCTTATACTTTGTCCCGGAACTGGTTTTATTCTTTTTTCTTTGCAACTGAATATAATCAACATCAGCACAAGTGCAAGAAGCGTACCCGACGTAACACCAAAAATTGCGCCCGTTGCAGAATACATAGTTCTTGAATGTGCCGAAAACCCAGAACTTGTGCCCGGAATGTTTATTGCCATATTCATAAACACCATTGCTGCAACAATACCAATAAGTAATTTCGCACTTGCCTCTACTACCTCAGAACCGGCTGTTGGGTACATATTCTGTTTACCCTGGAAATAACCGCGGTATGCAGATACTAGGGAAACAAAGAACACCCCCGGAGCAATCACCCTGATTCCCAGTGCAGAATCCGGATTGCCCAGAAATGCTGCCAAATTACCCGCAAACACATAAAGAACTGTACTTCCTATAAGGCCTATAACTCCAAGTAAAAATGTTGCCGTCTGGAAAATACGCCTTGCGTCATATTCGTCGCCTCTGGCAATGCTCTCCGCCACCATTTTTGAGACAGCAATAGGGAATCCGGCAGTTGCAATAATAAACATGAATGTATAAATCTGGTATGCAACATTGAATATACCGCTTCCGTCTTCACCAATGAGGTTATAAAGTGGCACCTTGAAAAGTGCACCTATAATCTTAACCAACAGGTTTGCCCCAGCCAGAATCAACGCACCTTGCAAGAATTTTTTCTCCTTGTTCTTCAAAGCGACGCCTCCTTGTCAACTATATAAATATAATACTTTCAAACCAAAACTACCGGCATCAAAGACGCCCACTCACAATAGAATACTACAAAACCTGCAAAACGTCAAGTCTTGCCTTTTATGTATATGTCTGCCAGTTTTCTTGACAGACATTGTTCTTACCTTTTTGCAATGGCACAGTCAAGGATTATTCCACCCAGTATAAACTGAACAAACAGGCTAAATGACGCCTGAATAATATTTATGCAAAAAACTTCATTTGCATACCCTCCTATGCACCACTGATTATACTTGTATGCAAAAATTCCTATAAGAAGTACCCCAAGTGCTGTCTTTGTACCATAAGTCATCAACAGTCTTGAGGGCACAGACATCTTGTTTTTCAGCATAATCAAACCCCCTATTTCCAAACATAATTTACATTTAGGTTAACATAAAATCTTATAGTTTGCAACAATAACTCTTTTAATTCCATTTTTTCCTTGATTTTTCGGCATTTTTTAACAGTATTTGTTTTGTCGTTTTTTGTCGATGTAAACATTGTGAAATTGTTTTAATCTAGCTATAAAATAAAAATATCCCTCAAAGCAAGGGGGCTACACTCCCTCTCAGGATTGGGTCCCCTTGCACCAAATCTAATTCAGGAGGCAAAACAAATGGACAAAAACAGTTTTACCAAGCCCATAGCATCTGCCGATGGTATCAATTTCTATGTAATCAGCAGTGATGCCACAGTTCCCCACCCCTTTGGAATTGCGGCAACTATGGACACTGACCCAATGGATTCCGCGGTCATCGAAAACATGTTTTTCACACGTGAAGAAGCCGAAAAGTGTTGTTTATGGTTGGCTGATAATTCAGTTTTTCCCGTTACACTTTGCGATGTTCTAAGCAATCTGTATTGTATCTGATACCTACCCCTGTTTTTTCACATATTCAAAAAGGATTTGTCTTTTTTACGGAACACTTTCCATAAACCGAAAATTGACAAATCTTTTTTGATTTTGTGTAGGTCAATATAAAAAAGCCCCCTGCAACGCAGGGGGCTTTAGTTTTAATATTATTCCTTGCTTTCAGCAATAATCTTTTCAACAACATTAGGAGGAGCATCCTGGTATCTTTCAAATTCAAATTCATAGCTACCTTTTGCCTGTGTCATTGATCTGAGGTCTGATGAATATGAATGCATTTGAGCCATAGGAACTTCACCCTCAATAAGAGTAATGCCGTCACCCTGAGGTGTCATTCCCAACATCTGACCGCGGCGCTTGTTAATATCGCCGATTATATCACCGGTATAGCTGTCAGGAACAAAAACCTTGAGATGGCCGATAGGCTCCAGAAGAACGGGGCTTGCCTGTTCCATACCTGCCTTAAAAGCAAGTGATGCAGCAGTCTTGAACGCCATTTCAGAAGAATCAACGGGATGGTAAGAACCATCAAGCAATGTAGCCTTGAGGCCAACCATTGGATAACCCGCCAGAATACCCTGTTTCATACTTTCCTGAAGACCTTTTTCAACTGCAGGGAAGTAGTTTTTGGGAACGCTGCCGCCAAACACCTTTTCTTCAAACAAGAGTCCATCATCATGCGGTGCAAATTCAATCCATACATGACCATACTGACCATGACCACCTGACTGCTTTTTGTGCTTTCCTTCAACCTTAACAGTTTTGCGAATTGCTTCACGATAAGCAACCTTGGGTTCAGTAAGAGCAACTTCAACCCCGAATTTGCTCTTAAGCTTGTTGATGAGGATATCAATGTGCTGGTCGCCCATGCCTTTGATTATCATCTGATGTGTCTCGGTGTTATTTTCAATCACAAAAGTCTTGTCCTCGTCCATAAGTTTACCGAGACCCTGGCTTATCTTTTCTTCGTCGCCCTTTGCCTTGGGAACAACCGCCATGGATGTGTTGGGCTTTGCAAATTCAATAGCATCAATAACTATACGGTCACTGATACTGCACAGTGTATCGCCGGTATTTGTGCTTGCCAGTTTTGTCACAGCACCAATATCACCGGCATTGAGCTTTTCAACCTCAATCTGTTTTTTACCCACAACAGCAAAAATCTTGCCCACTCTTTCATTAGTGCCTGAAACAGCGTTATAAACCGTTGTATCAGGTGTCATAATTCCTGAATAAACCTTGAAGTATGACAATTTGCCAACATATGGGTCAGCAACAGTCTTGAAAACAAGTGCCGCCAACGGGTCATTCACGTCAACCTTGCGACGTGCATCTGTTCCGTCCTCTTTCTTTGCAATGAAGAAATCATCAGAAGAATCGGGAGCGGGGAAGTATGCATTTATTGCATTCATAAGTGACGAAATACCAAGTTTGTTGTATGCACTGCCGCACAGCACAGGCACAATATCACCTGCCGCAACACCGGCACGCAGAGCCTCATATGTCTCCGCCAGTGTAAAGCTCTCACCGGCAAAGTATCTGTCCATAAGTTCCTCAGAACTTTCTGCAACAGCTTCGTTTATCATTTCGCGGATTGGAGCGATGTCCGCCTCCATACCCTCAGGTATAGCCGCTGTGACTGTTCTGTCACCCTCAAACTTTCTAGCTTCGCCCTCAACCACATTGACAAAGCCTGTTATCTTTTCGCCCTCACGGATAGGAACCTGCAAGGGAGCGATTTTCTTTCCATATTTTTCTCTCAACTGATCCAGAACACCGTAATAATTCACGCGTTCATCATCGACCTTGTTTATAAATATCATTTTGGGAATGCCTGCATCATCTGCATACTTCCAAGCCTTTTCTGCACCAACCGTAAGACCTGACTTACCGCTGAGAACTATGATTGCCGCATCAGCAACCTTGACACTTTGCTGAACCTCACCAACGAAGTCAAAAAATCCGGGGGTATCTATAATATTAAACTTTGTTCCGCTCCAGTCACAGGTTGCAAGAGACGCACTTATGGAGAATTTGCGCTTGATTTCCTCAGGGTCAAAGTCCATAACAGTGTTTCCGTCCTGAGTTCTGCCCATTCTCTCCACCGAGCCTGCTGTATACAGCATAGCCTCTGCCAGCGATGTCTTTCCCGAGTTACCGTGGCCTAAGAGACAAAAGTTTTTGATTTTTGAAGTTTCATACAATTTCAATTTTCAACCCTCCTAAATGTAGTCAAATACAGAACCAACAGCCATGGCTGTTTGCATCTATTAGTACAATTATACAATGATTTTTCAATCTTTTCAACCAAATACCAAACAATATTTTTTCTATTTTTTGTCTATTTTAACCAAATTTGTTCTGCTGACTTTTTCCATAGCTTTTTTGTTTGGTGAAATCATTACTATCTTTTTCATTTTGTCAATTTTATTGTTCAGCTCCTCTATTCTGCTGTGAATGACCTTTATTTCTTCAAATATTCTCTCAATTTTGTTTTGTTCTGCATTTTGTGGTTTTGGGTTTGCAAATATTTCTTTTTCCTCGCCCCATATACCCACATACCCATTCTTTACAAAACCTATTTTATAGGACATTTGTGTATTGCAAAATTTAAAAATCCCCATTTGTTCAACATCTGATATTCTGTTTTCCTCAAGTCTTTGCCACCTTGAGGTTTCCCCTTTTTTCTCGCTTGAAAAAACTCTCCCATCACAGAGCCAGCATAGTTTTATGCCATCCCCGGTGGTCATAACAACAGGACATTGTGCACGCCCGGTATGGCGACGCGTAAGACTCTGTTGGGTACTTTCCCCAATTTTCAAAAACCTGATTTCATCCATCGCCTTGTAACATACCAAAATGTCTCCACCATGGTCTGTTGCAAAAACATGCTTTATTTCGTTGCACTGCGATATTGACTGAAATTCCTGCCATGTCCCACTTTTTCTTAAAAACCGTCTTGACCCCAGTTCTTTTTTTTCCTCATTTATATATATAATCAGAAAATCTCCATCTTCCTTCTGTATAACATAAAAAGTCTCTGCATCGGCATTCTTGTCTATCATATACGGGTCCTGAATTTCCTGTGAAATTTTTTGACAATATAATGTATTTCCACTTCCATAGAAAATCATAATTCCCTCGCCCGATGAGAAAACAAAAACATTTTCCGCTCCCAGATTTTCTTTTACAACCCCCCGTATCCATCGGTCTTTGGACTTTCTTATATAAATCATATTTCCCTTTTCATCAGTCATCACAATATGTATATCCCCAATTTTGTCCAACGCAGCATCAAAGTCCACAGCACTGCCCAGTTCAAATACTTCCTCTGTGATTTTTGAATAGTTCATCATTTTGCAAAGCAACTGATTTTCTTTGGTTTGTTCAATAAACATACTGTTTTTGCCATTCTGCAGCACAACACTCTGGCATATTTTTGCCATTCACCCTCAACACCTTTCAAGAATCCTTTGTTATATTAGATTAGGGTTCTTTGCCAATTATGTGTGTTCGGTAACCCTTTTTTTGTTTTTTCATACAATGAATTAGGTCACCAATTTTAAAATTCTGAAATTTAGGAGGTATTTTAATGAGCGATAAACATGAAATTTATGACGAAAGCGCAGCAGTGCTTGCAGACTGCTGTCTTGAACAAGAAAACAGAGGCGAACGCCGAAATGACGATTTTGGAGGCGGCGTTTGCATCAACACCAACCAGATATACGATTCCTGCAAGGACAGAGATTGCATCCGCGACCAGAGGGTTTACTTCACCAACAGAGGTCAGGAAATAATTGAGCGTGCAATCAACGTAAAAATCAAAAAAGCCGAAATCATCTGGGTGTACACAAATGTAGAACCTTTATCCTTTAACCGAGGCTACTTCACCGTTGATATGAAATTCTTCATCAAGGTAACCGTTGAGGCATTCCGCGGTGTATCCTGTCCCACAGAGATTGAGGGTCTTTTGACCTATGACAAAAAGGTTATTCTCTTTGGTTCTGAGGGCAATGTAAAGATTTTTGAATCATCTTTGAAAGAGGATTGCGAGGACATATCAAAGATGTGGCAGAAAACAAACCTGCCCACAGCAGTTGTAGAGGTTGTTGACCCCATCGCTCTGGCTGCTAAACTGGTATCCCGCGAAGATGACTGTTGTTGCGACTGCAATGACCACTTCCTTGCCATCCCCGAAAATATCTGTGATTGTTTTGATGATGAACTTTACACAGGTGACGACGGCAAGCTGGTATTGGCATCTTTGGGACTGTTCAGCATTGTAAGACTTGAACGCAATGCACAGCTCCTTATTGATGCAACTGACTTCTGTATCCCATGCAAAGAATGTCCCACAGCAACCGAGAACAATCCTTGCGAACTGTTCAACACAATTCGTTTCCCATTTGACGAATTCTTCCCGCCCAGAAAAGCTGTGGAAGACTGTGACTGCGGATGCGGATGCGAACGTAACACATGCGGTTGTGACGATTGATATTGCAAAGTTGCATATGGTTTTTAGCTCCCTGAAACACAGGGAGCTATTTATTTTTGAAAAAATATAGACATTAAAATTTTTTTGTGGTATACTACAAGAGCAACAAATTTTTTATGTATAAATATCACCCGTTGGAGATACGCTATGCAAAAAGCGTACCTCTGGTTTTTCATCCAATGGGTGCATAAAAAGTTTGTTGCAGAACTTAATCGGAGTGATACGTTTTTTGGGTGTGTCACTTCGGTGGCACACTTTTTTATTTGAGGTGATTTTGAATGAAATATGATTTTACGGATGATTTGGTATCTGTTGCAATAAGAAAAGAGATTGCTTCGCAGATAAAAAGCAAAAAGCTCAACCCAATCAAGCTCTCTTACCAACACGCCAACAGAATGCTTGACGAAATAGCTTGCATAACAGACGAACATATCCCATGCGACAAACAAATAGAAAAGATTGTAAAGATATTGGCTTTTTGCCCTGTATCGCCACATGTTGACTAAAATTAAATTCTGACAAACAAACGGCTCCCTTGTGCAAAGGGAGCTGTCGAACCCAGTGAGACTGAGGGATTGTTTCAAAATTCTTGATATGGTATTTAATTTATTAATTTAACAATTACAATACCTCCGAGTTTGCTTTGCAAACCCACCTCCCTTTACACTAGGGAGGCATTTTTGTATAACGAAAAAACGGCTACCTTTTCGATAGCCGTTTTACTTTAACTTTACGCTTTTACAATGGCAATCTTTACCTTTTCGCCGTTGATGTTCCATTCCTTTGCGTCGGCATTCTCTGCATTATCCATTGACACCGCCAATGTCTGTGCTGAGATTTCGTCACCATTCTTTGCAATGATTGCATCAATCTTTTCACTGCCAAAGCATGATACCTTGATGTTGTCCTGAACTTCAAAGCCACTGTCCTTACGCATGGTCTGAATTTTGCTGATGATTTCTCTTACAAATCCCTCTTCAATAAGTTCGTCGGTGAGGTTTGTATCAAGGACAACTGTATAACCTGCATCGCTGTCTGACACAAATCCGTCTTTCTGCAGTGTTTCAATCAAAACATCTTCCATTCCAAACTCAACATCTGTGCCCTCAACTGTCAATTTAACCATTCCGCCGCCGTTGAGTGTTGCCATAACCTCTGCACCATTCATCTTGTTTACTTCTTCAAAGATGGCTCTTACAATCTTGCCGTATTTGGGGCCCATTGTCTTGAGCTGTGGCTTGAAGTTGTAGCTTATGAATGAGCTTGCATTGTCTGTAATCTCGATTTCTTTCACGTTAAGTTCGTCAAGGATTATGTTCTTGTAAACATCATCTATGTCACCATTGGTCTGGACATAAATCTTGCCGATTGGCTGACGATTTTTGATGTTTGCCGCATTTCTGCAGGCACGGCCAAGGATAACAATCTTTCTTGCCGCATCCATTTCCGCTTCCAAATCAGCAAAGTCAAATTCTGCATTTGCCACGGGGAAGTCGCACATATGAATGCTCTCTGGTGCATCTTTGTCCACATTAAGAACAAGATTTCTGTAAATCATTTCTGTCATAAATGGGATAAATGGTGCACAAACTTTTGAGAATTCAACAAGCACTGTGTAGAGGGTCATATATGCACAAATCTTATCGTCTGTCATATCCTTTGCCCAGAAACGTTCTCTTGAACGTCTTACATACCAGTTTGAAAGTTCGTCGGTGAATTCCTGAATCAATCTTGTTGCCTCTGTAATCTTGTAATTTTCGAGATAATTGTCAACTGTTCTTATAACATTGTTCAGTTTTGACAAAATCCACTTGTCAAGCAGTGCAAGCTTGCTCTTGTCAAGGGTATGTTCCATGGGATTGAACTGGTCAATCTCGGCATAAAGAACATAGAATGCGTAAGTATTCCAAAGTGTACCCATGAACTTTCTCTGTGACTCTGAAACCGCCTCGTCATGAAAACGGTTGGGGAGCCAGGGCGCACTGTTGGAATAGAAGTACCATCTTACCGCATCAGAGCCTTGTTTGTTGAGGACATCCCAGGGATTAACAACGTTGCCTATATGCTTGGACATCTTGCGTCCGTCTTTATCCTGAACGTGACCCAGAACAACTACATTCTTATAAGGTGCCTTGTCAAAGAGCAATGTTGAAATCGCAATAAGTGTATAGAACCAGCCACGGGTCTGGTCAATAGCCTCACTGATAAAGTCAGCAGGGAAGTTTTCTTCAAAGAGCTCCTTGTTTTCAAATGGATAGTGCCACTGTGCAAAGGGCATTGAACCTGAATCGAACCAACAGTCGATAACGTCGGATACCCTCTTCATTTCGCCACCGCACTTTTCACACTTCAGGTGTACATTGTCAACGTATGGCTTGTGAAGTTCGATATCGTCAGGAACATTGATTCCCTTGGCTTTCAGTTCTTCAATAGAACCGATACATTCGTGATGACCGCATTCACAAGTCCAGATTGGGAGAGGTGTTCCCCAGTATCTTGAACGGGAAAGTCCCCAGTCAATAACATTTTCAAGGAAGTTTCCGAATCTGCCGTGCTTGATGTTGTCGGGCATCCAGTTTACTGTGTCATTGTTTTTGAGGAGCTGGTCACGTACTGCTGACATCTTGATGAACCATGTGTCACAAGCATAATAAAGGAGAGGTGTGTCACATCTCCAGCAGAATGGATAGCTGTGCTCAAAGTTTATAACTTCAAAGAGCTGATTTCTGTTCTTAAGGTCACGGATAACCAGTTTGTCAACGTCTTTTACAAACATACCTTTCCACGGTGTAACTGCATCAACAAAGTTGCCCTGAGGATTAACAAGGTTTACAAAAGGCAGGTCATTCTCTTTGCCCACACGAGAGTCATCTTCACCAAATGCAGGTGCGATATGAACGATACCAGTACCATCGCTCATTGTAACGTAGTTGTCTGCAACAATGAAGTGACCTTTCTTGTCAAGCTTTTCAAAGTCATAAAGTGGCTCATATTCAAGACCGCAAAGGTCTGTGCCAACATACTTTTCAATTACTTCATATTCGTCCTTGATTACTGTGTCAAGAAGTGCTTCTGCAAGGATGAATGTTTCCTCCCCAACCTTTACCTTTACATAAGTTTCGTGGGGATTAACACAAAGGGCAACGTTTGACGGAAGTGTCCAGGGTGTTGTTGTCCATGCAAGGATATATTCATTTGTTTTGCCCTTGACAATGAACTTGGCAATCAAAGATGCTTCCTTTACATCTTTATAGCCCTGTGCGACCTCGTGGCTTGAAAGTGAAGTTCCGCAACGGGGGCAGTATGGCATAATCTTGTGACCTTTATAGAGAAGTTTTTTGTCCCAGATGGTCTTGAGTGCCCACCATACAGATTCGATATAGTCGTTGTGGTAGGTTACATATGGGTTATCCATATCAGCCCAGAAGCCAACACGGTCACTCATTTCCTCCCACTCGCTCTGGTAGGTGAAAACGCTGTCCTTACACTTTTTAACAAAGTCCTCGATACCATAATTTTCAATCTGGGGCTTACCGCTGATGCCAAGCTGTTTTTCAACCTCAAGTTCAACTGGCAGACCATGGGTATCCCATCCGGCCTTTCTGAGAACCTTGTAGCCTTTCATTGTGCGATAACGGGGAATCAAGTCCTTGATTACACGGGTCAGAACGTGACCAATGTGGGGCTTGCCGTTTGCAGTAGGCGGTCCGTCAAAGAAAGTGAATACTTCACCCTCTTTGCGGTTTTCTATACTCTTTTTGAATATGTCATTATCTTTCCAGAAATCAACAATCTGTTTTTCTCTTTCCACGAAAGATAAATCGGTTGACACTTTATCGTACATTTTAATACCTCCTGTATATTAAAACAATTAAATACATAGTTTAACTAGTCTATTTTACAGGAAAAATCCGACTTTGTAAAGAGATTTGAGGAAATTCCTTAAATTTTTAGTAACTTTTTTCCTGTTTGTTAACAAAAAAGTCATTGAAATAACCCTTTTTCTGTGGTATACTGTTTTTTACGTTAATGAAAAATCGGCATGTTTTGTGCCACTTATGATATACGGAGGTAAACTATGCTCTGTGCAAGATGCAAAAAGAATATGGCCGTGGTTTTTGTCACAAGAATGGAACCCGACGGCAAGCAGGTGAATGAGGGCTACTGCCTTTCCTGTGCAAAGGAACTGAATATCGCACCCCTTGACAATATGCTGAAAGGTCTTGGAATCACCGCGGAAGAGTTTGACAATATGAACAGCGAAACTCTGGAAATGATGCGTGGAATGATGGAAAACGGCGAGGACTTTGACCCATCACAGATGTTGGGTGAGATTATGGGCGAAGAGGATTTTGATGACAGTGAAGACGGCGGTGCTGTAAAGAAGTCACCCCTTTCCTTCCTTTCAAACATGTTTGACGGTTCAAAATCCCAAAACTCCAAAGAGGGTAATCCTCCCGAAAAAGCCACAAAAACCGACAAAAAAGAAAAATCAAAAAATAAACGCAAGTTCCTTGATATGTACGGCACAAACCTTACCTCCAAGGCAAAACGAGGCGAGATTGATCGTGTGGTTGGCCGTGAGGTAGAGATGAATCGTGTTACACAGATCCTCAACCGCCGCACCAAAAATAACCCTGTCCTGATAGGCGAGCCTGGCGTAGGTAAAACTGCTATTGCAGAGGGTTTGGCTTTGCGTATTGCAGAGGGCAATGTCCCTGCAAAACTTCTGGGATACGAAATATATCTACTTGATATGGCGGCAATGGTTGCAGGAACTCAGTTCCGCGGTCAGTTTGAATCACGTCTCAAAAGCCTCATAACAGAAGTCAAGGCGTTGGGCAACATAATCTTGGTTATTGACGAGGTTCACGTTCTTACCAAGGCAGGGGATGCTGAGGGTGCAATGAACGCAGGTAATATTCTGAAACCCGCTCTTTCTCGTGGTGAAATCCAGATTATAGGTGCAACAACATTGGAGGAATACCGCAAGCATATTGAAAAGGACAGTGCCCTTGAAAGACGTTTCCAAGCTGTTATTGTTGAAGAACCCTCTGTTGAGGAAACCATCGAGATGCTCAAAGGCATCAAAGGATACTATGAAGATTATCATAAAGTAAAAATTAACGACGACATCATTCGTTGTGCCGCAGTTCTCTCAAAAAGATATATCACTGACAGATTTCTCCCTGACAAGGCAATCGACGTAATCGACGAAGCCGCATCAAAAGCAAATCTCGACAACACCACACTTGTGGAAATCGCAAAACTTAAATCCCAACTTGCTGATGTCAAGACCGCACAAGAGGAAATCGAAACTGCACCCGAGGGCGAAAACACCGATACAACTGCAAATTATGAAAAGATTGCTGAACTCAAGAGCCGTGAATGTCAGCTTGAGGCTCAGATAGATGAACTTGAAAAGACTTTGAATGATGTTTATCTCACCCCAGACGATTTGGCTGCAGTTATTGAGGGTTGGACAAAAATTCCTGTGAAGAATATAACCGAGTTCGAGACCAACCGTCTGGTCAACCTTGAGGAAAGACTACACAAGCATCTAATCGGTCAGGATGAGGCTGTTTCTGCTGTATCACGTGGAATCCGCCGCAAGCGTGCAGGTTTCAGTCTTAAACGACGTCCTGCATCATTCATTTTTGTTGGTCCCACAGGCGTTGGAAAAACCGAACTGGTGAAACAGATTGCCCGTGAAGTATTTGACACAGAGGATGCCCTTATCCGTTTTGATATGTCAGAGTTCATGGAAAAACATACCGCATCAAGGCTGGTTGGTTCGCCTCCCGGATATGTAGGATATGACGATGCAGGTCAGCTTACCGAAAAGGTACGCCGTCACCCTTACTCCGTCATTCTTTTTGACGAGATTGAAAAGGCTCACCCCGACGTGTTCAACATTCTTTTGCAAATTCTGGATGACGGACGTATTACCGACAGTCATGGCAAAACTGTTTCATTTGAGGATTGTATAATCGTTATGACATCCAATGCTGGAAGTGACACTTTGGGCGGCGTGGCAGGTTTTGGGGCGAGCAACAACGCATCCAATAAACTGAAAGCCGAAAAAGCTCTCAAACAGATATTCAGACCTGAATTTTTGAACAGAATTGATGAAATAATCGTCTTTGACGAGCTATCTTCTGATGATCTGTTGAAAATATGTGATCTTTTCCTTGCTGAGCTTAGCAAAGGTCTTGAGGAAAAAGGCATTAACCTTTCTGTTTCTGACTCTGCAAAGGCCCGTATTTGCAAAGACGGCTACAGCAGCCAATACGGAGCAAGACCTATGCGAAGATATATCGAAAGAAATATCGAGGACTCACTTGCCCGCATGTTCATCGGTGGTGAGATTGCCTCAGGCAGCAAGCTGTTAGTTGACGAAAAGGACGCCAATCTGGTTGTATCCGTTCTTTAAACTCAAAGAATCCGGTCCGATTGATCGGATTCTTGTTTTTTGTCTGTATATACATTTCAAAACCCACATATACTAAGCAATATTTAGAAGAATGGCAAACTTTTTTCAAAAAAACTATTGACAAACGCAATAGTTGCTGTTATAATAATCCAGTCGGTCGGAAACGGCATGGCAACCTACCAAACATGCGGGTGTAGTTCAATGGTAGAATCTCAGCCTTCCAAGCTGATTGCGTGGGTTCGATTCCCATCACCCGCTCCAGCAAGATTTGCGCCTGTAGCTCAGCTGGATAGAGCAACTGCCTTCTAAGCAGTGGGTCAGGAGTTCGAGTCTCTTCAGGCGCGCCACTTGCTTTTTATGTGGTGGGTATAGCTCAGTTGGTTAGAGCGCTAGATTGTGGCTCTAGAGGTCGTCGGATCGACTCCGACTATCCACCCCACTACTTTTTAAGTTGGCAGCGGACAAGATTGTCAAGGTTCTTTATATTGGGCTGTAGCCAAGTCGGTAAGGCACCAGACTTTGACTCTGGCATTTCGTAGGTTCGAGTCCTGCCAGCCCAGCCACACTTTTTTAAACTTAATATGGTCCATTAGCTCAGTTGGCAGAGCACTTGACTTTTAATCAAGGTGTCCCGCGTTCGAATCGCGGATGGATCACCAAGCCTCGGTTTATAAATCCGAGGCTTACTTTTTTCTTGACAACATCTTTCCTTTTTGATAATATAATAATATAATAAACTATTCTCGCTGAAGGAGAGGGTTCGTCCCGACCCTGTGGCAAAGGTCTTTATTTCATATTCTTGTCAGCACCTTTGCTACCACGGCGAAGATGCTGATTTTTATTTTTGAAAGGTGGTTTTTTTATGGAAACACGTATTGCTATAATCGGAATAATCGTCCAAGACAGACACTCTGCGGAAGAGATTAACTCATTGCTCCACGAATATAGTGAATATATCATTGGCCGTATGGGTCTGCCCTATCGTGAGCGCGACCTCTCTGTAATCAGCATTATAATTGATGCACCGGCTGATATTATTGGTGCTCTTTCTGGTAAACTGGGCATGCTGAAAGATGTAAATGTGAAAACAGTTTATTCAAAGGAATAACTTCCGCAACTGAGGAGGTTTTTAATGACAAATAATGAACTTATTAAAAAACTTGAAACAAGTGGTACCTTGTCCCATGATGAATTTGTGCAAATCTTATTTTCCTATACCCAAGAAGATTTGGATTTTGCTCGTTCTATTGCACAGAAAATTGCACAAGAGCATTTCGGCAACAAAATTTATATCCGCGGTCTTATTGAATTCACCAATATATGCAGACAAAACTGCTACTACTGTGGACTCCGTGCCGAAAACACCAAGGTCTCCCGCTACCGCCTGACAAAGGACGATATTCTTGCCTGCTGTGATGAGGGTTATCCTCTGGGGTTCCGAACCTTTGTCCTTCAGGGGGGCGAAGATTTACACTTTGATGATGAACTTATGTGTGATATTATCCACAGCATAAAAGACAGATATCCAGATTGTGCTGTTACCCTGTCCATTGGGGAGCGTTCACGGGAGACTTACCAGAAGTATTTTAGTGCAGGAGCAGACAGATTTTTGCTTCGCCACGAAACAGCAAATGCCGAACATTATGCAAAACTTCACCCCCAAAACTTGAGTCTTGAAAACCGCAAAAAGTGTCTTTTCGCGCTAAAGGATATCGGTTTTCAGACAGGATGCGGGTTTATGGTGGGTTCACCCTGGCAGACATTTGACACTATTGCTGAGGACCTTCTGTTTATACATGAGCTTCAGCCACAAATGGTGGGTATTGGACCTTTTATTCCCCACAAGGATACACCCTTTGGTGACAAACCCCAGGGGAGTCTTGAACTCACGCTTTTGCTCCTTGCCTTGGTGAGAATAATGCTAAAAAATGTACTACTTCCTTCTACCACTGCTTTGGGTACAATTCATCCTAAGGGTAGGGAAATGGGCATTCTCTCTGGTGCTAATGTTGTTATGCCCAATCTCTCTCCACTTGCTGTACGCAAAAAATATATGCTTTACAACGGCAAAATTGCAACCGGCGAAGAAGCGGCAGAAGGTCTTGAAAATCTTAAAAAACGTATGCAGGACATCGGTTATGAAATCACTGTTGACCGTGGCGACTTTGCATAAATTCCATCTCATGTATGTCCACCTTGAGAATGGATATAAAGTATGTGGGCAGAAAGGCTTGAATTTTTATGGCAATTTATAATCCCAAATCCTCTGTAGCTGAGGAATTTATCAATCATGAGGAAATCCTTGAAACAATCGAATATGCAAAGGCAAACAAATCAAACGCCGACCTTATATTCTCTCTCATCAAACGTGCAGAGGACTGCAAAGGTCTTACACACCGCGAGGCAGCTGTTCTTTTGGAGTGCGATATTCCTGAAGCTAATGATGCAATCAAAGCTCTTGCAATAAAGATAAAAGAAAAACTCTACGGCAACCGGATTGTTATGTTCGCACCTCTTTATCTCTCCAACTACTGCGTAAACGGATGCACGTACTGTCCTTATCACTATTGCAACAAAAATATAACAAGAAAAAAACTCACCCAGGATGAAATCCGTGATGAGGTTATTGCTCTGCAGGATATGGGACACAAGAGGCTTGCTATTGAGCTTGGCGAGGACCCTGTAAACAATCCTATTGAGTATGTTCTTGAGAGTATCAATACTATCTACAGTATCAAACACAAAAACGGCGCAATCCGCCGTGTAAATGTGAATATTGCAGCAACAACTGTTGAAAACTACAGAAAGTTGAAAGATGCCGGCATCGGCACATATATCCTCTTCCAAGAAACATACAACAAAGAGAATTACGAAATTCTTCACCCCACTGGTCCAAAGCATGACTATGCTTATCATACCGAGGCTATGGACAGGGCTATGGATGGCGGCATTGATGATGTTGGTATTGGCGTTTTGTTCGGGCTTGAGATGTACCGCTATGACTTTGTGGGACTTCTTATGCACGCAGAACATCTTGAGGCAGCTAAAGGGGTTGGACCTCATACAATAAGCGTACCAAGAATTTGTCCTGCTGATGATATTAAAAAAGAGGACTTCACAAATGCAATTTCTGATGATATATTTGAAAAGATAGTTGCCATCATCAGAATCGCAGTGCCCTATACAGGAATGATTATCTCTACACGAGAGTCAAAAGCATCAAGGGAACGTGTTCTGAAACTTGGCATTTCCCAGATAAGCGGCGGTTCAAAAACATCGGTTGGCGGATATATCCACGATGAGCCTGAGGAAGAAAATTCTGCGCAGTTTGACATCAGTGATACCAGACCTTTGGACGCAGTTGTAAACTGGCTCCTTGAACTCGGGTATATTCCCAGTTTCTGTACTGCCTGCTATCGCGAGGGCAGAACCGGTGACAGATTTATGTCTCTTATTAAATCTGGTCAGATTGCAAATTGCTGTCAGCCAAATGCACTTCTTACACTTAAGGAATATCTTATAGATTATGCATCACCTGAGACGGTGAAAAACGGTCTCAAAGTGATTGAAACCGAAGTTGAAAAAATCCCCAACCCAAAAGCACGGGAGTTGGCAAAACACTATATTGAAGAAATACAAAACGGAAAACGTGATTTCAGATTTTAAATATGAAAGGAGATAAAAACATGGTAAAACACATAATTATCTGGAGTTTTAAAGAAGGACTCTCCGATGCTGAAAAACAGACCGCTGCTGTAAAAATCAAGACAGACATTGAGGGACTTATGGGACAGATTGATGGACTTGTGGATATCAAAATCCAAAATGTACCTCTCTCTTCCTCCACCGGCGACCTTTTGCTGGACAGCACCTTTGTGGATGAAGACGCATTGAAAGCATATCAGGTAAATCCAATACATGTTGCTGTTGCAACCTATGTACGTTCTATGGTTGGTGCAAGACAGTGCTTTGATTTTGAAGTTTAAAACGAAACAGGAGAAACCGAATTGGTTTCTCCTGTATTTTTTATCTGCAATACTTTTCAACTATTGCGTCCACAATTTTCTTTGATGCAAAGCCATCACCATAAGGGTTTACTGCCTTTGCCATGGCATTGTATGCTTTTTCGTTACATATAAGTTCTTTTGCCATGTTATAGATTACATCCTCGTCAACGCCGGCAATCTTTACTGTTCCTGCATCAACTGCCTCGGGGCGTTCAGTCTCGGTTCTCATAACAAGTACCGGTTTGCCCAAAGATGGTGCTTCTTCCTGAAGTCCGCCGGAATCGGTCATTACCATATAGCCACGGCTTATAGCATTATGGAGTTCATCAGCACTTACGGGTTCAATCAGTTTCACCCTGTCCATATCACCCAAAATGCTGTATGCAACCTCACGAACTGCCGGATTCATGTGTACCGGATAAACAACCTCAACATCCTGAAAATCTTCAACAATGCGTTTTACTGCACGGCAGATATTTTTGAGGGGTTCGCCCAGGTTTTCTCTTCTGTGGGCTGTCATGACTATTACTTTTTTTGTATCCCAGTTCATTTCCGCAAGGCCTGCATCCTTGAACTCATAGCTATCTCTCACCGTTGTCTTAAGCGCATCGATAACTGTGTTACCTGTTATATAAATTGTGTCATCTGACACATTTTCGCGTAATAGGTTTTCACGATTTCTCTCTGTGGGGGCAAAATGCATGTCTGCCATAACCCCTGTGAGTCTTCTGTTCACTTCTTCCGGGAATGGTGAATATTTGTCAAATGTTCTCAGTCCTGCCTCAACATGACCTATGGCAATCTGATTGTAAAATGCCGCCAAACTTCCAACAAAAGTTGTTGATGTATCACCATGCACAAGCACCAAATCAGGTTGTGCCTCTTTCATAACACCATCCAGCCCCTCAAGACCTCTGGTTGTTATGCTGATTAGAGTCTGTCGGTCTTTCATTATATTAAGGTCATAATCAGGCTTTATATCAAAGATTTCGAGAACCTGGTCAAGCATCTGTCTGTGCTGGGCTGTTACGCATACGATAGATTCAACATTTTCGTTTTTTTCCAGTTCCTTTACCAATGGTGCCATCTTTATTGCCTCGGGACGTGTTCCGAAAATTGTCATTACTTTAATCTTTTTCATTTGTATCCTCCTCAGAAGTTTTTTCATCATTCTTTGGTTCCATAACAGCAAGGCTTACCACCAGAATTCCTACAACAGCAAGAACCAGTATGAGACCTCTTATTGCGTCTTTAAGAGCCATAACCACCGCTGTAAGACAAAGAATACTTGTCAAAGTATAAAGGATTGCAACTGTCTGCTTTTGTGAAAATCCCATATCAAGCAATCTGTGATGCAGATGTCCGCGGTCGGGGGACATAATAGACTTGCCAGTGAGGAGTCTGCGAATTATGGCAAACAAAGTATCAAATATTGGAAGTCCCAGTATAAGAACCGGCACTGCAAATGATACCAATGCATACATTTTCATGATTCCCTGGATTGATATACAAGCAAGCACAAATCCTAAGAATGTAGAACCTGTATCACCCATAAATATCTTTGCAGGATTAAAATTATAGGGTAAAAAGCCAAAGCCTGCACCCGCCAATGCCGCTGTTACAATAGCTGCATTGAGATTCTGAGATATGAGAGTGAGCGACAAAAGAGCCACCGACGCAATAGATGAAACTCCCACCGCAAGGCCATCAAGTCCGTCAATCAGGTTCACCGCATTGGTGACACCTATTATCCAAACCATTGTAATAGGTATTGACCACAATCCGAGGTTTATATATACCGGTCCGAACCATTGTGAAAATGGATTGGCAATGTAGGTAATATCAACACCAAAATAAATAACTATTGCTGCAGCTATAATCTGGAACAAAAGCTTAATCTTGGCACTGAGTTCACGCATATCGTCGACAACACCAACAGTGACGATTATGACTGCACCGATAAGAATTCCCATTATTTCACGGTCAATAACCGCAAAGCAAAGTACACTTATAACAAATCCATAGAATATCGCCAGTCCACCAATAAGAGGAATGGGTTTTTTGTGAATTCGTCTTGAATCCTTTGGAATATCCAAAGCCTTTACTCTGTTTGCCAGAGCAATAACCGTAGGTGTTGAAGCGAATGAAATCAAAAAACCTACAGCAAGTGCCAGGATAATGAATATACCGCTGTTTGTAAACATTTTTCTTCAGTCCTTCCTGTATCAATGGTTACGGCTGGATAAAGCCAACCTTCCTGTATACCTTTGATATAGTCTTTCTTGCTGTATAGTTTGCCTGTTCGGCACCACGTTTATAGATTGTTTCCAGATAATCTTTGTTTTTTATAAGGTCATTATGTTTTTCCTGTATGGGTTTTAATGTTTCAGCAACGGCCTCTGTCACTGCAGATTTAAAGTCACCATAACCCTTACCCTCAAATTCAAGGGTTATCTCTTCCATAGTCTTTCCGGTAACAGATGCATAAATGCTCATCAGGTTTTCAACGCCCTCTTTGCCCTCACCGCATCGTACCTCGGAACCTGAATCGGTAACTGCTCTCTTTATTTTTTTAACAACTGTATCAATTGGGTCAAGGAGCAAAATGTATGAATTTTCATTGGGGTCTGATTTTGACATTTTCTGTTTTGGATCCTGGAGGCTCATTATCTTGTTGCCCAGCTTTGGAATATATGGTTCAGGGACTTTGAAGGTATCACTGTATGCATTGTTGAAGCGAATTGCCAAATCCCTTGTCAATTCAAGGTGCTGTTTCTGGTCTTTTCCCACCGGAACCAAGTCCGCCTGATAAAGCAGAATATCTGCCGCCATCAATGATGGATATGTAAACAGTCCTGCATTGATGTTGTCGGCATGCTTGCGACTTTTATCCTTGAACTGTGTCATACGAGAGAGTTCGCCCATATAGGTATTGCAATCAAGCACCCAACCAAGCTGTGTGTGTGCAGGCACATGGGATTGGAAGAATATAGGTTCTTTCTCCCCGTCAAGACCGCAGGCAATGAGAAGTGCCAGAAGATTCATTGCATTCTTTCTCAAAACCGCAGGTTCCTGTCTCACCGTAATTGAATGGAGATCTGCTATCATATAATAGCTCTCGTATTTATCCTCTTTCTGGAGTTCCACCCAGTTGCGGATTGCCCCTACATAATTGCCCAGAGTCATAGCGCCTGAGGGCTGAATTCCGCTGAGTATTCTCTTTTTTGTTTCTGTCTGATTTTCCATATCAATCTCACACTCCCATAAATGTGTGTAATACTTCGCCAAGGGCCTTTATGCCCTTTTCTATATCCTCTTCCGATGCTGTTGAATAGTTCATGCGGAACGTACTATACGTTGCCTTGTCATCGATCATGCAAGATGTTCCCGGAACAAATGCCACATTCTTTTCAAGGGCTTTTTTCATAAGTTCCTTGCTGTCATAACCCTCTGGCATTGTACAGTAAAGGAACAATCCGCCCTCAGGACAAGTATGTTCCACCTCTGCCGGGAAGTACTTATCCATACAATCCATCATCAGCTTACACTTTTTGCCGTAAGCCTTGCGAAGTTTTGCAATATGCTCATCTATTGAATAACGAGTCACAAATTCATAAGCAATCATCTGTGACAGAACATTTGTGTGTACGTCCTCAGTCTGCTTGCAGATAATCATTCTTTCCAGAAGCGGTGCCGGTGCAGATGTGAAACCAAGACGCATACCAGGTGCCAGAATCTTGGAGAATGACCCAAAATATATAACTCTTCCGTTTGTGTCAAGGGATTTGAGTGTAGGTATCTCCTCACCGCTGAAACGAAGTTCACCGTATGGGTTATCCTCATAAATAAGGAAATCATATTTTTCGGCAAGTTCAAGAATCTTCTTGCGTTTTTCAAGAGAAATAGTAATTCCTGACGGGTTCTGGAACGTGGAAATGGTATAAAGAAGTTTTACATTTTTATGTTCTTTCAATGTTTCCTCCAGTTTTTCTGTATCAATGCCGTCAGACAACACGGGGACTCCATAAAGCTGTGCATTGTATGAGCGGAAACAGTTGAGACCCCCAATAAAGCTGGGTTCTTCACATATAACTCCGTCCCCTGCATTTATGAGCGCCTTGGTTGCAAGGTCGATACCCTGCTGTCCACCGCTTACTATAATCACATCTTCATCTTCTGTAAGAACGCCCTGACTCACCAATCTATTCTTTGTCCATTCTCTAAGAGGAGCATAGCCCTCTGTTATACCATACTGAAGTGCAGTATTGCCCTGAGTTTCAAGAATTTCCTTAGCAATTTGGGCAAATTCCGATTTTGGAAACAAAGCAGGGTCCGGTGCACCACCGGCAAAACTGATGATTCCCGGTTTCGCAAGAAGTTTGAAAATTTCTCTTATGGCAGATGCCTCCAGATGTTTTACTCTGTCTGAAAACTTTGTTGTAATATCCATTTTAATCTCAATCCAATCTGATTTTTATTTTGAAAGCTGTTCAATGCCTGATTTGATGCGTCGAATTGTTTCGTCCTTACCCAAAATATATGCAAGTTCAACACCGCCACCGGGAGTAAACGCTTTGCCTGATACAGCAACACGAACCGGCCACAGGATTCTACCATTTTTAAGTTCCAGTTTCTCAACCAAAGCGATGAGTTCATCATGTATATTCTCTTTGGTCCAGTCACCAATACCCTCCAAAACAGGAAGAACATGTTCCAATGCCTCCAGAGAATTTTCGGGATTGGTCTTCATCTTTTTGTGCGTATAAAGCTCGTTGTCGTACTCAGGAAGATTGTCAAAGAAGTCCACCTGTTCGGGAATATCAGAAAGTTTCTCGCATCTGGGTTGCAACAGTTCCGAAACCTCTTTCAAATCAATATCTTTGTTTGTAATAACACCCTCATAATAAGGAAGTGCCAATTTGTGGAATTCTTCTGGGGCGAGTTCTCTGATATATTCACCGTTGAGCCATGCAAGTTTTTTCTCGTCAAAAATTGCAGGTGATTTGCTTATGCCCTTGACATCAAAGGCTTCTATAAGTTCGTCCATGGTGAACTTTTCACGTTCATCCCCGGGCGCCCAGCCAAGAAGTGCGATATAATTTACTATTGCCTCTTTGAGATAACCTTTGGCAATAAAATCCTCATATGATGCATCACCATGACGCTTTGAAAGTTTGTTGTTGGCATCTTTCATAACAGGTGACACGTGAATATACTTGGGGATTTCCCAACCAAATGCATCATACAAAAGATTGTATTTAGGGGTTGAAGAAAGATACTCGCTTCCTCTTATTATATGAGTAATATTCATGAGATGGTCATCAATAACATTTGCAAAGTTGTAGGTTGGGAGTCCATCAGCCTTGAGAAGAACATTGTCATCAAGGATTGCATTCTCCACAGAAATCTCACCAAACACCTCATCCTGAAAAGTTGTCTTTCCGTACTTTGGCATTTTCTGGCGGATTACATAGGGCACACCTGCCTTAATCTTTTCTTCGATTTCTTCTTTTGAAAGTTTGCTGCACAGTCCGTCATACTTGGTGGGAACTTTCATCACAGTCTGACGCTGACGCAAATCTTCAAGACGTTCTTTGTCGCAGAAACAGTAATATGCATGACCCAGTTCCACAAGCTTTTCAGCATATTCCTTATATATATTTCGTCTTTCGCTCTGGATATACGGACCGTAGTCACCGCCCACATCAGGACCCTCATCGTGGATAAGGCCTGTGTCCTTCATTGTTCTGTATATCACATCAACTGCACCGTCAACATATCTTTCCTGGTCGGTATCCTCAATTCTGAGAATGAACTTACCATTCTTGGACTTGGTGAGAAGATATGCATAAAGAGCTGTTCTCAAGTTGCCTATATGCATATACCCTGTTGGACTTGGTGCAAATCGTGTTCTCACTTCATTTGTGCTCATTTTAAAATTCCTCCAATTACTGTTCTATGTAACCTATGTAAGGCAGATTTCTGTATTGTTCGGCATAGTCAAGGCCATAACCGATTACAAATTCATCCGGGATTTCAAAGCCCAGATAGTCAATTTCAATTTCATACTCCCTGCGGCTGGGCTTGCTGAGGCAGGAACAAAGTTTAAGGCTCTTTGGCCCTCTCTCTTCAAGAAGTTTAAGTACCTCACGCATTGTATAACCGCTGTCGATGATATCCTCTACAATCAGAACATTTTCACCTTTGATATCTTTTTCAATATCCTTGGTTATTTTAACTTCTCCCGATGTTTTAGTTCCAGAACCATAGCTTTCTGCTTTTAAGAAGTACACCTCAGTATCAACTGTGAGTTTTTTTATCAAATCGCTCATGAACATAAATGCACCCTTCAAAACACCCACCACAATCAATTTCTGACCATGGTACTCCCTGTTTAATTCATCAGCAATCTCTGTGAGTCTTGCCTCAATTCTTTTTTCATCAATCAGTACTTTATGCTCCCTCATATTCTACCACCAAAATCCTTTCTGTGTCTTTTGTAACTTTATACTTTTCGCTGACGCGTCCCCCCACAATCGCCAGAACTTCACTCCCCGTACAAAGCAAAGGAATTCTGTCTCTGTCCTGTCTTGGAATTTTTGCATCAATCAGTATATTCTTGATTTTTTTTGTTCTGCCATCAGCAAAATATACCATTCTATCACCGCTGCGACGGCTTCTTAAAAACAATTTGCCGTCTGATATCAAGTCATAACTTAATCCAATCTCGTTGACCTTGCATTTATAATCATTTGTTTCAAGCCTGAAAGAAATATTTCTTCCAATCAAATCAACAAACACTTTTTCGGGAACCAAAATCTCTGTAAAAAAGGCATCACCCTCTGCGGTAACAGTTTTTTCAGTACAGTCTCTTTCAAAGGCAAGCCAACCATATTGAATCCTTGCTTTAAGACCATCAGGAAGTGACAGTTCTGCACCTGTTTCTTTTTTCAAAAGGTCGAATATATCATCAACATGCTTCTTTTCAAGATGTACACCCCTCTGGGCTTCGTCTGCCGCAATTCTTATTACGCGAGCAATTATTGCTCTGTCCGCCATACACAGGCTTTCTGTGTGGAGTGCGATTGGTTTGCCTTGTGGCAAAGGACTTTTTAGTCTGTCATAAAGACGCCTTGCATAGGAATTTAAGAACTCCGAGTCTTCTTTTGCATTTTCTGCAAGTCTGCATAAGCTGTCCATCACCTTGTTGTTAAATTCCTCTTCCAGATATGGAATCAGTTTGTTTCTTATTTTGTTTCGTGTATAGTCATTGTCGGAATTTGTTGCATCTGTGCAAAAATCCAGTTTGTTTTCTTTGCAATACTCTTCTATTTCAAGCCTTGATACATCCAGCAGGGGTCTTATAATACCATCCTCACGCTCGTAGGATATACCACCCAGTCCGTCAATACCCGTGCCCCTTAAAATCCTCATAAGCACAGTCTCTGCATTATCGTTTTTGTTGTGAGCTGTTGCGGTTTTGGTTATTCGGTATCTCTGGGACAATTCATCAAAAAACTCATATCTGGCAAATCTGCCCGCCTCTTCCAAAGTCATCTTTTTTTCTCCGGCAAGAGCCTCAACATCCACCGATTTTGTAAAAACCGGTATCCCAAGTCTGCCGCAAAGTTCTATCACAAATCTTTCATCTGCATCGGCTGCCTCACCTCTCAAGTTATGGTTGAGATGGGCACAATAAACATCAAAGCCAATAATGTCTTTAAGACGAGTTAAAACATGGAGCATACACACGGAATCCGCTCCGCCTGAAACTGCGGCTAATATTCTGTCGCCTTTATTTATCATCTTTTTTTCAAAAATAGTTTCTGAAACCACTTGAAAAACCGATTTATCCCTATTCACGACTTCCACTCCAATTAGAAAATTTTGTAAACTCTCCCAACCAAGTCAGGTATTCATAACCCGTCTCACCATTTCTGTGCTTTGCAAAAATACACTTTGTGCGGTTAGGTTCCTCCGCCTCTTCGTTGTATGCACCCTCTCTGTAAAGGAACATAACCATATCTGCATCCTGCTCAATTGCACCGGATTCACGAAGGTCGCTGAGCCTTGGTTCTTTCACGTCACGGCTTTCAACCGAACGATTGAGCTGTGACAAAGCAATAACCGGAATCTTCAAATCATTTGCCATAATCTTGAGTGCACGGGAAATATCCGAAATTTCCTGCTGTCTGTTGCTCTGGCCCTTAGAGTTGCCGCCGCTTATAAGCTGTATATAGTCAATCACCACAAGACCCAGATTTTTCTCAAGTTTCAGTTTTCGACATCTTGAAACTATCTCTGAAACAGTTATGGAAGATGTATCATCAATATAAATTTCAGAATGGTCAAAAAGTTCAAGTGCTTCGCCTATCTTCTCCCACTCTTCATCCTTTATGTTACCTTTTTTCAAACTTTCCGAGCTTATCATCGTTTCGCTTGAAAGCATACGGTTCGCAATCTGAACACCCGGCATCTCAAGATTGAATATAGCAACGGTTGTACCTGTGCCAAGTGCCGCATTCAGTGCGATGTTCAAAGCAAAGCTTGTCTTACCCATACCCGGACGGGCAGCAATCAAAACAAGTTCCGAACCATGGAGGCCTGCTGTACGCTTGTCAATATCTATAAATCCCGTGGATATACCTGTTATATCCCCCTCGTTTTCTGAGAGTTTGGACAAATTCTCAACGCTCTGTCCAAGATATGTTTTAAGGTGAACAGGACCCTTTGAGCTACGTTCCTGAGAAAGGTCAATGAATGCCTGTTCGGTCCGCCCAATAACAGTATCCGGCTCCTCCTCGCCACGATAAGCATCATCCATGGCACGTTGGGATATATTTATAACATTCCTAAGAAGTGATTTCTGTGCCACAATCTCTGCATAATGCTTGACGTTTCGTGTGGTAGGAACCACATTCATGGTCTCCATTACATAATCAAGACCGCCCACTGACTCAAGGCTACCCCTAACTGTCAACTGTTCCTTTATGGTGACAATATCTATGGGTTTGCCCAAATCATGAAGTTCTACAACTGTTTTGAAAAGTTCTTTGTTGCGGTCGATATAAAAGTCATCCGCCTTACATAACGCCGTTGCATCGGGAATACACTTTGAGTCAAGGAGCATTGCGCCCAAAACAGACTGTTCTGCCTCACGGCTGAACGGCATGCTTCGTTCAAATCCTGAAAATTCCGAATTCATTTTTTCCTCCATTTTTATATTCCCTCCTCAAAATCGGTTTTAAATATCTTTTTATTTCTGTTCAGCAACATCCACCTTGAATGTTCCTACAATCTGCGGATAAAGACGCGCTGTAACCTCAGTTGTTCCACAAGTCTTTATTCCATCCTTAAGGTCAAGTTTTCTCTTGTCTATGTCAAGGTTAAACTGTGCTTTCAGTGCCTCTGCAACATCTTTTGAGGTAATAGAACCAAAAAGTTTGCCACCGGCACCAGCTTTTGCCTGAAGTTTTACAGTTATTTCTTTCATGCGTTCTGCAATGTTCCTTGCTTTTTCTTCTTCAAGGTTTCTGCGGTACTGTTCTGCGCCGCGCTTACCCTCAAGGTCATTCATTGCCTGCTTGTTAGCTTCAATTGCGAGGCCTTTGGGAAGCAAAAAATTTCTTGCATAACCGTCGCTTACGTTGATAAGGTCTCCCTTTTTGCCCTGTGATTTAACGTCCTGAGTAAGTATAACTTTCATTATTTCATCCAGCCTTTCTTTATTTGTATCCAATTAACTACTGACTGAGAACCTCGTCAATAGCCTGCTTTAACATCTGGTCTGCATCTTCCATAGTAACATCGTCAAGCTGTGCTCCGGCAATGGTTATATGTCCACCGCCGCCCAGTTTTTCCAAAATCACCTGAACATTTACCTGTTCCAATGAACGACCGCTTATTAAAATTCTATTGCCCACTTTTGCCAGAACAAATGATGCCTCAATGCCTGTAATATCAAGTAGTTCATCCGCCGCCTGAGCAACGGTAACTGCCATGTTGGGACATTCCTCATAGAGGTATGAAACGGCAATGTTTTCTTTATAAATTTCAGCAACCCTGATGATATCAGCCTTTGCAATGTAATTTTCCAGATTTGTCTTAAATAATCTGCGGACATTGACTGTGTCAACACCCATGCGTCTGAGATATGATGCCGCCTCAAATGTTCTGACACCGGCTTTAAATGTAAAGCCTTTTGTGTCCATAAATATTCCGGCATAGAGGGCTTCCGCCTCTTGTTTGGTCAGTCTCTCGTTGTCCTGGAGATACTGCAAAATTTCTGTTATCATTTCACAGGTTGATGACGCATATGGTTCATGATATGTGAGCATCAGATTTTCGATAAAGTCCTCGCTCCTGCGGTGATGGTCAATCAAAACCACGTTCTTTGCGTGCTGAAGAAGTTCTGGACAGTCAACCATACCGGGTCTGTGCACGTCAACAACAATAACAAGTGTTTCTTTTTCATAAATATTGAGTGCGTGCTCACCGCTGATGAATGCATCTTCATACTGCGGCAGTTCTTTAAATTCCTTAATAAGCATGTTTGCATTGCTTGATTCACTGTCGACTATAATAAATGCATCCTTGCCACGGCTCTTTACCGCCTTAAAAAGTCCGATTGAAGCACCCATGCTGTCCATATCGGAATTATGGTGACCCATAATAATCACTTTGCTGGAATGGTCCACCAGTTCACGCAAAGCATGTGCAACAACTCTTGCCTTAACCTTGGTCCTCTTTTCCACCTCGCGGGTTTTAGCACCAAAAAACGTAAAATTGGCACTGTCTCTGATTACCACCTGGTCACCGCCACGACCCAGTGCCATATCTATTGCAAGCCTTGCAAACTTATCGTTTTCAAAGACGTCCTGACCCATTCTTCCCACACCAATACTCAATGTGGCAGGAATTTTGTTCTCATAATTTATGTTCCTGACTTCGTCAAGTATTGCAAACTTGTTGTCCATTATTGTGGCAAAATCCTTGTTGCTGAAGAACACAATAAACTTGTCACGTTCATACTTTCTAAGGATTCCGTTGCCCAAGGACACCCATGCTGCCACCTTTTGTTCTATCTCACCAATCAGCGCACCGTGGTTTGTGTCCGGGGTTTCTTTCAAAACTTCGTCATAGTTGTCAATGATAACTATGCTCTCTATCATTCGCTCGTCCTCACGGAGCTTTGCCGTACGGACTTCCTCAGTTTTGTCAATAAAGTATATAACCACCAGACCGCTGTCTGTACTGGTTTTAGCATTTCTTGCCACATTTCCCCAGATTTCATAGTGATTGTCGCCTATGGTAAGCTCCATCTGGGTCTGTTCATCTGTCTCAACAAAGTTGCTTATCTGAAGTTGCGGAATCAAATCCTGGACAGACTTTCCGAATAAATCTCCCTTATTCAACGCATCCTTGAACCAATCGTTATACCAGTTTATCTGTCCTGACATATCTGTTATCACAAGGGGGCCCGGATAATTGAGCAAAGAACCCCTGGAATTGTCATTCAAACAAAAATCCAGATGTTCAATATATCTCAAGAACTCCTTTTCGCTCTTTCCCACATGAAAGATTTCAAATCCAATCAATCCCGCCGTAAGCAAAATTTCCCAAATCGCCTCCGGTCTTTTGTTGATTGCCATAACAATACCAAGCACAGTCAAAACTGTTGCGTATACGCCAAGTCTTATGTATCTGCGTTTTGTATTGAAAAAAACCTTTGCGGGTTGTTTTTCTGTTTTCATTGGAAGTCACCTCCAAATCACAATTTTTATCTATTCAGACACCATACCGATTTTTCTGAAATCCCGGTTGCTGTCCACTATACCAATAATAATCAAAATATTTGATATAAAACTCATAAGTGCACTGCCCAAAAGAAATATCGCACCGTAAATCACCATACGAAGAACTGTCGATTTTATTCTGGGTTTAAATTTATAGTCAATGAAAGACAAACCACAAACACCCAAAATAGTATAAAGAATAAGCACCACGTTTGCCAATACATTCCACAAAGCCGAACCCTGACTTGAAAAAACATATATCAAGCACAAAAATACGGCCATATAGCTCATACTTCTTGGAGCCTTTATCATTGAAAATGGTACTACATCAACCTCCGCAATCTTGGTACGCTTTATCACAAATCCGCAAAGCCGCATGGTGATGTAACCGGTAACCATAGAACTGATTATAATAAATGACGGGAAGTAAAGCCTCACAGTATATTCTACCATATCCATCAGGGCTTTGCTCAACTTTTCTATCTCGGCATCAGAAGCAAGTGCACCATTTTTTTGCAAAGCTATTACCAATGTATTAAGCATCCCTTTTGACTGTTCTACGGCATTTTTAAACATATTCTCAATGCCATCACCCAAAAATACCTCGAGAATCAAAAGTTCAAAAAGCCATCCCACACAAACAACCATTGCAGTAGAGGCGATTGTTACAAAAAACGGTTGTTTTCTGCCAAGCAGATATCCTGCCACTGCTCCCGGCAATACCGACATCAGTATGGTGGATATTGTAGAAACCAAATCACCGATAACCACAAATGATACCAGAAATATTGCCGCCACAGCAGGTAATGTAACTTTGAATCCATTTCTCGCCGCAAGAGCCGCCATGGGTATACCGCATACAAATGCACCGACTAGCGAAAACACCGGAATATATCTGACAACCAGAACAAGTATAATTGTCAGTGCAACCATCATTGCACCTTCTCTTAAGGCTTTTGTTTTGTTGCGCTCCATATTCTATCTCCCTAAAGGAAAACTTATCAAAAGACCAGTTTTCCTGTTTACCAAAATAGTTTTTGTATTACACTTAATGTAAAAAACCCGCTATTTACCACATTTTACATTATATATTATGATATTATACCAAATATCTATATTTTTTTCAACCATTTAGCCATATTTTTTTTAATATTTCCCTGAGTATATTATTCATTTATCAGTCGTCCGCCTAGATAGGTCGTTTCAACTCTTATATTCCTTATTTCATCAGGAGATTTACCCAGGACAGAACCCGACAAAACAACTATATCTGCCAGTTTTCCTACCTCAAGACTGCCTTTTTCATTTTCTTCAAAGGATGCATAGGCACCAAAATAAGTATAGCACCTTAAACTCCGCAAAAAACTTATTTTTTGACTTTCTTCAATCCTCTTGTCTGTTTTCAAGTCACGTCTCTCCATGGCAGCTGCAATCCCGAACAATGGTTCAAACTCATCAATCACCATTGCATCAGAGCCAAATGGTGTTATTATACCATTGTCCTCAAAGCTTTTAAGAGGCATCACATCCTCAATTCGATCCCCATAGTATTTATCAAAAACATTTCCCCACACAGACAAAAATCCCGGGTTTGGCACAGGTATGACACCCAATTGCTTTATTCTCGCTATAAGCCGAGGAGTACAAAGAAAACAATGTTCAATTCTGTGTCGGCAGTCCTTGCGTGGATATTCCTTCATAGCCTTTTCGTAAGAATTAAGCACCATTTCAATCGCCGCATCCCCTACCGCATGTGCCGTCAGTTGAAATCCCCTGCGGTGTCCCTCAACAAAAATTTCGTCAAGCTCACTTTGGGTAAATGTTGTAGGCGTAATCTCATCAAGGTGCATAAGTGGTTTTGTTGTTGCACAAGTGCCACCCACCGCAGAACCGTCAGCCATAATTTTTATTGGACCGATTTTTAGCATAGTTTCACCAAAACCACTGTAGAATCCTGATTTGATCGCCGTTCTTGCCGTGTCAATCTGTGCCTGTTTACCAAAAAGCGTCCATAGCATTGTATTTACTCTGCACTTCAAAGCACCACTTTCCTTTGCCTTTTGCAAGGTTCGGAATGTTGCTGTACCAAACCCGCCAGCATCATGTGCACTTGTTATTCCTCGTTTTGTAAGGTCTTTGCAAAATTTCTCAATTCCCTGCACCAATTTATCATCATCGGGCAGCACTGGTGATTTTTCCAGCATAACAAAATGCGCTGTTTCCTGAAGAAGTCCTGTAGGTTTGCCCATTTTATCCTTGACAACCTCTTCCATTTTTAAATCCATACCCTTTTGGGCGGCAATCTCCAAGGCTTTGGTGTTTGCAACGCTTATGTGTCCACTACTGTGTATTATAAACACCGGGTTTTCATGAGCCGCTTTGTCCAGCTCTTCAATAAGAACATGGCGTTTTTCATTAAGACTCTCATGGCTATAACTGCTGCCTATTATCCAGTCTCCCTTTTCTGTCTTCTGGGCCGCCTTGCCGATTCTGTTCAGCAACTCTTCAACTGAATCCACTCCCACCTTTTTGCTTAAATCAATCTGATTGTGTATCTCTGCACCGGCTACCGCCATATGGATATGACAATCAATAAATCCGGGCACTACCGCCCGTCCTTTCAAATCATACAACTCTGTATCTTTGTCTGCCAGAACCATTCCGTCATATGTTTTCCCCACGAAAAGAATTTTATCTTCTTCAAACAATATAGCCTCTGCTATGTCATCATTTTTGTTTATTGTTATGACCTGACCGTTGTATAAAAGTGTTTTCATCGCAATCTCCTTTAAATGGTATATCTGTTATTTTCCCCAATTTAAAGAAAAAAATAATAGGCAATGTAATGCATTGCCTATTATTAAAAATATCTTTTATCTCTCAAGCAAACTCTCGCCTGTCATTTCTGCCGGCTTTTCAAGTCCCATAAGGTCAAGCATGGTGGGAGCAAGGTCTGCAAGTCTGCCGACTTTCAGCTTTGCGCCGCTCTCCTCACCAATCATAACCAGAGGTACAACATTTGTTGTATGTGCTGTGAACACATCATTTGTTGTATAATCGAGCATCTGGTCTGCATTGCCGTGGTCTGCTGTCACAAGAGCAATGCCTCCCATTTTGTTTATTGCATCAATGGTTCTGCCAAGGCATTCATCAACTGTTTCAACAGCTTTTACCGCTGCATCAAACACTCCCGTGTGACCAACCATGTCACAGTTCGCAAAGTTCAGTACGATAACATCGTACTCACCGCTTTCAATACGCTTTACAACCTCATCTGTAACCTCATAGGCACTCATCTCCGGCTGCAAATCGTATGTTGCCACCTTTGGAGAATTGATAAGTGCTCTGTCCTCACCGTTGTATACAGACTCAACACCGCCATTGAAGAAGAATGTAACGTGTGCATACTTTTCGGTCTCTGCAATTCTGAGCTGTCTAAGGCCCTTTTGGCTGATATACTCGCCAAACGTATTGACAAGACTCTGGGGTTTGAATGCAACATCAACATTGGGCATCGATGCATCATACTGGGTCATGCAAACAAAAGATGTCTTGAAAAACTCTCTTTCAAATCCATTAAACTCTGTATCTACAATAGTCCTTGTAATTTCTCTTGCACGGTCTGGTCTGAAGTTGAAGAATACCACAGAGTCCTCTGCAGAAATCCTGCCCAAAGCATTGCCGTCATCATCAGTAATTACTGTAGGAACGATAAATTCATCTGTTACCCCGTCGTTATATGATTTCTTTACAGCATTGACAGCAGATGTATCCTTGTTGCCTTCGGCAAAGACCATTGCTCTGTAAGCTTTTTCAACACGTTCCCAACGATTGTCACGGTCCATAGCATAGTATCTTCCCATAACTGTTGCAATTTTACCTATGCCGATGTTACGCATTTTTTCAACCAATGCTTCAACAAAATCTGCACCCGATGTAGGAGAAACGTCACGTCCGTCCATAAAGCAATGAACATAAACCTTGTCGAGCCCGTTCTTTTTTGCCAGTTCAAGAAGTCCATAAAGATGCTTTATATGGCTATGAACACCGCCGTCTGACAAAAGCCCCATGAAATGAAGTGCAGAGTTGTTTTTCTTGCAGTTTTCAACAGCGGCAAGTAGTGCTTCGTTTTCAAAGAAGTCACCATCTTCTATTGACTTGGTTATTCTTGTAAGTTCCTGATAAACTATACGTCCTGCACCGATGTTTGTATGTCCAACCTCAGAATTTCCCATCTGACCCTCAGGAAGTCCCACGTCCATACCTGATGCGTGAATTACTGTATTGGGATACTGTGACATATACTTGTCCATGTTGGGAGTTTTTGCTGTGTAAATAGCATTTCCCTCATGACGTTCGTTTACACCGTAGCCATCCATTATTATAAGTGCATAAGGTTTTTTACTCATATTCTTTTCCTTTCTCTGTACTAATCAAACTTAAAAACAAGGGCGAAAAAGTTATTCGCCCTTGAATTCAACTTTCAATAATTACTGTGCCGCTTTTACAATTACAGCAAAGTCTGCACTCTTAAGGCTTGCGCCGCCGATGAGACCACCGTCGATATCAGCTTTCGCCAAAAGTTCTGCAGCATTGCCAGCATTCATACTGCCACCGTACTGAATTGTAACTTCCTTTGCACATTCTTCGCAGTAAAGGTCAGCAAAAATCTTTCTGATGCCTTCGCAAACTTCCTGTGCCTGTTCAGCAGTAGCAGTTTTGCCTGTGCCGATTGCCCAGATTGGTTCGTATGCAATAACAACTTTCTTTGCATCTTCTGCAGCAATTCCTGCAAAAGCTTTCTTTGTCTGGATTGCAATCAAGTCCATTGTGATGCCTGCTTCTCTTTCTTCAAGGCTTTCACCAACACAAACGATGGGGATAAGGCCCTTTTCAAGAGCTTTCTTTGTTTTGAGGTTTACAGTCTCATCTGTTTCTGCGAAGTACTGTCTTCTTTCAGAGTGACCGATTATAACATAATCAACGCCCAAATCATTGAGCATGTCAGCACTTACTTCACCTGTAAATGCACCCTTGTCCTCAAAATGAAGATTCTCTGCACCGATTTTTACATGTGTGTCTTTTGCAGCCCTTACTGCCTCAGAAAGACAAACATAAGGTGTGCAGCAAACTACCTCGCACTTAGCACCTTCTGTTGCAGCAGCAACCTCTTTAACAAAATCATATGTTTCGCTGGGCAACTTGTTCATTTTCCAGTTGCCGGCAATAATATACTTACCCATTTCAAAATTCTCCTTTATCTTTTGAATTATTTATTGTTTATAGCAACAACGCCGGGGAGGTCTTTGCCCTCGAGGAATACAAGAGAAGCACCGCCACCTGTTGAGATATGGCTCATCTTGTCGCCAAGACCTGCCTGATTAACAGCAGCAACACTATCACCGCCACCAATGATTGTTGTAGCATCAAGGTCAGCAAGCATAAGAGCTATTGCATTTGTACCCTTTGCGAAGTTGGGCATCTCAAACACGCCCATAGGTCCGTTCCATACAACAGTCTTTGCATCTTTGAGAGCGTCTTTATAAAGTTCGATTGTCTTTTCACCAATATCAAGACCCTGCCAGCCTTTTTCAATGCCGCCACGAGCAACAGTCTTGCTTTCTGCATCGTTGTCAAACGCTTTTGCAACAACTGTATCAACGGGAATAAGGAGCTTAACGCCTTTTTCTTCAGCCTTAGCCATCATTTCTTTTGCATAGTCAAGGTAGTCAGCCTCAAGAAGTGAATCTCCAACTTCTTCACCAAGTGCATTCATAAATGTGTATGCCATACCGCCACCAATAATCAAGGTATCAACTTTTTCCAAAAGGTTGTTGATTACAGAAATCTTTGATGAAACCTTTGAGCCGCCAAGAACAGCTACAAGGGGTCTTACGGGGTTGTTTACTGCGTTTCCGAGGTATTCGATTTCCTTATTGATGAGGTATCCGCCAACAGCAGTGTCCACATATTCAGTAACACCAACATTTGAACAGTGTGCACGGTGTGCTGTACCAAATGCATCGTTTACAAAGATATCACAGAGACTTGCAAGTTCCTTGCTGAATGTGTCAATATTTTTTGTCTCTTCTGCTCTGTATCTTGTGTTTTCAAGAAGAACAACATCACCATCGTTCATTGCAGCAACCGCAGCCTTTGCATTCTCGCCAACAACAGTATCGTCAGCTGCAAAAACAACATCTTTGCCCAAAAGCTCACTAAGACGTGCAGCAACAGGAGCAAGTGACAATTCGGGCTTGGGTTCGCCCTTGGGTTTGCCCATGTGTGAGCAAAGGATAACCTTTGCACCGTCAGCTATAAGTTTTTTGATTGTGGGAAGAGCCCCTACAATTCTTGTTTCATCTGTGATTTTGCCATCCTTGATGGGAACGTTGAAGTCACAACGTACAAGGACACGTTTGCCCTTTGGACAGATATCATCAACTGTTTTTTTGTTCATTTTAAAACCCTCCAATATATTTATCTTAAAGTTTAATTAATTTCGCAGAATATATTTTACCCTATTTAGCAAAATTTATCAAGTGTTTTTTGTTAAATTTTTCGCAAAGTCATTGTTTATTATTTAATCTGCATTGAACATACCAAACCGCTGTCTTGAAAACCCTTCAACAAATTCCATGTTTTTCATTTCCCAGACCATGTCTTGATTATCATCTATGACTATCAATCCGCTGTTATAAATTACATACTTTCCTATAGCATCAACAAGTGCCCGCAAAGGCAAAAATGTCCTGCCGTTTCTCAAAACAGGTGCAACATCATTTTCTCTGACTTCTCCATCTACAGTGATTGACTTTTCTCCTATTTGGAGTAAAATTTCATGTTCTTTAACCGAAATTTCTACTGTTTGAGTCTCTTCAACCCAATTAACAGTTCCCCCATATTCTTCACACAAAAATCTTACAGGCAGATACGAGCGGTCTTTTTCCACAAACACCACCGTTTCGGGATTTTCTTCGTCTATCAACTTTTCAACATCATTTACAATCGCCTTATTGCTTCCTACATACAAGAAAATACGCCTTTTTTTCTTTTCCGCTTCAATTTTTTCTTTGTTTATTTCTGCCATATACTCTTCATTTGTTATAACCTTACTCCAAAGTTTTCGCTTGAGTACAAACTTCTCAAGTTCATCCCAATCAACAAAGTAATACCAGGCAACAGCCTTCCAAGAGCCCAGATCCTTAAGGTCTCTGAAAATCATTCGAACATCACTATCTGTTTTCATATATAGTCCATTCGGATTCAAGTCGCCCCTGTTTCTGGCTGACAATTCCATTATTCCGTCAATATAAAACACATCTTCCAGAGAACACTCCTCCCTAAGACAGCTTCTTATCCAATCTTCCCGTTTCATAACCTCTTTGGCACAAGGCAAAATCGGTTTTACCGTTATTGAAAAAACTATAATCGTTATTAATATCGAAATTCTTGTTTTTACCATACAAATCACCTTTGCATATTTAAAATATTCTAAAGTTTCCGTACAACACTGCACACAATATCAATCTAGAATATTTAATCCCTTGTATTCTCAACTGCCAGATCAATTCTTTTAAAAAGTTCCTCCACCGACATATCTCCGCTTATGGTCAATCGTGTAAACGTACTCAATCCGTCAATCAGGCGATTAGCAAGATAATCTTCCTCACTTGTATTGTCATTAACCAGAATCTGCATTCTGTAACCTGCATATTTTGCAAGGCTTGCTGTAGTCTTGTTGTACCCACCAAAGGGATATGCAAATATGAAACAGTTTTTTTCTAAATTTCTCTCGATAAGATATTTTGACATACGAAGTTCAATCTGCATCTGGGCGGGGGTCATATCTGACACTTTTTTGTGTGTATGTGAATGGGAGTGTATGTCAATTATTCCGCTGTTCTGCATTTCCCTTGCCTGTTCCCATGTGAAATGGGGGTACGAAACATCTCCGTTTTCCCCTGTTGCACCCACTGTTGATGTAACAATAAAAATAGTAGCAGGGATATTGAGTTCCTTGAGCATAGGATATGCCACCTCATAATTGCTGAGGTATCCGTCATCAAAGGTTATTGCAATGGGATTTGGTGGAAGTGCTTTGCCTTTTTGAACGCTCTCGTAATAATCCCTCACCAGAATGGGTGTATATCCGCGTTCTAAAATTGCCAGCATATGCTCTTCAAAAAGCTCTGGGGTTATGTTTGCACCCACAGTTTCCTCAGGGTACTCCTCCACAATGTTGTGGTACATAAGTACGGGCACAATCTGGCTCCCGAAATCTTCCTCCGCAAAGCATATATTTACATTAAGAAATACCAAAACAGCAACAACTACCAGTGCTATTCTCCTCGTCCTCAGGTTCATTTTTTTATCCTCCTGAAATTTTTATCAAATCATTCAAAAGTCTTTGTCAGAACATCCACAAGCTCACCATTGCTGTCAGTTTTAGTAAGCTGATTTATTATACTTTCCGTGACCTCAGCAGTGTTTTGTGAGCTGTACGCCTTGCGTATACTCCAGATTGCCTCCAATTCTTTCTGTTCAAGGAGCAATTCCTCTTTGCGTGTGCCCGACTTGGCAATATCTATAGCCGGGAAAACACGCTTTTCCTGAAGCTTTCGGTCAAGGTGCACCTCCATATTTCCTGTGCCCTTGAATTCCTCAAATATGACATCATCCATACGGCTGCCTGTCTCAACCAAGGCTGTTGCCAATATTGTCAAGCTACCGCCGTCCTCAATATTTCTTGCTGCACCGAAAAACCTTTTTGGTTTGTAGAGCGCACCAGGGTCAAGTCCTCCCGAAAGGGTCCTGCCCGAAGGCATAACAGTCAAATTATATGCCCTTGCGAGACGGGTAATGCTGTCAAGAAGAATCACTACATCTTTTTTATGTTCAACAAGGCGTTTTGCACGTTCAAGAACAATTTCTGCCACTTTGGTATGGTTTGAGGGGTCTTCATCAAAGGTTGAATATATTACGTCACCCTTTATACTCCTTTGCATATCAGTAACTTCCTCAGGTCTCTCATCAATAAGAAGCACTATCAGGTGTGCATCGGGATTATTCTCAGAAATACTGTTTGCGATACTTTTCAAAAGTGTTGTCTTGCCCGCTTTTGGCGGTGCAACAATTATTCCTCTCTGACCCTTTCCAATAGGTGCTACCAAATCAATCATACGCATTGAAAAGTCCGTTCTGCCCCGCTCCAATTTAATTCTCTCTGTAGGATATACAGGTGTGAGGTCATCAAAAGCCTTGCGTCTTATGGAAACATCCACCTTGTCCCCATTTACCGTCTGAACATACAGAAGAGCCTGATAGCGTTCTCCCTCATGTTGCATTCTGGTATTGCCTACTATATAATCACCTGTTTTAAGGTTGAACCGTCTTATCTGGTTGGATGACACATATACATCATTCTCGCCGGATTGATAATTGTCACTTCTCAAAAAACCATATCCATCAGCCAGAACCTCTAAAACGCCACTCATAAGGTTGGTTCTGCGAACAGGGTCAGAGTATACAATCTCACCGGCAACTGATGGTTCATTGTCATTATTCTTTTCTTCCTTCTTTTCCTCGACAAACGTCCCTATAATCTTTTCAATAAGCTCATCTTTCTTTAGTTTTGATATATTTTTAATGCCGTTTTTTCGGGCAATTTCTTGCAATTCCTTTATTTTCAGTGTTTGCAACTCATTTTTAGTCACCTTTTCTACCTCCGTCAATAAAATTCAGTACTACATTCTTTTGATACATTTCTGATGCAAACATAGATTTGTCTATCTCACTCATTATCTTGCTGTCAGCATTAATTGGTGCAACAACAACCATCAACGCAAAAGCTATATACAAAACCACAACTCCTGCCAGTCCGCCAAGCAACATACCACCAAAACGGTTGAACTGCTTTATAACAGGCAGTTTAGTGAATATATTCAGCAAATTCCCTACCACTTTGATTATGATTTTAAACAATACGACAACCAATACAAACGCCAGAATATCTATTATAAGTTGTGCAATAGAACCTGATATACCCTCAGCAGCACTCTCCAGTCCATTACCAATATACTTGGATAAGACTCCAAAAACACCCTCTTGTGGCATTTGAATGCTTTCCGATACATAATTTTTGTTTATTACTTCCTTAAGATATGGATAAAGAGGGGTCTTAAGCAAAAAGCCTGAAACAACAGGATAAAACAAAAATGATAATATAAATGAAATTATGTAAGAAACTATGTTAATCAAAGACTTCATAAACCCTGCTTTGTATCCTATTATCACAAAAAGCACTACAACCCCGATTACCAAAGCATCTGCTAACATAATCTATCTCTCCTTAATTATTTTACTTTCAAAATTTCTGCACTACTTCCGCCCAAAGACAAAAACTTGTCCCTGCCAGCAAATAATTTTATTTCTTTTACATCCCGACTGATTTCTGTTTCACTTTTAATTTTGCCCGATGGCGTCACCCGGATTACGCCTTTTGGGGTGACCGCAAGAATGCATTCGCCATTTACGTCAAAATCTGTTATCTTGCTGTCCGCCTCATATTTGCCACGCAACTTGCCCTTTGCCGAATAACTTTCAAGAACCGTATTATTAAGTCCACTGTCAAAGGCAAATATCATATTGCCAGGCGTATCTATATTGCAATCCACAGGAACTCTGCCATCAAAGTCAACTGCAAAGTCCTGTTTTCCACTACGTTTAAACCCATAAACCCCGCTTTCGGACACTGCAATCAATCTGCCATTATCCTTGAAGTTGAGTTTCATAACTATTCCATCAAGTTCAGCTATACAATTTGCTTTTTCAGGAGAACGGGTATCAATCAACATGATACGGCTGTACACATGTTCCTTATCAGTCATAATCTGGGCTACTGCCAGTTTGTTTTTTGATGCAATATCAATATCGCCTATATATCCCGTTCCGCTGTACCACTTGAATATATCTTTGCCGTTCTTGTCAAATATCCTGACAGCACCCTTATATCCAAGTTCGTCAGTTGCCACTGCCACATAACCATTTTTATTCAGCTTTGCTGATAATATTTCCCTTTCAGTTTTGATTTGTGTGATAATTTTGTCCCTTTCATATACATTCACTGTGGTACCATTTATATCAGCCAACATGATATAATCATTTTTTGTTATCACAACAGGAGCTGTGGTGGGAGCTACAATGCTCCAGTTTTCTCTTCCGCCATCATCAACTGCACGGATTCCTTCGCTGCTGACCAAAAGCATCTCTTTGCCGGCAGCCTGCAGGCTGTAGTTGATTCCTGTCTGCAAATTCAGTTTAACCGTATCCGGTCTGAGAATAAATTTCTGTACTTCCGGGTTTGAAAAAACCATAACCGCTATCGCCACAAAAACAATGATAACCGCCACGACCCTCTTCTTATTCAAAAAGCCTTTAACTTTCACCATCACCACTCCAAAACTTTGGTATCATAAAACACTTTATACAAAAACAGTCCCTCCGGAGGCGCCGTCATCCCCGCACCCCGTCTGTCACAATTTGCAATAATTTCACGGATATCCTCACTTTTTTTTCTGCCTGTTCCTACCTCTACTAAGGTTCCAGATATAATTCGAACCATGTTGTAAAGAAAGGCGTCTGCCTCCACCTCTATCTCAATCTGTTCCTGCCACTCACGGCTTTCACCCACCACGCAATCACGGATGGTTCTTACCGTTGTTTTTTGGGAACCTCCAGCCGCCATGAATGCAGAAAAGTCATGTGTTCCGCAAAAATATTCTGCCGCCTTTTTCATTTCTTCAATATTAAGATTGTATGGCACATGCCAACTGTATTTTGATGTAAAGGGGTTTTGTATATTGGAATTCCAAATTTTATAGATATACCGTTTTCCATTTGATGAAAAACGGGCATTAAAATCTTCATCGACTTCTTTTGCCGCAACTGCCGCAATATCATCTTCGCCCAGATGGGTGTTTATGGCATATGGAATTCTGTCATCTGGGATTTTTGTATTGCTTTTGAAATTGAACACATACTCAAAGGCATGGACACCTGCATCAGTCCTGCTGCAACCGCAGACTGACACTCTCTCACCAATAATTTCGGAGAGAACAGATTCCATTCTTTCCTGGACAGTAATACCGTTTTTTTGAATTTGCCAACCGTGATAACGGCTGCCATCATACATAATTTTTACCGCTATATTTCTCATACGCCAAATCCTAACATATTCGTCAGTATAACCAATACTGTAAGGAACAATATGGCTGACCAACCTACTATATCGCATTTTCCCATTTTAAGTTCGCGAAGGCGTGTCCTGTGTTCTCCCCCGCGGTAGCATCTGCATTCCATCGCCATTGCCAAGTCATCAGCACGACGGAATGCACTTACAAAAAGAGGGATCAAAATCGGAATCATAGCCTTTGCACGGCTTAAAAGATTTCCGCTTTCAAAATCCGCACCTCTTGCAGTCTGTGCCTTTATAATCTTTTCTGTCTCCTCCAGAAGTGTGGGAACAAATCTCAAGGCTATTGTCATCATCATAGCAAGTTCATGTGCCGGCACGCCTATTTTTTTAAAGGGCGAAAGCAAATATTCTATGCCGTCTGTAAGGGCAATGGGCGATGTTGTAAGAGTCAGAAGAGATGTGCCCAACACAAGGAAAAACAATCTCAAAACCATAAATATTGCTAAATTTACTCCCTCATAGGTTATGGTCAAAAACGCCCATGACCAAAGTACACGTCCGTTAGTCAGAAACAAATTGAAAATCGCAGTAATTGCCACAAACAGCATAATAGGTTTCAATCCCTTGAGAACAAACCCGAAAGGTATACGTGAACAGAGCACGCACAGAGCGGTAAAAATTGCCAGAAGTCCATAACCAACAAAGCTCTTTATGCAAAAGACAACAGCTATGTAGATAATTACACAAAGAATTTTGGTTCTGGGATCAAGTCGGTGGAGCAGTGACTTCCCTGGGAAATACTGCCCTAAAGTGATATCTTTAAGCATAATATTATCAACTCTTTTCCTTTCATCTGTTTAGTATCTTTTCAATTTCCGCCTTTGCCATATGCACTGTATATATTCCCTCAGGAAGAGGCATTCCTGCATTCCTTAGCCTGTTGCACACATCTGTAATATGGGGTACCGACAAACCCATTCTTCTCAATTCCTCTGCCTTTTTGAAAATTTCTGATGTCTTGTCGCACATTGCTATGCTTCCCTGATTCATCACCACAATTCTGTCCGCTATTTCAGCAATATCCTCCATGCTGTGAGAAACCAGAACAACAGTAACACCAAGGCGTTTGTGCATATCACGGATTTTGCACAAAATCTCATCTCTGCCTTTGGGGTCAAGACCTGCCGTTGGCTCATCAAGTATAAGGAGTTTGGGTTCCATGGCAAGTACGCCGGCAATGGCAACTCTTCTTTTTTGTCCACCGGATAGTTCGAAAGGCGATTTTTCCAGAATTTCCGGTTTCAATCCAACCAAATCCGCCGCAAAATGCACACGCCTTTCGATTTCATCTTCCGAAAGTTTCATGTTTGATGGGCCAAATGCAATATCTTTAAACACAGTCTCTTCAAAAAGCTGATATTCCGGGTACTGCATAACAAGTCCGATACCAAACCTGATTTTCCGCATATCTGCACCCTTTTGGTGTAGCATCTGTCCATCTATTTCCACTGTTCCGCTACTTGGCTTTATAAGGCCTGCCATAAGTTGCACAAGGGTTGACTTTCCTGAACCTGTATGTCCCATAAGCCCCACAAACTCGCCTTTTTCAAGGGTAAGGTTTATATCCTTTACTGCTGTTTTTTCAAAAGGGCCTCCGCTCATATAGGTATAGCTTACGTCACTCATTCTGACCATTTGAGACACCTCCTTTGGCTTTGAAAACAGACATAATCTCATCCACACATTCATCAATGGTCAAAAGGTCGTCCCTGAGTTCAATTCCCGATTTTTTCAAACAGTACAAGAGTTCTGTGGTTTGTGGAACATCAAGTCCTATTTTTTTCAGTTCTTCAACCTGACTGAACACCTCTCTTGGTGTACCCTCCATAACCGCTTTGCCGTGGTCCATAACCACAATTCTGTCCGCAAGGGCAGCTTCTTCCATAAAATGCGTTATCATTATTACCGTTATATTTTCTTCCTGATTAAGCTTTTTGACAGTGTTCATAATCTCCTGTCTGCCCACAGGGTCAAGCATAGCGGTTGGCTCATCCATAACAAGTATATCCGGTTTCATTGCAAGCACTCCGGCAATGGCAATTCTTTGCTTTTGACCTCCGCTGAGCATATGTGGGGCATGCTGTGCAAACCTGGTCATGTTCACAGCATCCAAGGCATAGTCCACCCTCTTGCGAATTTCAGCAGGCTCTATCCCTAAATTTTCAGGTGCAAATGCCACATCTTCCTCAACAATGGTTGCAACAAGCTGATTATCGGGGTTTTGGAAAACCATTCCAACTTTTTGTCTTATATCATAAAGAACACTGTCATCAGAAGTATCCATTCCCTCAACCACTACACTTCCGCTATTTGGCACAAATATGGCATTAAGGTGTTTTGCAAGTGTTGATTTGCCTGAGCCATTATGCCCCAAAATCGCCAGAAATTCGCCTTTTTTGACACACAAATCAACCCCTTTGAGCACAGGGGTGGCGTTGTCTGTCTCGTCATCATAGGAAAACCTCAGGTCCTTTATTTCTATAACTGTTTTTTGTGTATCTTTTTCCAAACTGTCCACCTTCATTTTGACGGGTTTAACTTTTTATCTGCTCCATCTGCCCGAATATCCACAGGGCAAGACCAAATTGTTCTTTGTAACAGGAAGACCAATTTCGTCCACAGATATGTTTCCGCCAAATTTCTTTTGTAAAGTCATCTTGTATATATTTTCAAGCACTCCGCCTGATAGCCCTGTTGTATATGAGTTTATCAGAAAGAAAAGAGGTTCATCCGACAAAACGCCCATACACAGCTCTACCAAATCAAAAAGTTCATCCTCTATCTTCCAGACTTCCCCTGAGGGGCCTCTTCCGTAGGATGGCGGGTCCATAATCACCGCATCATACTTTCTGCCACGTCTGATTTCACGCTCAGTAAACTTTTTTACATCGTCCACAATATACCTTATGGGACACTTGTCAAGTCCTGAGAGAACGGCATTCTCCTTTGCCCAGCCTACCATTCCCTTTGATGCATCAACATGGCACACCGAGGCACCTGCCGCCGCTGCCGCCATTGTAGCACCACCGGTATAGGCAAACAGATTAAGAACATTCACATTCTCTCTGCCGGATTTTTTTATTATATCCGAAAACCAGTCCCAGTTGGCTGCCTGCTCAGGAAACAGTCCTGTATGCTTGAATCCCATCATCTTGATTCCAAACCTGAGGTCGCGATATCTGACTGTCCAGCTTTCCGGCATGCCTTTGCGGCTTTCCCAGTGTCCTCCGCCGCTGTTGCTGCGATAATAATGGGCATCAGCCGACTTCCAGAGGGAGCTGTTTTTTGTATCCTTGATTTCCCATACAATCTGGGGATCAGGCCGCCTCAGGACAATATCTCCCCAGCGTTCCAACTTTTCGCCCCGACTGGCATCCAGGAGTTCATAATCTTTCCATTTATCCGATAAAAACATAACTTGCCTCTTTTTTAAGAATTTATAAGATTTTTAACAGCATCTATTGCGTCACTGAGCCACAATTTGCCGTCAACTGCTTCCACCTTGCCGTCGTCACATCTTGCAGCGATATCTGCTCTCATTGGAATTCTGCCCAATGCCTTTAAGTCAAAGTTCTTTGCAATCTCGTCTATCTTGCTTTCACCAAAGATACTGATTTTCTCAGAACAGTTGGGGCATTCAACATAGCTCATATTTTCAACAATGCCCAAAATAGGAATATTCATAAGCTTTGCCATATTAACTGCTTTCTCCACAATCATTGAAACCAGTTCCTGAGGAGATGTAACCACAATTATTCCGTCAACAGGAAGCGACTGGAATACTGTCAGGGGAACATCACCAGTACCAGGAGGCATATCAACAAACATACAGTCAACATCCTCCCACAAAACATCGGTCCAGAATTGTTTTACTGTGCCTGCAATAACAGGTCCACGCCATACTACAGGGTCCGTATCATTTTCAAGAAGCAAATTGACAGACATAATCTTTGTTCCGCCACGGCTTGCAATGGGAAGGATGCCATATTCTGTTCCCTCCGCCTTTTTGCTTATACCAAAAAGTTTGGGAATTGAGGGTCCTGTAATGTCTGCATCTAAAATGGCACTGCTGAAGCCTTCCCTCTGAATCCCTGATGCCATAAGTGATGTAACCAAGGATTTACCTACTCCGCCCTTACCACTTACTATACCAATAACTTTCTTTACATTACTCATTGAGTTGCAGGGTGCCAGAAAACTCTGTTCTGCAGTTCTGGAGCTACAGTTTTCGCCGCAACTTGAACAATCGTGTGTACAATTCTCGCTCATTTTATCATGTCCTTTCATTTATTAAAGTTAAAACATTCTAAGTGCTGCCTCAAGCTGACCGTCAACCTCAACCTTGACATTTTTAAGTGTATCATACAAGTTCATTTGTGTGGTTATATCAAGAACACCGTATGGAAACAGACCTTTTGCCTCCTGATACAACTTTACGGCAATCTTGAGATTCTGGTCATAAATTTCATTGACTTCACCTACAAAGAGGCCCAAGGTCTGGAGCATTTTCTTTGCGTTTTCAATGGCTTCGCCCTTGTCACCAACTTTATATACCTTGTCCAGCTTAAAGAAATCATACTCTGACATATCAACAGCCTTTTCTGAATTCTTAACATTTACATCCGGTGTAATCCCCAGCTTGTGTATGTTATTGCCCGATGGTGTAAGGTAATACGCTGTGGTATACTTGAGCATTGCGTTAAAGGGAGCCTGTGACAATGTCTGAACTGTACCTTTGCCATAGGACTTTTCGCCAACAACCCTTGCTGCCTCGTTCTCTTTTAATGCAGCAGTAAGAACCTCAGATGCACTTGCGCTCATGCCGTTTATTATAATAACGATATTATACTTCTTTGCCTCGCCTGTTGCCTTGTACACCTTGTCAAGCAAATCAATCTTGTGGTCCTCGGTTGTGATAAGCTGCCCCTCACCCAGGAACAAATCTGCAATTTGAACCGCCTGGTCAAGATATCCTCCGCTGTTGTCCCTGAGGTCAATAATAATATTTCCAATTTTCTTATCATCTATTTCTTTTAAAGCACCGTCAAAGTGCTCTGCCGAATTCTCAGTAAATGAATAAAGGGTTATCTTTGCTATCTGTTTTCCTTCGCTCTCTAGAATCTCCATATCCAAGGGCTTTGAAACTACTTTTTCACGCACAATATTAAAGTTTATAGGTTCAGCAAACCCTGAACGCACAACCGTAACCTTTACAGTTGTACCCTCTTTACCGCGTATATACTCAATGGCTCTGTCAAACTCCATATTCTTAAGGTCTATTCCATCTGCCGCAACAATAATATCCCCTGACTTTATTCCTGCCTTTTCAGCAGGCGAATCGGGAATCGGTGCAGAAACCACAATGTTTCCCTCAATAGATAATACATTCACCCCTATCCCTGTAACTTCGTCGCCCAAACCTTCAAGCAAATCTTTTGCTTCTGCCTCGTTGTAATAAGCCGAGTTTTCATCTATTGATTCAAGGATTGCCCTCATTGCCTTTTCATAAACATCCTGGTCATCACCCACGATGGCCTCCAGGGCAGTAATATAAAGCTTTTCCAGACTTATCTCATCATATCTTGCAAAAACAGAAATACTCTCTATGATATTATTAATCATCTCTCCACGGCTTGCTTGATTCTTATCTCCTGTTTCTCCGTTTGCAAAAACTGTTACACAGGAAAAAACAAAAGTAACAATCAACACCAAAGCCGTTAATCTTTTGACTGCTTTTTTCACAAAATCACTCCTTTAATCAAATTTTTTAAAGGTCATATACATTACCTTTCGTCCATAACCGTTTTTGGCTACCATAACAACAACCTCACTGTCCAAAAGGTAGCCGTTTATCACTTCAAATGTAAGATTGTTGCCCTTTTCTCCAAAAATCATGGCAGGCTCTATAGGTATTGCCCTGTATTCAATTTCTCTTGCTGAAGTCAAGGGAGCCGACATCTTCAGTGGTCTTACATTAACAAGAACCACCTCTGTCCGTTCGGGGTCACAAATGTAAATATTGGCTTTATAAAAATCCACATCTGTGATTACCAGATTTTTATCAAAAGCAGCTACATTCACACACGGAATCATAAGACATATTGCCAGCACAAGACTCACAATCTTTTTTATCATAAAACTTCAATCCTCTACATTTTTTCTGGTGCTTCAATTTTAAGCATCTTGAGCACACCTGCAATAACAATCCTTACGCTGTCAACAATCTTGAGTCTGGCATTAAGCACTGCCTCGTCCTCAACCTTTACACGACACGCATTGTAGAATGTGTGGAATGCCGACGCAAGGTCCATGACATAGCGTGTAATCTTTGCAGGTTCACGGCTTTCTGCCGCCATTCTTATTTCTTCGGGGAGGTCACAAAGTTTCTTAAGCAGTGCAAGTTCCTCCTTCTCGGTCAATACCTCAGTAGAAATCTCACTGAATGGTTTTACCTCTATGCCCTCTTCTTTAAGAACTCTGATTATGCTGCAAATCCTTGCATGTGCATACTGAACGTAGTAAACAGGGTTCTCGCTCTCCTGTTTTACAGCCAGATCAAGGTCAAAATCAAGATGGCTGCCTGCCATTCTCATATTAAACAAGAACCTTGCTGCATCGACGGATACATCATCAAGCAAATCTGTGAGTGTTATTGCCTTGCCTGTACGTTTTGACATTCTTACCGCTTCGCCATCACGTGTCAGGCGAACGAGCTGCATGATTGAAACTTCAAATTTGTCTGGGTCAATACCCACCGCAGCAAGAGCCGCTTTCATTCTGGCAATATGGCCATGATGGTCAGCACCCCAGACATCAATACACAGATCATAACCACGTGTTTCAATCTTGTTTATGTGGTATGCAATATCTGCTGCAAAGTATGTGGGAATGCCATTGTTGCGGACAAGAACCTCGTTCTTTTCAAGACCCATCTTCTCACAGTTAATCCATACTGCACCATCTTCCTCATAGGTATATCCAGCCTCAGTCAGACGGTCAATAGCATCCTGAACCTTTCCACTTTTGTGAAGTTCACTTTCTCTGAACCATACATCATAGAAAATACGGTATTTCTCCAAATCACTCTTCAAAGACGCCACGTTCTTTTCGAGGGCATATGCCACCAGAGCAGCCTTTCTTTCCTCTGATGTGGTTTCTAAAAACTTGTCCCCCTCTATTTCGATAAACGCCTTTGCGTGCTCTGTAATATCATCGCCGTGATAACCATCTTCGGGGAACTCAACAGCATCCTCACCTTTGAGCTGCTGAATATAACGTGCCTCCAGTGACTTGCCAAACTTCTCAATCTGGTTGCCTGCATCATTTACATAGAATTCACGTGTAACATCATATCCTGCATATTCAAGAACACTTGCCATGCAGTCACCCAAGGCACCGCCACGGGCATTGCCCATATGCATAGGGCCTGTGGGATTGGCACTTACAAATTCAACCATAACCTTTTTGCCCTTGCCAACCTGAATTTTGCCGTAGTCACTGCCTTTTTCCTCAATCTCACGGATTACATCATAAAGTCTTTGGTTTGACAAATAAAAGTTGATAAATCCTGCCCCTGCAACCTCAACTCTCTCAATTTCCCCGCCGATTTCAATATTTGCGGCTATTGCTTCAGCAATCTTTCTGGGGGGCATACGCAATTCCTTTGCAAGCAGCATAGCAATGTTGCAGGCAAAGTCACCATGTTGCTCATCCTTTGGCACTTCAAGCTGAATTTTGTCCGCAACGTTTGTACCTTCAGAAATCACAAATACTCCTGCCTCTACTGCTTTTCCAAACGCTGTTTCCACAGCCTGTCCGATTTTTTTCTTTGAATTTTCTATAATACTCATATATATCTCCATTCCATAACCGCTTTGCGGCACAAATTTTTCCTCTGTTTTTAAGAAACTGTTGTGGTAACAGTCAATTTTAATCGGTTTGTTATATAATCCTGATTGTCTATGTCAAGGATATATTCTATATCAAGGTTTCCGCCCTCTGTGTTGAGATTGTTTTCCACCGAGATGGGATTAACTCCCACGGGAATAACACCATAAGGGGTTGAATAATTGCACAGACATTTTTCACCAAGCTTAAAAACCATTCTGCTGTTGAACTTTCCCTTTCTGGTCATTGACACCATGTCGTCCGAAACCTTTATTGTCGTAGTTGTATCCTCAAACCCAGTCAGTTCGCTTTCTTCATAAATAATATAAAACTTATCGTCTTTTCTTGCGAACCTGCCCTTGGTCTGAAGCTCTATTTCATTTAATTCATCATTGCCCTCAATATTCTGCAGGGTCTTAAGATAAATCATTGCATTGTTTTCCATCTATGTCACCCAAATCTTTTTTAGTACTTTTCTATGTCCACTTTTTCTACATCTTCGTTTATTTGTCTGCTCAAAAACATACTGCCCAATGTTGCAAAATCATCCGTTGCATCACTTACGAAATATTTATACTCCGCACTTTTCTTTGTGACCCCATTCAGCATATCCTTGGCTTTCAACTGCTCATATGCCCAGTCTGCCGCCGCTGCACCTGAATCAATGAGGGTGACACCCTCACCCATAACCTCGCCTATAACATCTTTAATCAAAGGATAGTGGGTACAACCTAAAATCAAGGTATCAATACTCTGTTCTTTTATCTCTTTCAAATAATCCTCAGCGATTATTTTTGTAACCTGACTTTCGGCATAACCATTTTCAACAAGGGGCACAAACATAGGACACGCCTTTTGAAAAACCTCTGCGTCAGGACAAATTTCCTTTATATATTCAGAATACTTGCCGCTTTTTACTGTTCCTGATGTTCCAAGAACGCCTATTCGTTTGTTCTTTGTCGCCTCAACAGCCATCTTTGCCGCAGGTTTTACAACCCCTATTATATCCGACTCAAACTCATCGTCAACAACAGGTAACGCCGCACTGCTGGCAGTACCGCAGGCAATTATTATCATTTTGATATCAAACTGCTCCAGAAATCTTATATCCTGCCTTACATATTTGAGCAAAGTATCTCTGCTTCGTGTACCATATGGCACTCTGCCTGTATCTCCAAAATAAATAACGTCTTCGTCAGGCATTATTTTCATAATTTCTCTGACACAGGTAAGCCCGCCAAGGCCCGAATCAAAAACACCAATAGGTCTGTTATCCATTTTTATTAATCCTTTCTTGACAAAGCAAGGTCAATGTGTTTGCTGATTAATTCTTTCATCGGCACGCCTGAATGTTCCCATACTTTGGGATACATACTAATCGGAGTAAATCCCGGAATGGTATTGATTTCGTTAAGCACAATTCTGCCGTCTCGTTTGTCAATAAAAAAGTCCACTCTTGAATGACCTCTGCATTCACAGATTTTATAAGCACGGATTGCATAATCTTTTATCTGTTTTTCTGTACTGTCATCAACATTTGCAGGAATGATAATTTTTGAAGATGCATCCTCATACTTTGCCTCAAAATCATAGAACTCTTTTGCCGGCATGATTTCGCCCAGCACATCTGCTGTTTCAGGTTGCAGATTGCCCATGACACCACACTCAACTTCCCGGGCATCTATTGCTTCCTCAATCAAAACTTTGTAGTCATGCTGGAGTGCAAGCTTGATTCCGTCAGCAAGTTCAGTCCGGTTTATCGCTTTTGTAACACCCACAGATGAACCTGCAGATGACGGCTTTATAAAGCAAGGATATCCAAGCTTTTCTTCGATTAAATCATAATTAATCTCATCATCCATCTTTATTTCAACCCAGTCAGCCTGGGGAATACCTGCTTTTTGGAATAAAATCTTTGCAATGCACTTGTCCATACAAGCCGCACTGCCCACAATACCACTGCCCACATAGGGGATACCCGCAAGAGTGCAAAGGCCCTGAATTGTTCCGTCCTCGCCGTTTTTGCCGTGGAGAACAGGATATACCACATCTATCTTAATCCTCTCTACGCCCTTATCTGTAAACTTTAACAATGCCTTTTCTGTAGCGTCAGGCGAGATAATTGCAGGTGTTGTATTGCCATTTTCCCACATGTGATTGCGAATACTGTCAATATCGCCATCATAAAACAGCCATTTGCCGTCGGCAGTTATACCCACAGGGAAAACCTCATACTTTTCTCTGTCAATATTTTCAAGAACTGCCGAAGCCGAAACCTCGGATACGCTGTGTTCACTTGAAACTCCGCCAAATAAAACACATACATTAATCTTTTCCATAAAAAATCATCCCTTTATATCAAATAATTTTAACGCACCAAAACAAAAAAATCAATATGTATAAACTACTTTTTATTTGGTAACACTTTCCTCACAAACATTTTTCAAGAGGATGGTAACATTATGCATTACATAAACAAACCGCGTTTTTTTGCTCTGATGCTTACATTAACACTTTTATTCTCATTTTTGATGTCCTATGCAAAATCCACAGGCTCAAATATTGCAAACGCTGTTGTCAGACTTCATATTATAGCAAACAGCAATTCGGACCGCGACCAAAACCTTAAACTAAAGGTTCGTGACAGAATTCTTGCTGAGGCATCTGGTATACTTGGCACCTCAAGGTCCGCCACAGATGCACTTTCTGTGGCAAGGTCAAACTCTGCCCTTATACAGAAGATTGCCGAAGACGAAATCCACAACTCGGGATTCGACTATCCTGTCAAAGTTTCTGTTGGTGAATATCCTTTCCCCACCAAAGTATATGGCGACATTGCCTTGCCATCGGGCAAATATAACGCTGTCAGAATTGAGATTGGCAAAGCTGCCGGAGAGAACTGGTGGTGCGTCATGTATCCTCCCCTTTGTTTTACAGAAGGTGTTGTTGCCACAGATTCCACCAAAAATCAGCTTAAAGACAATCTCTCATCTGAAGATTATACCTTGATAACACAAACCGATTCTGTTCCAGTTGAGGTCAGATTCCGTATTGTGGAAATCTTTCAAAACTTATTTTAAATCTCAATCTTCCTGAAGTGGCAAATTTGCAACGGCGTTAAGTGACATGTCTGCAACTTTGCCATTTTTGTATTCATAGTATGCAGCACAACCTATCATTGCTGCATTATCTGTGCAGAGTGGCATTGACGGAAAGGCAAAATCCATACCATTTTCCTCTGCCAGTGCCTCCACCCGTTCTCTCAACGCCTTGTTTGCGGCAACGCCGCCTGCCAAAGCTATTCTTTCTACGCCATACTTCTTCGCGCATTCAATCAGGTGTCGGCTCAACACATCAGTAACCGCCTCCTGAAAAGATGCTGCCACATCCGCTTTGTTTATTGTTTCCCCTTTTTGCTCTGCATTGTGGATATAGTTGATAACCGCAGTCTTGACGCCGCTAAAGCTGAAGTCAAACCCGTCATCACCCATATTCACTCTGGGGAACTTTATTGCTGACACGTTACCCTGTTTTGCACATTCTGAAATTGCAGGACCACCGGGATATCCAAGTCCAAGAACTCTTGCAACCTTGTCAAATGCCTCGCCTGCCGCATCGTCGTTTGTTTTTGCCAGAACTTCATATGTTGCAAAATCCTTTACATAAACAATATGACTGTGTCCGCCCGATGCCACAAGGCATATAAAGGGTGGCTTGAAATCCTTGTGTTCAATATAGTTGGCACATATGTGCCCCTTTATATGATGTACCGGAATAAGAGGTTTTTTTGACACAAAGCTGAGTGCCTTGGCGGTAGATACCCCCACAAGCAATGCCCCAACAAGTCCCGGTCCATAAGTCACCGCAACAGCATCAACCTCTGAAAGAGTCATGTCACAATCCGCAAGAGCCTTGTCCACCACATCACTTATATTCTCTATATGCTTGCGTGATGCAACCTCGGGAACAACGCCGCCAAAGGTTTTGTGCAGTTCAATCTGTGTATTTATTACGTTTGAAAGAACCTTCTGTCCGTCTTCCACCACGGCTGCCGCTGTTTCGTCACAGGAACTTTCAATAGCAAGTATCTTCATAAGTCTCTACTCCTCCGCAATAACCTTTTTCATAAAAACTCCGTCTTCTTTTCCGTCATAGTACCCTTTTCGGATACCGATTTCACAAAAACCCATTTTTTCATAGAGCTGTCTCGCCGGTGTGTTGCTCACCCTTACCTCAAGATTGATTTCAAAAATTCCCGAGTTTCGGCAGAACTTTTCAAGTTCTGCAATCATTCTCTCTGCAATTCCTTGCCTCCTGAAATCAGGACTCACCCCTACATTCATTATATCTGCACTCTGGCACATATTCCAAAGTCCGGCATAGCCAACCGCCATACCATCATGCTCTGCAACTATATAAAATGCAATCTTGTTATCCAGTTCCTTTTGGAAAGTTGCTTCTGCAAAGCCTGAGTTAAAGCACTCCTCTTCAATTTTCACCAAATCCGCAATATGCTGACTTGTCATGGGTACATAATTTATCATAAATCTATCTTCTCAATCAAACTTTTTAGTTCATCTGCACATTTTTCATAAATCTCCTGGCTTCCGCCATAAGGGTCAGCCACATCGCCATATTCTCCGGCAAGCTCTTTAAGTGTGCATACCTTTTCATCATCAGGTAAAACCCATTTGTGCTTGGTTGTCATTGTAATAACAATATCTGCACATTCAAACATACTCGTGGTTGTCTGCTGAGGATTATGGTTTGAAATATCAATTCCCCAGCGTCTTACCGCATCAATAGCCTTTTGTTCTGCCCCCATCGCCGATGTTACGCAAAGTCCGGCAGATGCCGCAACGCCGTTTTTGCCCAAGATATTGAATATTCCCTCTGCCATTGGACTTCTGCAGGTATTACCTGTGCAAACAAACAGAACTGACTTTGCCGTCTTTGCATCAATCAATCTTTTTGCCGCCGCCTTGTATAAGCGGTTTTTAACTGCACGCCACAATCCATCGTCGGGAATTTCTGGTGCATATGCCTCTTTAACACCCAAAACATCACATTCACGCAGACAGTCAAACAGTCTTTGTGCCGCATCCTGAGGATTATCCTTGCTGCCCAATGACAAAAACTCAACTCCATCCGGCAGCATATCCCTCATTTCATCAAACGCCAGTACAGCAATCTTTCCAAACGCACATCGTTTTTCCAAAAACTCTGATATGCTGTTCATATCACCTTTCAGGATATACACCTGAGCCTTTGGTGAATAATGTTTATACTTCATG
>JAZSFF010000061.1:0-1806 GCA_045532055.1 Clostridia bacterium
GTTCTAAGCCGTCTGGATGATGCTTTTCTTGAATCTGTAACCCAAAACAGCAATTATCTGATTTCACGCCTTAAAGAGATAAAGGGCGTATTAGAGGTATGCGGCATGGGTTATATGTTGGGAATAAAAACAGACAAAGACGCTAAAGAAATATTGCAAAAATGTCTGGAAAATGGGCTTCTGGTTCTTACTGCAAAAGATAAAGTCAGACTTCTTCCGCCCCTGAACATCAACCGCGAAGAGCTTGACAAGGGTATTGATATCTTAAAATCAGTAATTGAATCACTTTAATATAAAGAAAGGAATTTGAAAAATGAAACATTTGCTTAAACTTTCAGACCTGTCCACTCAGGAAATCACAGATATCCTGGATTTGGCAGACCAACTTAAATACGACAAGAAAAATGGTATCCCCCACAGATATCTTGAGGGCAAGACTTTGGGAATGATTTTTGAAAAATCTTCAACCCGTACTCGTGTATCATTTGAAGTGGGTATGTATGATCTTGGCGGATATCCCCTCTTTTTGAGTTCAAACGATTTGCAGATAGGCAGAGGCGAACCTGTGGAAGACACTGCAAGAGTTCTCTCCAGATACCTTGACGGAATTATGATTCGTACATTCCAGCAAAAAGAAGTTGAAGATTTGGCAAAATACGGCTCAATCCCCATTATAAACGGTCTTACCGACTACTGTCATCCCTGTCAGGTATTGGCAGACTTGATGACCATTCGTGAGCATAAAGGCAGCTTTAAAAACCTGAAGATGTGCTTTATCGGTGACGGCAACAACATGGCAAACTCCTTGCTTGTAGGTGCAATCAAAATGGGTCTCAGCTTTGCAATTGCATGTCCCAAAGGTTATGAACCTGATGCCGAACTTATGAAATGGGCATCTGAAAACGGCGAATTTTTGTGCACCGACTCAGTTGTTGAGGCCGCAAAGGACGCAGACATTCTTGTTACAGACGTATGGGCATCAATGGGTCAGGAATCTGAGATTGCAGACCGCAAAAAGATATTTGAGGGCTACCAGATAAACGCTGAACTTATGAAAGTGGCAAAGAATGACGCAATGGTTCTTCATTGTCTGCCTGCTCACCGCGGCGAGGAAATCACCGCAGAGGTTTTTGAAGCACATGCAAACGAAATCTTTGACGAAGCGGAGAACCGCCTCCATGCACAAAAGGCAGTGCTTGTTACACTTATGAAAGACTAAAACATAAACAGTCCACACAATATCGTGTGGACTGTTTTAATATGAAAAAAAGGTCACACGGCATATCCGTGTGACCTTTCTGTTTAGGTTGTTATTATCTCTCAATAATAACCAGCATCTTAACACTTTCTGCATTTGACATATGAACAAATATTTCACTTGGTCTACTTATGGTATCACCCGCATCGTTATAATGCAACAAACCCTCTAAAACAGATTCATATCCATCGCTGGTAATATCTTCTATAGGCGTTTTATTGCTTGGGGTATACTTGTATATTTTAGCATTAGTAAACCATTCTTTCTTCATGTTGAACTCATTGGGGGTAACTGTAGGTCTTTCTCCTGTACCATCCCATCCATTCAAAATTTCCTTAGAAGCAATAAGTCTTTCCCCATCATACTGCTTATATACTGAGCCCCAGAGCACCCGATAATCCACTCCTCCGTTTTCGTTGTTTTCAGAAGCATATAATCCTGCTCCTCCAGAAACCAGACTGGCTACAACGTATCCATGTGCATTTCCACTGGGATTTCCTGCACTCGCTTTAAGCGTATACTCGCCTTCGCTTCCACCAAGTCTTACA
>JAZSFF010000060.1:0-2685 GCA_045532055.1 Clostridia bacterium
CAAGGCATTACCTGAAAAAGTTGGTTACGGACTTGCAAAGCATATAAATTCCAAGAGGTTTATTATATGTCACAACTTTAACCAGAAGATGCAAACTCTGGGCTGTTATTTGTTACCGACAAAAATGGGAGATTTGCTTTCAAAGTTAACAGCAAATTTTACTGAAACAAATGATTTGTAAAATTTCAGTCTTGTGGAGAGATTGAAAGCATGCAAGAATTTGAATTTGACAAGGAGATAATAATATGAGCATCACCCAAACTTTTTATGATAATCTTGCTTCTCAATACGATAAACTGTTTCTTGATTGGCAAGCTACCACACAGGAACAAGCTGTAATTTTGGATAAAATCTTTGTAAGCAATGGTTTTGATAAAACTGCAAATATTCTTGACTGTGCCTGTGGCATCGGCACACAGGCAATCGGTCTTGCTGCTATTGGCTACAATGTAACGGGTTCGGACATTAGTGAGGGAGAAATCTCAGAAGCAAAGGAACGAGCAAAAAAGAATAATGTAGAAGTTCGTTTTGAACAAGCTAATTTTTGTGCGTTGTCGGATACATTTGTTGAACGGTTTGACATTGTGATTGCTATGGACAATGCTTTGCCTCATATGCTTACCAGCAATGATTTAGCATCTGCTATTAGGAGTATCGTAAATCAAATTAAGAGTGGTGGTATTTTTGTTGCCAGCATTCGGGATTACGATGCTCTGCTTATGGATAAGCCACCTTACTCTCCGCCATATATTCACAAGACTGCAAAGGGACAGCGAGTATCTTTTCAGACTTGGTCATGGGAAGGTGATAACTATAGGTTAATCCAGTATATCGTTGACGATAAGGATGCCTTGCAAGTAAGCAAATTTGAATGCGAATACAGAGCTACTCGTAGAGAGGAAATGACAGACTTACTTAAAGAAAATGGATGCGGCGAAGTGGTGTGGATGTTCCCCGAAGAAACAGGTTTCTATCAACCTATTGTAGTTGCAAGAAAAGCGTGAAATTTCAGTAATACAGAGAGATGAATCTGAATTTATCAAACACAACACCTCTCCCAACCAATGGTTGAGTTTGATAATTCCACTTATAGTTTGTGTACAAGAACTGATAAAGATTGTAAAGTGTAGCACGAAAGGAGGCATATTGTAATGAATCAAATTGATACAGGAAAGTTTATTGCTAGTTGCAGAAAAGAAAAAGGCCTGACACAAGCACAATTAGCAGAAAAGTTAAACATCACAGACAGAGCTGTTTCTAAATGGGAGACAGGAAAAGGTATGCCTGATACATCTATTATGTTGGAGCTTTGCAATATTTTAGGTGTTACGGTCAATGAACTATTAAGTGGGGAGAGGATAGAAATGAATAATTACGAAGAAAAAGTTAACGAAAATCTCATCGAATTGAAACGAAAAGATGAGAATAACATGAATAAGAATGCCGTGATATCAACAATATATACAATTACCATGGTTATAGCCATTCTAGTATGCTGTATATGCGATATTGCTATTTCGGGATCACTGACATGGTCACTTATTGTGCTTAGTTCTGTTTTGGTTACATGGATAGCATCTTTTCCTGTTATATTGTTAGGGAAAAAAGGTGTTTTGGTAGCAATGGTTGCCATTAGTATTCTTATTATACCATTTATGTACATATTAAGTATTTTGATAAAAGTCAATGAGGTATTCAGCATTGGTGCAATCATGTCAATTATTACATTTGTATTTCTGTGGATAATTTATATTTTGTATTATCGGCTTAAGGAACGAAAATTGTTGGCAACAGGAATTACATTTTTGTTTGCAATCCCGTTTACATTTTTGATAAATATTACACTATCAAAAATGATCGGCGAACCTGCGATTGATGTTTGGGATGTATTGTCGGTATTTATTCTGTTGATATTAGCAGCGGCTTTTATCATTGGAGATTATGCACGAAAAAAAGGTTATGTAAGATAAGCTTTTTCTGAGGCACGCAAAAATTACTGAGAGATGAATTTGAAGCTAACGGGGTGTTTATTATGTCCATGTGGAATCCTTGGCGAGGCTGTAAAAAATGTAGCGATGGGTGCCTGCATTGCTATATTCATAAAGGTGATGCAAAACGAGGTGTCAACACAAATGATATTGTAAAAACAAAAGATTTTTATAAGCCAATCGAAAAATTGAAAAATGGCAGTTACAAACTGAAAGCCGGAACGGTATATCTTTGCTTTTCTACTGATTTTTTGATTGAAGAAGCGGATGCGTGGCGAGGAGAGTGTTGGTCGATGATACGGGAGAGACAGGATTGTACATTTCTGTTTCTAACGAAACGGATTGATCGTTTTATGGACTGCATCCCGGAGGATTGGGCAGAAGGATACGATAATGTAGTTGTGTGTTGTACCATTGAAAATCAGAAAAATGCAGATAAAAAATTATCTGTATTTCAATCATTACCAATCAAGCATAAATGTATCACCGCACAACCGTTGCTTGAAAAGGTTGATATGGAAAAGTATTTGGACGATATCGAATTGGTTGTGGTTGGCGGTGAATCAGACTACTATGCACGCCCGCTTGATTATGATTGGGTGTTGGACATCCGGGAGCAATGCGTGAAAAAGGATGTACATTTTGAATTTCGGCAATGCGGAACTCATTTTATAAAAGATGGGAAGCAGTATAAATT
>JAZSFF010000010.1:0-1908 GCA_045532055.1 Clostridia bacterium
TAATTTGTTCTCCTTATATCTTAAATCCTGAAAATCCCATAAAGGCAATTGCCATAAGACCCGCTGTAATAAGGGTTATGGGGAAGCCTCTGAAGGATTTTGCCACTGCTTCTTCATCAAGTTTCTCACGAATACCTGCCATAAGAATAATTGCAAGTGTAAATCCAAGCGCCGCAAAAGTACCATTTAAGGTAGACAGCAAAAAGCCGTAATTCTTTTGCACGTTAAGAAGTGTTACACCAAGCACCGCACAGTTTGTTGTAATAAGCGGAAGATAAATTCCAAGTGCGTTATAAAGTGCAGGTAAAGATTTTTTTACAAACATTTCTACAAACTGGACAAGTCCTGCAATAATTAAAATAAATGCTATTGTCTGCAAATATTCCATGTTGTAGGGACGGAGTAAAAAGTGGTTTACTGCCCATGTAAACATGGAGGCAATTGCCATAACAAAGGTAACTGCCATACCCATACCTGTGGCAGTTTCTACCTTTTTGGAAACTCCAAGAAATGGGCAAATGCCGTAGAACTTGACCATTACAAAGTTTTCTGTAAGGAGCGCAGCAATTAAAATTGAAATTATTTCCTGTACCATATCTGCTTACTCCTTTCCTGTAATTTTGTTTATTGCTCCAACTATCAGTCCAAGAACAATAAATCCGCCGGGGGCAAGAGTTACAATTGCCGCAGGCTCTATTACGCCGCCGTAAATTTCAAATCCCCATATTGTGCCGGCACCAAAGAACTCCCTTATTGCAGAGATTATACAAAGTGCGCCTGTAAATCCAAGCCCCATTCCAAGTCCGTCAAGGGCGGATTTTCCTACAGAGTTCTTTGAGGCAAAGGACTCTGCGCGGGCAAGAATTATACAGTTAACAACAATAAGAGGAATAAATATTCCAAGAGATGAGGCAAGGTCGGGAACGTATGCATTAAGAAGCATTTCAATAAGTGTTACCGCCGTTGCAATAATTACAATATACGCCGCAATTCTGATTTTGTCAGGGATAAATTTCCTGAGAAGTGAAATTATCACATTTGACGCAATCAAAACCGCTGTTGCTGAAAGCCCCATTCCAAGTCCGTTTTGAAGTGAGGTTGTAACAGCAAGGGTTGGACACATTCCAAGGAGCTGTACAAATGTTGGGTTTTCCTTGAAAAGTCCGTTTTTTACAATTTCAATGCCTTTCATTCGGACACTCCTTTCAATTTTCGTGTTTTTTCGTTGCACCGGAGATTGCATCTACCTGGGTCGCTGTTCCAAGCACCTCGCCGGCAGCTGCAAGGGCATCATTAACCGCTTTTGTAACTGCGTTTGAGGTAACCGTAGCGCCGGAAATTGCCTGAATTTCATTTTCTCCGCCTGTTTTGGCAACCTTAATATTCCCTGTTTTAGCTGTAAACTGGTTTGTAAAGTCCGGCTTGTCTGCATTTGCACCAAGCCCCGGTGTTTCGCTGTGGGAAAGTATATCTATGCCTGCCACCTTGCCCTCTTTGTCTACACCAACCATAACCTGAACCGTTCCGCCATATCCAAGACCCTCGGAAATAACGCAAACGCCCACAAGCTCGCCGCCTGCTTTGGCAAGGTATAAGTTTTCCTTTTGTTCAAACTCGTCTGCTTCGGGAATAAGAAGCTTCATTGAGTTTTCTGTCTTAATTTTTGCATTTTGTTCAATTATGGGTGCTGTAATATCATTTGCAAAGGCAAGAAGCAGGGCAGAAATTGCCGTAATTACAAAAAGAATTAAGCCTACTCTTAATATTTCTTTTGGTTTTATCATTTTGCTCGTCCTCCTCTGCCGAAAGTTTTGGGACGTGTAGCTGTTTCAATAAGAGGTGTTGCAATATTCATAAGGAGTATAGAAAATGAAACTCCCTCCGGATATCCGCCAAACCTTCTTATTA
>JAZSFF010000015.1:0-1982 GCA_045532055.1 Clostridia bacterium
TTGGTCGTCGAAATCGTCGTAATATTCCTCGTCGTCCTCATCGTCCCAATTTCTGTCGCCACCAAAGGCTTCGTCGGGGAACAACTCCTCAAAGCTGAGCAACTCCGGGTCATCGGACTCCTAAAGAGTCAAATCCACATCAATGGTGTTGTAATCATCATCCATATCAAGACACGCGCCGCAGCTATCGCAAACTTTCTTTGGGTCAAGGTCGCACATATTGCACTCGCCGCAGTTGTCACAAATTTTACCGTCATACAAAACACACTGTTTCTTTTCCATAAAAATCACCTACATTTCATCAGGGGCAGAGATTTGTACGCCCTTATTTTTTAGCACTTCCGCCGCCGCTTTCATATCATCCGTGCAAATGGCAACTCTGCCCGTTGCCGCCACCTCACCAATGAAAGAATAAAGATACTTTATATCGATGTTTTCCTCAGCAAGATACCTCACAATTTCATCAAAGGAACCAATTTTGTCCTGCATAACCGCAACCAGAACCTGATTGAGCTGTGCTGTAAATCCCGCATCTCTCAATATGGCAACACCACGTTCAGGTTCTCTGACAATCAGTCTGAGTATGCCAAACTCGGTTGTATCGCCAATGTTGAACGCTCTTATATCTATTTTTCCTTCTTTCAAAAGTCCTGTAATCTTTGCCAGATTGCCTGGCTTGGTATCTATGAACACCGAAATCTGATTTATAAACATCTTTTGTAACCCACCTTTACTGTATGTTTGATGCTGTTTGCACAAGGAACTCCACAACAGCATCAAAGTCTGCTTTTTTCACACTCTGTTTTTCCTTATCTTCGCCCTGCACCGGAACACCTATACCTATACAATGGTTTCCCTTTCCTGATATGCTTATGGTTTCCATAAAGAAATTGGTCTCACTTACCGCAGGGGTTATGTGAATATTATTTTCTGCTATAACATCCTCCACCTTGTTTCTTAACTCTCTGGGAGCAACCGCCTTGGAATCTTTAACAATCAGCAAACCGCCGCCGTCGCATTTCTCCTTGCACCCGTCAACAGTTATAACTGTATCAAAGGTTTTTGCACCAAAAAATGCACGGATGCCCCTGCCCCCAAGGCGTTTTTGGGCAGAAAATAAAATGGTGAACCCACAATCTTTATCCAGTTGTCTTGCCGCTTGGCAAACCGCTGCAACACCTATACGTTCATTCAATCCATAGGCTGAAAATGAATCCGCATCTTCATTAAAATCTGCTTTAATTACACCAAAGTCGCCTATGTTCACATCTTTGGAATCTGTTTCGATATATAAATCTGAAATTTTTGCATCCTTTATATTTTCGCCGTCGTACTTTACTTTACCGCCACTGCCATCGGCAAATATGATTTTTCTATCAGCAATAACTTCAGGCTTTATATCACCAACTGCAGCAAAGTGGACCTTTCCATCATTCTTTGCCACAACCATAACGCCACGGCTGTCCATTCCACATTCAAAGCACAAATTTTTCCCGCTGCCTTTGCGGGTTGCAATCAGGTTGCCGAAGTTATCTTTTTTTATTTCGTCGCATACATCTGATAATTGTTTGATCAAATATTTAATTATCTGTTCTTCGCATCCCGATGGCGAGAAAATTTCCACTAAATCTTCAATCATTCTCTGTCATCTCCTTTCCTCAGTCGGTCAAAAACGCACAGACAATATCTTTGCAAGACTCAAAATCGTCTTTATTCATCACACACACAGGTGAATGGATATAACGGCATGGCACCGAAACTGTTGCGGTCTTTGTTCCGCCGTTTGCGATATGAATTGCCCCTGCATCGTTGCCACCTGCAGTTGATGCCTTGAACTGATACTTTATCCCCCGTCTTTCTGCAGAATTTACCAACATTTTCACCATATCATTATTTGCCTTGCTGGCAGAGTCAAGAATTGATATCGCAACGCCGTTACCGCTTTTTGTCACTCTCAAATTTTCAGGAATTCCCGTCATATC
>JAZSFF010000013.1:0-1812 GCA_045532055.1 Clostridia bacterium
CGTTCTTCCTTGGTTGTGAGGTGTATGGGTTTTAAGCCGATAATACCCTTGTGACCATTCACTGTCACTCTTTTTGAGATAAGGATTCTTGAATCAATTCCGCCAACTGAATCAAACTTGAGATAACCCTCATCGGTGATATCCGTAACAATAAACCCAACTTCGTCCATATGAGCAGAAAGCAAAACAGTTTTTGCATTTTGTTTTGTTGATTTCTTGAATACCACAAGGTTGCCCATTGAGTCAACTCTGAACTCTAGGCAATGCTTCCGTATTTCTTCCAATATTATATCACGCACATCATTCTCGAATCCTGAAACGCCAAAGGCTTCTGTCAGTCTTTTAAGCAATAACCCCACCTCCTGAAACGATTTCAACAAGGAGCTTTGATACATTCTCTATGTCCCGCATATCAACAGTTTCAACGGTTGTATGCATATACCTAAGCGGGATGGAAATCAAAATGCAAGGTACACCGCCCCCTGACACCTGAATTGCCCAGGCGTTTGTTCCTGAACTACCTGATGCCACCTCAATCTCATATGGAATACCTTTAGTCTTTGCCACTTCAATAACCTTTTTCGTCATTTCATAATGAAGATTTGGACCACGGCAAATCACCGCACCGCATCCCAGAGGAAATGTACCATTTTCACTGGCATCCGGAGTCCTTCCATAAGTTACATCCAAAACAACCGCAAGATCAGGTTTGTTTTCGCCAATTATAGTATTTGCTCCCTGCAGTCCAAGTTCTTCACCTTTAGCAAAGGCAATTTGCAAATTACAAAATAAATCTTTGTCCTTTATTTTTTCAAGGCAATCGAAAACCACCGTCATGCCCGCTCTGTTGTCAAGTGCAGCAGATGAGACACGGTTTTCTGATAATTCTACAAACTCTGACCTGAGCAAAATTGGGTCACCAACACTAACCAGCTCCTTTAAATCATCACCTGAAAGGCCTGTATCAATAAGCATATCCTTAATTTTCAGACCCTCATCAACCTCTTGTTTACTCATAAGGTGAGGGGGTTTCGCACCCACTATTCCAAAAACTTTATCCTTGCCCAGAATATATACTTCAGCAGCAGGCAAAATTCGCTCATCTACTCCACCCAGAGTATCAAATCCAACAAATCCGTTTTCGTCTACAGATTTTACAATCAAGCCTATTCTGTCAAGATGTGCCTCCAGCATTATAGTCGGTGCATTTTCAATCTTCGATTTTATTTCACCCACAACATTACCTGTTTTGGTTATCTTTATATCATCACAATATTTCTTCAGCTTTTCACAAACGGTTTCCGCAAACTCCTTTTCAAAGCCTGATATTCCAGTTTGTTTTGTCAAATCTATTAAAGTTTCAATTATTTTCATATTTAACAGCCCTTCGACACAAAATATTTTCAAATAAATCTTTTTTTATTATACCCCAAGCCCTATTTTCAGTCAAGCAAAAGGAAATTTTCAACGCAAAAAACCTTACTTTTCAAGCACTTTATGTTATCGTATATTGGGTAAAAGCTGCAATTTATATATACCATTATCTTTGAAAATACTATCTTTTTTTATACATATTCAAAATAAAGGAGAATTTAACTATGGATATTTTTTCAATTTTAGCCCTCATCGGCGGTCTTGCATTCTTCCTTTACGGAATGGACTTGATGGGTAACGGACTTAAAAAGCTTGCCGGCGGCAAACTGGAATCAATCCTTGCAAGGCTTACCTCAACGAGAATTTTAGGCTTTTTGTTAGGTTTCATCGTTACTGCTGTAATTCAAAGTTCTTCAGCTACAACCGTTATGCTTGTGG
>JAZSFF010000045.1:0-42660 GCA_045532055.1 Clostridia bacterium
AACGCTTTTTGAAAAAGGATTGATAACAAAGGAAGAACTGGATTTGGCAAAACAAAGTACGCCCTATCTTTGCGAGTTTGAAAGGCTTAGGGAGGAACGCATTTCTCTGCTTATGTCAGCATCAAGACGGGTGGCTGACAAGGGCGAGATTGAAGAATTTATATCACAAAGACCTTACATAGAGAATTTTTGCAAGTTTATGACAATGAAAAATTCCAATGACCAAAAGGCATGGCAGGAATGGCCTGTATCGGATATTGATGCTGACACACTTTTTGGATGGAAGTTTATTCAATATGAGTTCTTTAACCAGTGGAAAGAGATAAAAAAATATGCCAATGAGAAAGGTGTTGAACTCATTGGAGATATGCCCATTTATGTATCTCCTGACAGTGCGGATGTTTATTTTAACCCTGATTTATTTTTGATTGATGAAAAGGGTTATCCAACCTCGGTTGCAGGTGTTCCCCCTGACTATTTTTCAGAGGATGGACAGCTTTGGGGCAATCCTCTCTATGACTGGGACAGAATGAAAACTGACGGATATGGCTGGTGGATTGACAGAGTGAAGTCTGCCCTTGAACTTTTTGACGGGGTTCGGATTGACCATTTTCGTGCTTTTGAGTCCTTCTGGGCGGTGTCTGCGGACGAAAAAACCGCCAAAAACGGTAAATGGATAAAGGGTCCTGGCATGGATGTGCTCAAATTGATTGCAGATGCTGCAGGGGAAAAACTGATAATTGCAGAGGATTTAGGCATTATAACGCCAGAAGTCGAGGCTTTGGTTGAAGAAAGCGGCTTTCCGGGCATGAGGGTGTTCCAGTTTGGGTTCTTTGGTGGGGATTCAACTCACAAACCCCACAACTACAAAGAAAACTGTATTGCATACAGCGGAACCCATGACAACAATACCCTTCTTGGTTATCTTTGGGAACTTGATGAGAAAAACCGATGTGAAATGCTTGAGTATTGCGGTTATACATCAGAGGATTGGGGCAATGGCCTCAATGCTATGCTCCGCACAATCTGGGCAAGCTCGGCAGGGACGGTAATTTTCCCAATTCAAGATATCTTGGGTTATGGCTCGGATACCCGCCTCAACTTCCCTGGCAGGGCGGAAAACAACTGGTGTTACCGCACCACCAAAGAGCAGATTGACAGCATTGACAAAAAACGGTTTAAAAGACTTAATGAAATTTATAATAGGATATAGAAAAGGGCTTTCTCTGAGAAAGGAAAAGCAGGTTTTTACACCTCATCAGTCACCTGACGATGAAAGCTTCCCCTCAAGGGGAAGCTTTTTTTGCGTTCTTATTTAATGCATATAAATACAAAAAATACAAATAATAACTTAAATAAAAAGAGGAGAGAAACTTTATGGATTATACCAAACAGGAATATTTGAATTATGTTCAAAAAAAATCACTAGACAGCAAGGTCTGGCGAAATACCCTCATTGCCTTTTTGGTTGGAGGGACGATTTGCACCATTGGGCAGGGAATAGGCGAGATTTACAAGACTTTTTTTGGCCTGAATGAAGAAAGCGTCAAGACAGCGGTGCCCATCACTATGATTTTTTTGGGTGCACTTTTTACGGGACTTAACCTTTACAACAAGCTTGCAAAGTTTGCCGGGGCGGGGACTTTGGTACCTATAACTGGGTTTGCCAATGCGGTGGTATCCCCTGCCATAGAGTTTAAACGTGAGGGGTATGTTCTTGGAGTTGCGGCAAAGATGTTTACCATTGCGGGACCTGTTTTGGTTTATGGCATAAATGCGTCCATTGTTTTGGGGCTTATTTATTATCTTCTGGGGCTTGGAAAGTAGAAAGGATAGGTTTTATGGAGAAGAGACTTGGAAAGCAAACGGTACGATTTAGAAACCCCGTAAATATATTGGCTGCAGCGGCAGTTGCGGGACAAAAGGAAGGACAAGGACCCTTGGCGCAATATTTTGATATTCTTATGGAGGATGCTGAGTGGGGCGAGGCAAGTTGGGAAAAGGCGGAAAGCAAAATGCAAAAGTCGGCAGTGGGGCGTGCTCTTGAAAAGGCAAGGATTGATGCCAAGGACATGAAGTATATCTTTGCGGGGGATTTGCTTAATCAATGCATCAGCTCCACCTTTGGGCTTATGGGGTTTGATATACCTTTTATGGGGGTATATGGTGCGTGCTCTACCATGGCGGAGACCATTGGCCTTGCCTCAATGAGCATTGACGGAGGGTTTGCTGACTATTCGGTGGCGGTGACTTCCAGTCATTTTTGTACTGCGGAACGGCAATATAGAAACCCTCTTGAATATGGTGGACAGAGGACGCCTACGGCACAATGGACGGTTACCGGCTCGGGGGCGGTGGTGCTTTCGGAAGATGGTAAAGGCCCGTATGTTACACATTTTACATCGGGCAAGGTTGTGGATATGGGTATTGCGGATGCCAATAACATGGGGGCGGCCATGGCGCCTGCGGCGGTGGATACTTTGGTGACACATTTTGAGGATACGGGCAGAACCCCTGAGTTTTATGACTTGATACTGTCCGGAGACCTTGGCGTGGTGGGCAAGTCCATTGCCATTGACCTGATGGCTGAGCAGGGATTTGACTTATCGCAGAACTATGATGACTGCGGCTGTATGATTTTTGACATTGAGAAACAGGATATGCATGCAGGGGGATCGGGCTGTGGTTGTGGTGCGGCGACCTTGTGCGGATATATTATGGATATGTTCAGGGCTGGAAAGGTCAGAAATGTACTGTTCATGGGTACGGGGGCACTTCTTAGTCCAACGTCAAGTCTTCAGGGGGAGTCTATCCCGTCGGTTGCTCATGCTGTTGCAATTTCTGCAGAAAGGGAGAATTGATATGGGTAATTTTTTGCAATATTTTAATGCGTTTTGGGTGGGAGGGGCTTTTTGTGCTATTGCTCAGATTCTTATTGACAAAACCAAGCTGACGCCTGCCAGAATTCTGGTGGCTTTTGTTGTTGCAGGGGTTATCCTCAGCGGGCTTGGTCTTTATGACAAAATAATTGAAATAGGTGGTGCAGGTGCTACGGTTCCTATTATTGGTTTTGGAAATACCCTTGCCAAGGGGGTTTTTAAGGGTATTGAGGAGAGAGGATTCTTAGGGGTTTTCACGGGGGGCGTAACCGGTGCTGCGGGGGGAATTGCTGCATCGGTGTTCTTTGGGTTTCTTGCGGCGCTTATTTTTGACCCCAAACAAAAGTAATTTTTTTAAAGCTATTGCAAAAACACTCGCAAAATAGTATAATAAATATATATATGCTAAAATTGAGGGGAGTGTTTTTGTTTGAGGGAAATTGACAGATGTGAAATGGAAAAACAGCATGACTTTATAGATAAAATACGGCATGAAAATGTGGCTGCAAACAGATGTCCCCTGGCTTTTGTAGAAACCTATGGCTGTGCCCAGAATGAGAATGATTCCGAGCGTTTGCGTGGGATGCTGGCTGATATGGGTTATGGGTTTTGTGGTGATGTGAAGGACGCTGATTTGATAATCTACAACACATGTGCTGTCCGTGAAAATGCGGAGCTTAGGGTGTTTGGCAATCTTGGAGCACTTAAGCATCTGAAGTCAAAAAAACCATCCTTGATAATCGGCGTATGTGGGTGTATGATTCAGCAACCACACATTGCGGAGCAGATAAAGAAAAAATATAAGCACGTTGATATGGTTTTTGGAACGCATGTTCTTTATAAATTTCCACAGTTCCTTGATGATGCGTTGATGGACAAGCGAGTAGTTGACATTGAGGACAGTGAGGGCAGAATTTTTGAGGGAATTTCATCAAAGAGGGACAAGCCTCCCCTTGCAAAAATTCCCATTATGTACGGATGTAATAACTTCTGTACATACTGTATTGTTCCTTATGTTCGTGGCAGAGAACGGAGCAGAAGTGTTGAGAACATTATCAACGAAGTGAAAGGAGTTGCGGCACAAGGATACAAAGAGGTTATGCTGTTGGGACAAAATGTGAATTCCTATGGCAATGATTTGGACAACGGGATTTCTTTTGCCAGACTCCTTGAAAAGGTGTGCCGGATTGACGGCATTGAGAGGATAAGGTTTATGACCTCCCATCCAAAGGATATATCTGATGAGCTGATTGAGGTTATGGCACGTGAGGGTAAGATTTGCAAACAACTGCATCTGCCTGTGCAATGTGGTTCGGACAGAATTCTGAAAAAAATGAACCGCAGTTATGACAGAGAAAAGTATCTTGACATTGTACGCAAGGTAAGAGAAAAAATGCCGGATATAGTCCTTACCAGTGATGTTATTGTAGGGTTCCCAGGGGAAACTAATGAGGATTTTGAGGGGACAATGGATATTCTGCGGCAGGTTGAGTACGACATGATATTTTCATTTATCTATTCAAAAAGAAAGGGTACTCCTGCGGCGGAGATGGAGGATTGCCTCACGGCAGAAGAGAAACACCGGAATTTTGAACGCATGGTTGAGTTCCAGAATGAGATATCCAAAAAGAAAAATGATGCATATTTTGGAAGGATTGAAAAGGTTCTGGTTGAGGGCGAAAGCAAGACCAACCCTGAGTTTTTGAGCGGAAGAACCGATGGCGGAAAGATTGTGAATTTCCGTGGTGACAGCAGTCTTGTGGGAGAAATGGTAGATGTAAAGATTACAGAAGTCAAGACGTGGTCGTTGCTTGGCGAGATTTTATAAATTTGATTTGGAGGATTTGACAAATGAGAAACTTGATTATTGAAAAGGCACAGGAACTTGGAACTTTGATTGCAGACAGTCCTGAAAAGTTGAGGGCTATGGCGGCAGAAGAAAAAATGAACAACAACGAAGAGGCGACAGCACTTCTGCGTCAGTATAACGACAACAGAAAGGCTGCAACAGAGAAACTTCGTGGCAAAGAACCCTCAAAGGAAGACCTTGAAGAGTTCAGAAACTATGTTCAGGCAGAATTTGAGAAGATTGTAAAGAACGAATTGATTGCCGAATACATAGAGGCAAGCCGTGAATTTGACAATATGGTACAGCAGGCAAATGCGGTGCTTAGTTATTTTATAACAGGACAGGAGAGTGCAGAGGGCGGTTGCAGCGGCAACTGTTCAAGTTGCAGCAGTTGTCATTAAGTTTGAGTTTAGGGGGAGCGGAAATGGCTGAATTTACGCCAATGATGCGACAGTATTTTGAAATAAAGGAACAGTATAAGGACAGTATCCTTATGTATCGTCTTGGAGATTTCTATGAGATGTTCTTTGAGGATGCCAAGATTGCATCACAAGTTTTGGAGATTACCCTGACAGGCAGGGATTGCGGTCAGGAGGAGCGTGCACCCATGTGCGGAGTGCCATTCCATTCGGTTGACGGGTACATAGCAAAACTGGTTGAAAATGGTTATACCGTGGCAATCTGTGAACAAACCGAGGACCCATCCCAGACCAAGGGTATTGTAAAACGGGAGGTAATCAGGGTTGTTACACCGGGAACGATTATGGATTCTGCCGCTCTTGATGATGCAAAGAACAATTATCTTGCGTCGGTTTGCATTTGTGATGGGGATGCGGGGGTTTCTTTTGTGGATATTACCACAGGAGAGATTGCCGTGAGCGAATTTTCGGGCAAGGACATTGAAATGCAGATTCTCAACGAAATCAGCAGATTCAGTCCAGCGGAGATTATTTTTAATCAGGAGGCATACGGCAACACTCGTTTGCTTGGAATGGTTGCTGACAGGTTCGGATGCATGGTTAGGAACTACTACAACTGGGCATTTGAGTATGAAACTGCGTCTCAGAATGTTAAAGATAAGATGGATAATGTACAGGAGGAGATTTTTGCAAAACCTTGTGCTGTAGCCAGCCTTGGTGCGTTGGTTTACTTTTTGAGTGACACACAAAAGACAGAACTTTCTAATCTTAGACAGGTGCAGATGGTGGAAGAACAGGAGTTTATGGGTTTGGACCTTTATAGCATAAGGAATCTGGAGCTCCTTGAGACCATGCGTGACAAAAAAGCAAAGGGCAGTTTGCTGGCGGTGCTGAACAAGACCAAGACTTCCATGGGCAGCAGAATGTTGAGAAAGTGGATAACCATGCCTCTTGCCAACTGTGCAAAGATTCAAAATAGGCATAAAGCTGTTGGAGAATTGGTGTCAAACCCAATTATGCGTGAAGAAATCATTGAAGAATTAAAAGGTATTCAGGATATAGAAAGACTTATATCAAAGGCCGCATATAAAACGGCGAACTGCCGTGATTTGCTGGCTATTGCGGACTCTTTGGACAGGCTGCCTGCCATTAAGAGGATACTGGGGCAGTTTGGTTCAGGGGTGCTGCAGAGTATATATGGACAGATAGACGAACTTGGGGAAATCAAGGATGTAATCCGGGATGCAATTAACCCAGAACCACCAATCTCGTTGAGAGAGGGAAATCTGATTCGTCAGGGCTTCAGTGATGAGGTTGACTCCCGTCGTGAAATCATGCAAAACGGAGTTGAGTGGATACGTAATTTTGCAGAGGAAGAAAAGGAAAAGACCGGTATCAAAAATATAAAAGTGGGATATAACCGAGTTTTTGGATATTATCTTGAGATAAGCAAGCAGAATGCCAATGAAGTCCCCGACTATTTTGTGAGAAAACAGACACTTTCAAGCGGTGAGAGATACATAACCCCACAAATAAAAGAGGTTGAGGAGAAAATTGTTGAGGCAGAGAGCCAGATTGTAAATATTGAATATGAGATGTTCTGCAAAATCCGTGATTTAGTGGCAGATCAGGTGGCAAGAATACAGGTCACGGCCGATGCGGTGGCTACCATAGACGTTTTGTGTTCATTGGCGTATGTTGCAGAGAAAAACAGATATGTTATGCCCAGCATGAACATGTCAGATAGAATTGTGGTAAAAGAGGGAAGGCATCCCGTTGTGGAGAAGATAGGGACAGTTTCATCCTTTATACCTAATGATACTGTTCTTGACGGCGGCAACAGCCAGATTGCCATTATTACAGGGCCCAACATGGCCGGCAAGTCCACATACATGAGGCAGACGGCATTGATTGTGCTTATGGCACAGATGGGGTCTTTTGTTCCGGCATCATCGGCAGAAATCGGGGTTGTGGACAGAATCTTTACCCGTGTGGGTGCATCAGATGATTTGTCTGCGGGACAGAGTACCTTTATGGTTGAAATGAACGAGGTGGCATACATCCTTGACAATGCAACAGACAAGAGCTTGGTTATCCTTGATGAGATTGGCAGGGGTACAAGCACATATGACGGACTCAGCATTGCCTGGGCGGTGGTTGAGTATATTGCCAACAAGAAAAAATGCGGCGCAAAGACTTTGTTTGCAACACATTATCATGAGCTCACTGAGCTTGAGGAGAGAATTGAAAATGTGAAGAATTACTGCATTGCAGTAAAGAAACATGGAGATGACATAACATTCCTTAGAAAGATTATTCGTGGCGGTGCTGACGGAAGCTATGGCGTTGAAGTTGCGGCGTTGGCAGGAGTTAAAAAAGATGTTACCAAGCGCGCCAAGGAAATACTCAAAGAATTGGAAATCCGTGATGGTGAAACAGGAGTTAATGTTTCAGCAGTGAGAGCAAAGGCAACGCCGGATATTTTTGATGACCAGCTTAGTCTTTTGGGGTTTGAAGAGAACGAGATTGTTGCTGAGATAAAAAGCCTTGCACTTGACAATATGTCACCTATGGAGGCGCTTACTAAACTTTATGAGATTAAGGCTAAGGCAGAGAATATTTAAAATATGGGTTGAGAGGAAAAGGATATGGCGAAAATCAAAGTATTGCCTCAGACTGTTGCTGACAAAATTGCGGCAGGAGAGGTTGCCGAGAGACCTGCGGCGGTAGTCAAGGAATTGGTTGAAAATTCCATTGACGCAGGGGCAGACCGAATTTGTGTTGAAATCAAAAAAGGCGGCATTGCTTATATCTCTGTGGAGGATAACGGAAAGGGTATCCCCTATGATGAGGTGGAGTATGCCTTTGTTCGCCATGCCACCAGCAAGCTGAGGGAAATTGATGATTTGTTCAGCATTGAGACCATGGGATTCCGAGGGGAGGCTCTCGCCAGCATTTGTGCGGTTTCGGATGTAGAAGTTATAACCAAGGAGAGAGAAGCTGCAGAGGGTGCACATGTGGTGGTTAATCACGGGGTTGTTTCTCAAAAAGAGACCATTGCTTGCAATACGGGGACTGTTATGATGGTTGAAAATTTGTTTGCATCTGTTCCTGCAAGGATGAAGTTTCTTAAAAAAGACTCTACAGAGGCAGGGTATGTTGAAGATGTGCTGAGCAGGATTGCCCTTTCAAAACCTGAAATTGCATTCAAATATATCTGTGACGGCAAGGAGATTTTCTCGACTTCCGGTGACGGACAGCTTAAAAATGCTATACTTAATATATACGGAATTGAACACGCAAAGGGTGTTCTTGAAGTCAATCACACAGAGCATGGCGTTACTGTAAAAGGCGTTGTAGGCAAGGCAGAACTTGCCAGAGGCAACCGTGCCCGCCAGACATTGTTTGTCAACGGCAGGTACATAAAAAATCACGTGGTGTCAAAGGTGGTTGAGGAAGCATACAGAAATGTTGTCATGACCGGAAAGTTTCCGTTTTTTGTTCTTGACATACAGCTTGCTCCGCAACTTGTGGATGTTAATGTTCACCCTGCAAAAACTGAAATCAAGTTTGCCAACGAAAAAGAAATCTATGATATTGTTTATCATGGTGTAAAAAATGCTATCTATCAAAGACCGGAAATTCCTCAAACAAAAGAGCAGGTTGTAGAAAATCTTCAATCCAGAATACAGTTTAAGCCGGCAGTGAAAAATCAGGAAAACTCCCATGGTGAAGCAGTTGACAGGGGAATGGTTGCAGAGTTTCTGAAAAACACAATGCCCCAAAGCACTGGAACGGCATTTAAAGAGTCCATAAGCGATTTTGTGTTTGACAGAGGACAGACAAAACCGGAAAATAGTTTTGAAAAGATTTTTGAATATACCCTGGTTGACAAAACAGAAACAAAAAAAACCGACATGGATAAGGAAGGCATAGCAGATGAGCAACTTATAGGTGATCTGAAAAAAGAATTCAGGATAGCAGGTCAGGTTTTTGATACCTATGTTATAGCAAGCCGTGAAGACGAAATGTTTTTGATAGACCAGCATGCCGCACACGAGAGAAAACGGTTCGAGAAGCTGAAAAAGGATTATGAGGACAGAGGAGTGACGGGCCAAAGGCTGCTTGCTCCCGTTGTCCTGGATGTTGACAGCAAGGAATTGCAAATTATTCGTGACAACAAGGAAACTTTTGAAAAAATGGGATTTGATATTCAGGAGTTTGGCAGAAATTCGGCACTTGTTTATGAGACGCCCTTTATTTCGGACGAAGATGACATAAAGGCTCTGGCTCTTGAAGTTATAGCTGGAATGGGCGATTCAAGACCCTTGGGGATTCTTAGCTTTGAGGAACGGATTCTGGACACTATTTCCTGCAAATATGCAATTAAAGCAAACAAAAAACTTAGTATTCTTGAGATGGAAGCCCTTGTAAAAGATGTTGAAGAGTTAGAAAGTGCAGGGATAACAACCTGCCCCCATGGCAGACCAATAAAGGTGAAGTTTACAAAGCGTGAGATTGAGAAGTTGTTCAAACGGATAGTTTAGGAGGACATATGCTGAAAAAAATTGTGGCAATCGCAGGGCCTACTGCATCAGGAAAGACAGCCCTTGCTTTGAAAATTGCGGAGCGGTTTGACGGTGAGGTGGTTTCCTGTGATTCCATGCAGATTTACAGGCACATGGATGTGGGAACAGCAAAGCCATCTATTGAGGAAATGGAGCGGATTCCGCATCATATGATTGATATTGTTGAACCCAGTGAAAATTACAGCGTTGCGGATTTTGTGGAGAAAGCACGGGAATGCATTGATGATATCATAGACAGGGGAAAACTGCCGGTTCTTGCAGGAGGTACCGGACTTTATATGGACAGCATTATTGAAAATATAGAGTTTGGAGATTTTGGAAGCGACCAGGAGTTTAGGCGTGAGATGGAAAGACTGGCGGGGCAACAGGGTAATGAGGCGGTGCACAAACTTTTGGAAGAAAAAGACCCTGAGGCGGCAGAAAAAATACATCCCAACAATGTGCGGCGTGTTATACGAGCGTTGGAGGTGTGCAGGCTAACAGGTAAGACATTCACCCAAGTGAATATGGAGTCAAAGCGGCAAAAAATGTATGATGCTTTGATTTTTGCTATTGATACTGAACGTGAAGTCCTTTATGAGAGAATAAATGCCAGGGTGGACAGAATGATTGAAGAAGGTTTGCTTGAGGAGGTTCAGGGGCTTCGGGGCATGGGAATCAGCAAAGAACATACCGCTATGCAGGCAATCGGATACAAGGAGCTTATGGAATTTCTTGACGGTGACTGTGGATTTGATGAGGCTGTGGAAAAAATCAAGCAGGAAAGCCGCAGATATGCCAAGAGACAGATCACGTGGTTCAAGCGGAACAAGGACATACACTGGGTCAGCGTGGCAGAAGATGAAGATGTGAAAAAAGTTTTGGAAAAATGTTTTACTTTTGTGCAAAAGTCTGGTATAATGTAAGTTGGTAGAAAAACTGAACGGAGTTTTTGGATATGTCAAACAACGAAAGGCAAAAACGGCGTGAAAAGAAGCGGAGCAGAAGAGGGTTTATAAGTTTCCTCATATATGCTTTTTTGCTTTGTATTGCTGTGAATCTGATGCTTAGTGCAGGCAACAGGCTTGAGACTATGATTGTGAGGACAGGCTCTGAAGAAGAGATAATTGAAACTGAGGGGTTTGTTTTCAGAAAACAGACGGTTATATCCGCACCTGATTCGGGATACCTTTATTGCGAGGTAGATGAGGACCAGCGTGTAAAGGTCGGCGAGGCCGTTATGTATATTTATAAGAGCCAGATTAATCCGGCGGTAAGCAATGAGCTCAAAACAATTGAAGAAGAAATTAAAAAACTGTCCGGCGGTTCGTTGACAAGTGATGTATTCAGCAATGATACGGCAAAAATTGAACAGAGCATAGCCCAAAAGCTGAAGACCGTCCCCAAACTGGGATTTGAAAACAGGGTTGAGACTGTGGGCGAAATAAAACAACAGGTAAACACCCTTATTGAAGAAAGACGGATAATTTCCGGAGAAATCGAGCCTCAGGACAAGTCTGCTCAGATACAGGAACTTAAGAAAAAAAAGGCAGAACTTGAAAAACAGCATAACATAGAAAGAACTATTGTACATTCCCCTAAGGCGGGGGCGTTTACCGCCAGGATTGACGGAATGGAAGAACTTCTGAATACAGATGCGTTGAAAAATGTGTCTGTGGAGTATCTTAATGAGCTTGACAAAAAAAATATATCAGTTAAGACATCTGACAAGGTGGAAAATGGAGACAAAATAGGGAAAATTGTTGATAACTTTGGCTGGAGTGTAGCTGTGCTTATTCCGGAGGATATGGCGGAGGATATTGATGTAGGGGACAGCGTAAAAATCAGGTTTTCGGATGTAGGAATTGAGACGGTGGACACTGTGGTTTCAGCAGTCAGTGCTGCGGACGGTGGCAAGGTTGCGGTAACACTTTTTACCGGCAAATATGTGGACATGATTTATTCTTCTTCAAAAGCTAAGATAGAGCTTATAAAACACAGCTATACAGGGTTCAGAATCCCATCGGAGAGTATAAGGATTGTGGATGGCAAAACGGGAGTATATGTAATAAGGAATGATAAGGCTCATTTTGTTCCTGCAAACATCCTGTATAATAATAAAAAATGGGCGATAGTGTCAGAAAAGTTTGACAGTGGCAGCCGGAGCGTCAAGCTCTATGATGAGTTGATTGTCAACGGAAAGAATCTTTATGACGGTAAGGTAGTGAGATAATGGAGTATATTGAAAAAAATCTGGCAGAGGTAGAACAAAAGATTAAAGATACGGCAGAAAATTGTGGCAGAGAGCCACAAAGTGTAAGGCTTATAGCAGTGACTAAAACTTATGGGGTTGACGTGATAAACAGGGCTATTGATGCAGGGGTTACGGACATTGGAGAAAACCGTGTTCAGGAGATAATGGAAAAGTACAATGATGTAAAGCCTGTTACTTGGCATCTGATTGGGCACTTGCAAAAAAACAAAGTTAAGTATATAATAGATAAGGTGGAACTTATTCATTCGGTTGACAGCTTTGAACTTGCCAAGGAGATTGACAAGCAGGCAAAGAAGCACAACAAAGTGCAGAGAATTCTTCTGGAAGTCAATGTTTCAGGGGAGGAATCAAAGTTTGGCATGAGGCCGGAGGAATGCATTGAAAATTGCCGCAGGATAGCAGAACTTGACAACGTAAAGATTGAGGGACTTATGACTATAGCACCTTTTGTTGAGGAAAAAGAAATTCTTGAGGGGGTGTTTAAGGGACTTAAGGAACTATCCCTTGCCATAGAAAAAGAGAATATTGAAAGAGTTTCAATGACAGAACTCTCTATGGGCATGACAAATGATTTCCACACAGCAATAGAAAATGGGTCCACTATGGTTAGAGTGGGCACAGGCATATTCGGTAAGCGGGATTACAGTAAATAGAGACAACATGAATGAACAGCCTTTGGTTTGATGTTGAAGTATTATAAAACTTAAATATAAATCCGGGAGGAAAAAGTTATGAGTATTGTAAACAAAATGTTGAATCTTATAGGGTTTGACACACAGGATGAATATGAGGATGAGCTGATTGAAAACAGTGAGTTCTCAAACAGCCAGGGTTTTGATGATGATGAAACCGAGACCTTTGAGGGTGGCAAACGTAATAAGGTTGTGAAAATACACACAACCGCACAGCTTAAGCTGGTTGTTATGCAACCCGAAACTTTTGAGGATGCAAGGGATATTGCAAACCACTTGAAGAGCAAAAAACCCGTGGTTATGAACCTTGAATCTGTTGACCGTGAAGTGGCACGCAGAATTGTTGACTTCCTCAGCGGTGCAGTTTATGCCCTTGATGGAAACATTCAGAAAGTTTCAAACGGAATTTTCCTTATTGCACCCTATAACGTGGGTATAATGGGGGATTTCAAGGATGAACTCAGAAACAAGGGAATCTTCCCCTGGAGCAACTAATGGACAACCATCTTGATGAAAAGATGCTTATTGCCCGTGCGGAGGATGCAGTCGCCCTTTGCGAAAGGCAGAATTGCATTAAATTTGTGGGGTTTCTTACCCCGGCAGAGGCGGAGACGGTGCGTAGAAATTTGTCGCCAAGCCAGGTGAAAACGGTGTTCTTTGGCGGTTATCCCAATGCGGAGCGGACTCTTTTTGTGGCACTTCCTGATTATCTTGAGGAAGCGGATGCAGGTGAGCTTGTGTCTGTGCTTGAAATAACGGGTAGAGATGTGGGGGAACTTAAACATCCTGACTTTCTGGGCAGTCTTTTGGGCCTTGGAATAAGACGTGATAAAATAGGTGATATTCTGGTGATGGAGGATAAATCTCTGGTTTTCGTCACAGAAAACATTGCTGAGTATATCATTGAAAATTTGACAAAGGTTGGCCGCAGGGGTGTCAAGGTTAAGCTTGTGAAAATCAGCGAAACCGAAATACCTGGACGCAGGGTTGAGATAATTCGGTCAACAGTTGCAGCGCTTAGACTTGACAGCGTTGTAGCTGCAGCGTTGCGAACATCAAGGTCTGTTGCCGCCACGGCAATTTCAGAGGGCAGAGTTTTTGTAAACTGGGTTCAGGTAGAAAGTTCTTCACACAAAATCAAACCGGGAGACGTTTTTTCGGTGCGGGGTGCAGGCAGATTCAGGCTTTCTGAAGAAACGAGAGAAACAAAAAAAGGCCGAATCAGTATATACATAGAAAAAATGATTTAGATAAAAAAGACGGGAAAGTTATTTGCATAAAAGTATAGAAATTTAAAGCCGCGGCGAATTGCCGGAGGCGGAATGGAGAGTTTTTATGTTGACGCCATTAGAAATTGAAAACAGAAAATTTAAAAAAGGTGTTATGGGTTATAATCCTACAGAGGTTGAGGAGTTTCTTGCGGTAATAAGCGAAAGTTATGAGCTTATTTATAAGGAAAACCTTGCCAACAAGGACAAAATCAATATGCTTTCAAATGCCATAAAGCAGTATAAGAATATGGAAGAGGCTCTTCAGAGTGCCATATTGGTTGCTCAAAGTGCAGGGGATGAACTTGTTCAAAACGCAAAAAAGAGGGCGGAAAATATTATTGTTGATGCAGAAAATAAGGCGTCACAGCTCCTGTCGGATGCAAGCCGTGAGGTTACACGGGTTAGCTATGAGTATGAAGAAATGCGTCGTAGTGTTGAGGTGTTCAGAACCAGGATAATATCCCTCCTTACATCGCAGCTCGATATTGTCAAAGAGTTCGATATGCCTGAAAGAAAGAACAGAGAACGACAGGAAGTACAGTTTGACGCCAAAGCTGTTGAAGTTGCTCTGGAGAATACTGAAGAAGATAAGTCAGTTTTGTCTACACTGGAAAAGCTTGAGCAGGTTACTATGGAACTTCCCAAAATTACTGTTAATGAAAGAGGCGAATATGTAGCCGTAGAACCTAAAGCTGAAGATGCTGCAGAGAGCGAAGAGGCGTAAAGGGATAATAAGACTTTAGGCTTTAATAAAAAAGGCAGATGCCGCACATGTTTTTACGGGTGAGAAAGATGATTTATTTTGTAATTGGTGCAGTTGTTGTTTTGATAGACCTGCTGACCAAACTATGGGCAAAGGTATGCCTTGCAAAAATAGTGACAATCCCTGTGATTGAAGAGATATTTCACCTCACCTATGTTGAAAACAGAGGTGCGGCATTTGGTGTATTTCAGGGACAGAGGACGTTTTTTATTTTGGTGGCAATAGTTGTTGCTGCTGTGGTGGGATATATTGCTATAAAGTATAAAAACAAGCCATGGCTATTGAATCTGGGACTCAGCTTTTTGTCAGCGGGTGCTTTGGGAAATACAATTGACAGAATATGGCAGGGGTATGTGGTTGACTTTTTTGATTTCAGGCTGATTGACTTCCCTGTTTTTAATGTTGCTGATGTTTTTGTGTGTCTGGGTGCAGGATTGGTTGCGGTGTTTTTTGTGTTTTTTGAGGAGAAGTATAAAAAAAGGGAATGTGAAAATGATGAAAATTGAAAACGTAATAGGTGGCAAGCGTCTGGACGTTTTCTTGGCAGAGGCACTCTGCGAGTTGACACGTTCCAGAATACAGAAATTGATTGCCGAGGGGTGCATAACAGTTAATGGCAATGCTGTACGGGCAAACTACAAACTTAGCGATGAAGATGTGGTGGAAGTGGAAATTCCTGAGGCAAAAGAGACCCAGATTCAGCCAGAGAAGATTTCTCTGGATATAGTATATGAGGATGAACATATGCTGGTTGTCAACAAACCCCAGGGAATGGTGGTACATCCGGCAGCAGGGAATTATAACGGGACCCTGGTGAATGCTTTGATGGCACATTGCGGTCACAATCTGTCGGGGATTAACGGTGAGATAAGACCCGGAATACTTCATAGAATTGACAAGGACACAAGTGGACTTCTGATGGTTGCCAAGAATGATAAAGCGCATCTGGGGTTGTCCCAACAGATAAAGGAGCACAGCCTTACCCGTGAATATCTTGCTTTGGTTCACGGCAGAATAAAAGAGGACAGCGGCACCATTGATGCCCCTATTGGCAGGGATGAGAAAGACCGCAAAAAGATGACCATAACTCAAAAGAATTCAAAAGATGCGGTTACGCATTTTTTTGTATTGGAGAGATTTGATAAATATACGTTTATACGTTGTCGCCTTGAAACTGGCCGTACACATCAGATACGTGTGCATATGTCAAAGAAGGGCCATCCCATTGTGGGTGACCCTGTTTATGGCACAAAAAGAGAGGAATTCAAATTAAACGGACAGTTGCTTCATGCACATATGATAGGATATGTGCATCCCGCAACGGGAGAATACATGGAGTTTTCGAGACCTGTTCCTGAATATTTTGAAGAAGTGTTGGAAAAACTGAGGAGGAAAAGCCAGTGAGTTTGCATGAGGAGCACAGAAAGAGACTGGACAGAAAAGTAAATACATTTGGTCTTGATATGCTGGAAATTCACGAACAGCTGGAGCATATTTTGTTTGCTGTTATTCCGAGAGGTGATACAAATGAACTGGCACATCGCCTGCTTGAGAGATTCAGGTCTGTTGCAGGGGTTATCAACGCAGACCCGGAGGAACTTATGGCTATAGATGGTGTGGGCAAAAGAACAGCAATGTTTCTGACGTCTCTGCCTGCACTTTTGGGAATCGTTCAGAGGGGAATGACTGTTGGTGCACCCACCCAGTTTGAAAATCATAAACAGATTAAAGACTTTGTGAAGAGTTATTTTTATGGCAAACTGATTGAGGAGGCATATCTGTTCAGCCTTAATTCGTCCTACAGACTTCTTGCGGTATCAAAAATATCCTCGGGTATCAGTGGCGAGACCTACATATATCCTGAAAAGGTGGCAAGACAGGCACTTTTGGATAAGGCCAGTGTGGGGGTTGTGGTTCACAATCACCCTTGCGGAAAGATTAATCCGTCAGTTCCTGACATAAAGCTTTCAAGAGATCTGCTGAATGCCTTTAATTCAGTTGGGATTGAACTTGAGGACAGTATTATCGTCTGCAATGAAGAAGTTTTTAGTATGCGTGAAATGGGTTATTTGGAAAAAATCCCCAAAAAGTATGAGTGATTGTAGTTAACAGAGGTGGGAAGAATGGGTTTTAATGTTGTTTCAAAATATAAGCCTTCAGGGGATCAGCCTCAGGCCATTGAGAAACTGGCACAGGGTGTTCTGAATGGAGATAAATTCCAGACCCTTATGGGAGTTACGGGTTCGGGAAAAACCTTTACAATGGCAAACGTTATTGCTAAAGTGAACAAGCCCACACTTGTTCTTGCCCATAACAAAACTCTGGCGGCACAGCTTTGCAGTGAGTTCAAAGAGATTTTTCCCAACAATGCCGTTGAATATTTTGTGTCCTATTACGATTATTATCAGCCAGAGGCGTATATCCCTCATTCTGATACCTATATAGAAAAAGATGCACAGACAAACGAAGATATAGACAAGCTGAGACACTCGGCAACGGCGGCACTTTTTGAACGCCGTGATGTGATTATCGTTGCCAGCGTGTCTTGTATATACGGTCTTGGTGACCCCATTGACTACAACAATATGGTGGTATCTTTGCGTACGGGCGGTCAGCATGACAGAGATGAGGTTATACAAAAGCTTATCAACATACAGTATGAACGAAATGATATCAACTTTACCAGAAATAAATTCAGAGTTCGTGGGGACGTTGTAGATGTTTTCCCATCATATTCTTCAGGCAATGCGATCAGAATAGAGTTTTTTGGTGACGAGGTGGAGAGGATAGCCGAAATCAGTTCGGTAACCGGCGAAGTTCTGTCAGTTCTCAAACATTGTGCCATATATCCGGCGTCTCACTATGTTGTGGGCAAGGAAAAGCTGGAACGTGCTATTGGCGGCATTGAAGAAGAACTGGAAATGCAGATTGAAGAATTTAAGGCAAAGGAATGCCTTATTGAGGCACAGCGTATCAAGGAGCGGACAAAGTATGATATAGAAATGATGCGCGAGACAGGTTTTTGCCAGGGAATTGAGAACTACTCGCGGCATATAAGCGGCAGAGAACCGGGTAGCCCGCCATTTACCTTGCTGGATTATTTGCCCGAGGACTTCCTTTTGGTGGTGGACGAGTCCCATGTCACCATTCCTCAGGTAAGAGCAATGTATGCCGGAGACCGTGCCAGAAAGACCAATCTGGTGGAGTATGGATTCAGGCTTCCGTCTGCATTTGACAACAGACCCCTTAATTTTGACGAGTTTTATGACCACATTAATCAGGCAATCTTTGTCAGTGCCACACCTACGGAGTTTGAGACAGAACGTTCTGCCCGGGTGGTGGAGCAAGTTATAAGACCCACAGGACTTCTTGATCCACAAATTTTTGTAAGACCAATTGACGGACAGATTGATGATTTGTATGGTGAAATCCAAAGTCGTGTGGCGAAGAATGAGAGGGTTCTGGTTACTACCCTTACAAAAAAAATGGCGGAGAGGCTTACCGAGTATTTTGAAGAGATGGGCGTTAAGGTAAGATATTTACACTCCGAAGTTGAGACCATTGAGAGAATGGAAATCATCAGGGACTTGCGTCTGGGGGTTTTTGATGTTCTTGTTGGGATAAATCTTTTGCGTGAGGGACTTGATATCCCAGAGGTTTCTCTTGTAGCAATATTGGATGCAGACAAAGAAGGTTTCTTAAGGTCAGAAACGTCCCTTATCCAGACCATTGGCCGTGCGGCAAGAAACGCAGAGGGAACGGTTATTATGTATGCAGACAACATTACTGGGTCGATGGAAAGAGCAATATCCGAAACCCAAAGACGACGCAGAATTCAAGCGAAGTATAACGAAGAGCATGGAATTATTCCACAGACCATAAGGAAGAATGTACATGAGATAATCGAGGCGACGGTTTCGGATGCAAAGGTTCCCAAGAACAAAAAAGAGGGACAAATAGATGTTACACAGCGTACTATTGCGGAACTTACCACAGAAATGAAGAAAGCGGCAGAACTTTTGCAGTTTGAGTTGGCTGCAAAACTGAGAGATGAAATTGAAAGACTCAAAGGAGAAGAATAATGCACGAATATATTTATGTAAAAGGTGCAAAGGAGAATAATCTGAAAGACATAGACGTAAAAATCCCAAGGGACAAGATGGTGGTACTTACTGGACTAAGTGGGTCAGGGAAGTCGTCCCTTGCCTTTGAAACTGTTTATGCCGAAGGGCAAAGACGATATGTGGAGTCTTTGTCGGCATATGCACGTCAGTTTTTGGGGCAGATGGAAAAACCCAATGTTGAGTCAATTGAGGGACTCTCTCCGGCAATATCCATTGACCAGAAAACAACAAGCAAGAATCCACGTTCAACAGTGGGAACAGTTACCGAGGTTTATGACTATATAAGGTTGTTGTTTGCCAGAATTGGTGTGCCCCATTGTCCAAAGTGCGGCAAGGAAATTAAAGCACAGTCAATTGACCAGATTGTGGATGGCGTTAAGAGTCTCCCTGAGAAAACAAGAATCCAGATTCTTGCACCTGTGGTTCGTGGCAGAAAAGGTGAATATACCAAGGTTTTTGAAAAAGCGGCCAAGGACGGATTTGTTCGTGTAAGGGTTGATGGTGAGCAATATGACCCTGGTGCTGACGAAATTGTTCTTGACAAACAGAAAAAACATAACATAGAGATTGTGGTTGACCGTCTTATCGTAAAGCCGGATATGGACAAGCGGCTTACAGATTCACTGGAGACTGCACTTAAGATGGCAAAGGGCATTGTGATGGTGCAGCTTATTGATGAAGACAAGGAGCTTATGTTCAGCCAGAACTATGCCTGTGATGATTGCGGAATCAATATGGAGGAACTTACTCCAAGGATGTTCTCGTTCAACACGCCTTATGGTGCATGTCCTCACTGTATGGGTTTGGGAAGTGTTGAGATAATTGACCCCGACAGGCTTATCCCAGACAGAACAAAAAGTATAAATCAAGGGGCAATCAATTGCTATGGCTGGACGGGCACAGACCCCAACAGCATTTCAGCAATGTATTACAGAGGCCTTGCGGAGCAGTATGGGTTCAGCCTTGATACTCCTTTTGAGGATTTATCCGAGGATATTGTGGATATTCTGCTTTACGGTACCAGGGGCGAAAAGGTGAGACTTTCCTATGAACGGAAATATGCTAAAGGCGAGCAATATGCCAGATTTGAGGGTATATTAAAAAATATTGAACGCAGGTATCAGGAAACAAATTCCGATTGGGCAAAGAATGAACTCAGGGAACTTATGTATAATATGCCATGTCCTGAGTGTAAGGGAACAAGGCTCAAAAAAGAAAGCCTTGCAGTAACTGTCAAGGGCAAAAATATTGATGATATAAGCAATATGTCCATAAGTGAGGCCTTGACCTTTTTTGATGGCATAGAACTTTCTGAAAGAGAGCTGTTTATCGGTAAACAGATTTTAAAAGAGATAAAAAGCAGGCTGACTTTCCTTGTGAGCGTAGGACTTGATTATCTGACCCTTTCCCGTTCCAGCGGAACGTTGTCGGGAGGCGAGGCACAGAGAATCCGTCTTGCCAGTCAGATTGGGTCCGGACTTATGGGAGTTGTATATATTCTTGACGAGCCAAGTATAGGGCTTCACCAGAGGGACAATCACAAGCTGATTGATATGCTGAAAAAGCTCCGTGACTTAGGGAACACCTTGTTGGTGGTGGAACATGACGAAGACACCATGTATGCCGCAGACCATATTATTGATATTGGGCCAGGAGCGGGAATTCACGGCGGATATGTGGTGGCAGAGGGAACGGTGGAAGATATAAAGAAGTGTGAAAAATCCCAAACCGGACTTTATTTAAGCGGCAAAAAGAAAATCCCCGTACCGACAGAAAGACGCAAAGGTAATGGTAATTTCCTGCGTCTTGAGGGAGCCAGTCAGAACAACCTTAAAAATGTCAATGCGGAAATACCTTTAGGCACATTTACTTGTGTTACCGGTGTTTCCGGCAGCGGCAAAAGTTCTTTGGTGAACGAGGTGCTTTATAAGGTTTTGGCAAATGACCTTAACCGTGCCAAGCAGAAACCGGGGAAATATAATAAAATCAGCGGACTTGAGCATCTTGACAAGGTTATTGACATTGACCAGTCACCAATCGGCAGAACTCCAAGGTCAAATCCCGCAACCTACACAGGCCTTTTTGGGGACATACGAAACCTTTTTGCATCAACTCCCGATGCCAAGGTGAGAGGTTACGGCGCGGGAAGATTCAGCTTTAATGTAAAGGGTGGAAGATGCGAGTCCTGTGCAGGCGACGGAATAATCAAAATCGAAATGCACTTTTTGCCTGATATATATATGCCATGTGAGGTTTGCGGTGGCAAGCGATATAACCGTGAAACACTGGAAGTTAAGTATAAGGGAAAAAACATAGCAGATGTCCTTGAAATGACCGTTGAGGAGGGGCTTGAGTTTTTTGAGAACATTCCCAAAATTGCAAATAGATTGAGAACGCTTTTTGAGGTGGGGCTTGGATATATAAAAATCGGCCAATCTTCTACCACCCTTTCCGGCGGTGAGGCGCAGCGTGTAAAACTTGCAACAGAACTTAGCAAACGCAGTACTGGAAAGACAATTTATATCCTTGACGAGCCAACCACGGGACTTCATACAGCGGATGTCCACAAACTGATAGAGGTTCTGCAGAGGTTGGTTGACACAGGTAATACTGTGGTCGTGATTGAGCATAATCTGGACGTAATAAAGACGGCTGATTATATAATTGATTTGGGCCCCGAGGGGGGGACTCGTGGAGGCGAGATTGTTGCTAAAGGAACACCTGAGGAGGTTGCAAAATCCAAAAAATCATACACTGGTATATATCTGAAAGATGTATTATAAAAAATATCCCTGATTATTCAGGGATATTTTTGTTTGTTTCTTTGAATTTTATTTCGGTTAAATTGGTGTTTTGTGCATTGAGGTCGGATATTATCTCTCCGATTTTTTCTTCGGTAAGCTCGATGTCCTTTAAAAACTCGTCAGCAGAGATTCGGTATGCACCGCTGCCGAATATAATAATTTGCTCCAGCCTGTCAGAGGTTGCAACCCGGACTTTGTAGTTTTTGCTGTATTCGGTTGCTGCCTTTTCGATATAACTGTCGGCGGTTTCTGCCTCTTTGGTATACACAACTGTTACGTTGCCCATCTTTTCACAACTGCCGGGGTTACCCTTTACCTTGTAGGCATCAAAGACGATTATTATTTCGCAATTTTTCATAACCTTGTAGTTTGAAAGACGGTTAATCAGGTAGGTTCTTGCAAAATCAAGGTCATCGCTGGTGGCGTTTTTTAAATCAAACCATGCAAAAAGTACGTTGTAGCCGTCTACCAACAAATATTCGCCCAAAGGTTCTTTTGGGGCACGATATTTTTTAACCACCGTTTCGGGGAGCTTTTGTGTAGCAAGCCGTGTGTGGGTTTTGCGTTGGATTTTGCCGTAGGTGCGTTCAAAAATCCGTATAAGTTCATCGTCGTCAGCATAGTTGGAACTGCGTTTTGCAGAATGGACAATGTTCGAAATTTCCTCTGTCTGTTTTTTGCGAAAATCCTCGATGTGCATATGGTCAAAGACCTCATTCCATTTTACCACAAACCCTGTACCATGCTCACAGAAGACCGAATCCGGTGTGTTTTCTGTGTCACTTTCGGGATTGTAACCTATATTCCCGACTATTTCACTTTGATTTTTGCAAGGCTCATAGCCTGCGGGCATACATTCAAGGATGCCGATTCCATGTGTATAGGAACGGACTTCGGCGGGATAGTTGCACAGACCGATTACCGGGGCATAGCCTTTCAAAACCGAAAGGTCGTCCTTGGTTTCAGGGGGAGTGAATTTGCCGCCCATATTCTGGATATCGGTCATTGCTCTGCCAAGGGATGCGGTGGGAAGTGTCAGGGTGAAGCTGTACCAGGGTTCAAGAAGAACGGACTCTGCCTGCATAAGACCCTGACGGACTGCACGGTATGTTGCCTGACGAAAGTCACCGCCTTCGGTATGTTTTTTGTGGGCACGCCCGGCAACAAGAGTAATTTTTATATCAGTAATGGGCGATCCGGTGATGACACCTATATGATTTTTTTCTTCAAGATGGGTGAGGATAAGCCTCTGCCAGTTTTTGTCCAGTGAATCCTCGCTGCATTTTGTGTCGAATGTCATTCCGCTGCCTGGTTTGCCCGGAGACAGCAGCAGATGAACTTCTGCATAATGACGCAAAGGTTCAAAGTGCCCTACGCCCAAAACTTCGTTACGGATGGTTTCCTTATAAATTATACCGCCCTGACAAAAAGAAACGTTCATATTAAAGCGGTCTTTAAGAATGGTTTTGAGGACTTCGGACTGCACCTCCCCCATAAGCTGAATGTGGATTTCTCCAAGATGTTCATTCCAGACGGTGTGGAGCTGGGATTCTTCCTCCTCCAGCTTTTTGAGATTCTGAAGTGCGGTGTTTATGTCATAACCATCTTCCAGTTGTACCTTATAAGAAAAAACAGGCTCAAAAATGAAAGAATTGAAATCCTGCTCAAAGCCCAAACCCTGACCGGAGAAAGTGGAGGAAAGACCTGAAACAGCACAGATTGTGCCTGCAGAAGCCTTCTGTTCGCTGGTATACTTTGTGCCGGAATAGATGCGGATTTCGTTTATTTTTTCTTCGTTCAAAACATCCTTGACCATTAAAGCCCCACCGGTGATTTTAAGGTGGGTAAGGCGGTTTCCTCGTTCGTCAGTGGAAATTTTAAAAACTTTAGCACCAAAATGGTTTCCATATGGCGGTTGCTGCGTGTATAAATCAAGTGCATTCAGAAATTGCAAAACGCCGTCAGTTTTAAGAGCAGAACCAAAGTAGCAGGGGAATACTTTGCGTTTTGAAACGGCGGATGCAATGTTCTCAGACTCAAAAGACCCTTTTTCCAAAAATTCGTTCATCAAGCTTTCGTCACAAAGTGCCAGGGATTCGCATTCCGCAGGGTCATTGTCCTCCACTGGTGCAAAATCAATGCAGGCGGAACTGAACTTTTCTTTTAGCTCGACAAGGAGGTTTTGTCTGTGGGTGTCGGGCATGTCCATTTTGTTAATAAAAATAAATGTGGGTATATTATATTTGGAAAGAACCTTCCACAAAGCTGTTGTGTGGCTTTGTACACCATCTGATGCACTTACAAGAAGAACGGCATAGTCAAGAACGCTGAGAGTTCGTTCTGCCTCGGCGGAAAAGTCCACGTGCCCAGGTGTATCAAGGAGTACAAAATCGGTGTTTCCCATGGTGAAAGTAGCTTGCTTTGAGAAAATAGTAATACCACGACCACGTTCTATTTCGTTGGTGTCAAGGAATGTATCCCTGCGGTCCACTCTGCCTAGCTTTCGTATTTCTCCGGCGAGAAATAGAATTGCTTCTGAAAGAGTGGTTTTGCCTGAGTCAACATGTGCAAGAACCCCAATAGTAATTTTTTTGTTCATATATTGGCACCCCATATATTGTGGTTTAAAAATCGTTTTATAACAATATTATACCAACATATAGGGGTGATGTCAACAGAAAACAGGGCATAAAATGCTTCGGGATAAGTTGTCGAAAAAAATTTTTTTAAGACGAAAAACCTTGCAAACCTTGATAGAGCAAGGGTTTGGAAAATTGGTAAAATTTTTGAAAAAATAAAATGAGAATTTGGTATTGACAATTTGGAAGGACTGCTATATAATGGCATATGTAGCGTATTCGCTTTAAAACAAAACACAATATCTTGTGTTTGGAACAAAAACGATAAAACGCTAATGCAACTTGGATTTGGAGGGATTTTATGAAGATTGGCGGACTTATGAAGCTTACACTTCTGGATTTTCCCGGGAAGGTTGCGTGTACGGTGTTTTTGGAGGGTTGCAATTTCAGATGCCCCTTTTGCCACAATTCTGACATGGTGAACAGTGTATCACCGGATGAGATGACAGAGGACGAGTTTTTCGGTTTTCTCACCAAGCGTTATGGCCTTATTGACGGCGTTTGTGTTTCGGGGGGAGAGCCTCTTATGAGTGATGATGTCATCCCTTTTATCCAAAAGATAAAGGATATGGGATACAGTGTAAAGATTGATACCAATGGCAGTTTTCCCGAAAGACTGAAAAAAATTGCAGAGATGGGTCTTTGCGATTATATAGCAATGGATATCAAGAATTCACCCAAGAAGTATGACGTTACTTCAGCAAATCCATATGTATCATTTGATTCTATAAAAGAAAGCATAGAATTCATTAAAAATTCAGGCATTCCTCATGAGTTCAGGACTACGGTGGTGAAAGACTTCCACACAACCGAAGATATGGTTGAAATCGGCAAAATTGTGGGAGAAAACGAAAAGTATTTCATACAGCCCTTCAGGGACGGAGAATCTGTACTTGTTCAGGGACTTGGAGAATTTGAACCCTATGAGGCAGAAGAATTGTTGAAGTCGGCAAGGGAGTTTGCTCCTCTTTCAGAAATCAGGGGCGGGGACACTCAGGCAAAAGAGTAGAATATGAAGCGAGAGCTTCTTTACATAACAAAAATTTTTTAGGGGGTAGAATTATGTATAAGGTAAAGAAAAGAGATAATACCGTTGTTGATTTTGAGTTATCCAAGATAAGTGATGCCATAACTCAGGCGTTTGAAGCAGAAAACAGACAGTATAATCAGAATATAATCGACTTTCTTGCACTTAAAGTTACTGCTGATTTTGAACCAAAGGTAAAGGACGATGCAGTTTTCGTGGAAGATATTCAGGACAGCGTTGAATCTGTGCTTGTTCAGGCGGGATATGCGGATGTTGCAAAGGCGTACATCCTTTACAGAAAATTGCATGAAAAAATGCGTAACATGCAGTCCACAATCCTCAACTATCAGGAGGTTGTTGACAATTATCTCAAGATTAACGACTGGCGTGTTAAGGAGAATTCAACCGTTACCTATTCTGTAGGCGGTCTTATTCTCTCTAACTCAGGTGCAATAACTGCAAACTACTGGCTCAGTGAAATTTATGACGAAGAGATTGCAAATGCTCACCGCCGTGCGGATATCCACATCCATGACCTTTCAATGCTGACAGGCTACTGCGCTGGATGGTCACTGAAACAGCTTATTCAAGAGGGCCTTGGCGGTGTTGAAGGCAAGATTACATCCTCACCTGCAAGCCTCCTTGCAACACTTTGTAACCAGATGGTAAACTTCCTTGGCATAATGCAGAATGAATGGGCAGGTGCTCAGGCCTTCAGTTCATTTGACACATATCTTGCACCTTTTGTAAAGGTGGACAATCTGAGCTATGACCAGGTTAAAAAGTGCATTGAATCATTTATTTATGGTGTAAACACTCCGTCACGTTGGGGTACACAGGCACCTTTTTCAAACATCACTCTTGACTGGACTGTTCCTGCTGACCTTGCTGAACTTCCTGCAATCGTTGGCGGCAAGGAAATGGACTTCAAGTACAAGGATTGTAAGAAAGAGATGGATATGGTCAACCGTGCATTCATCGAAATCATGATTGAGGGCGATGCAAACGGACGTGGATTCCAGTATCCTATCCCAACATATTCAATCACAAAGGATTTTGACTGGTCAGAAACAGAGAACAATAAGCTCCTCTTTGAAATGACTTCAAAATACGGAACACCTTACTTCTCAAACTATATCAACAGTGATATGGAACCCAGCGATATCCGCAGTATGTGTTGCAGACTTCGTCTTGACCTACGTGAACTTAGAAAGAAATCAGGCGGTTTCTTCGGTAGTGGTGAGAGTACTGGTTCTGTGGGTGTTGTTACAATCAATATGCCCAGAATTGCACACCTTGCAACTGACGAAGAGGACTTCTTCAAGAGACTCAACAAGCTCATGGATATATCTGCACGTTCGCTCAGCGTTAAACGTGGAGTTATCACAAAACTTCTCAACGAGGGACTTTATCCTTATACAAAGAGATATCTCGGAACATTTGAGAACCACTTCTCAACCATCGGTCTTATCGGTATGAACGAAGTTGGTCTTAATGCAAAATGGCTTGGCAAGGATATGACAGACAAGGATACTCAGGAATTCACAAAGAAAGTCCTCAACCATATGCGTGAAAGACTTTCTGACTATCAGGAAAAATACGGCGACCTCTACAACCTGGAAGCTACACCTGCCGAGTCCACAACATACCGTTTTGCAAAGCATGATGTGAAGAGATACCCCGAAATCATTACAGCGGCAAAAGAGGGTGAAACACCATACTATACAAACAGCTCACACCTGCCTGTTGGATTTACATCTGATATATTTGATGCTCTTGATATTCAGGACGAACTCCAAACACTTTACACATCAGGAACAGTATTTCACGCATTTATCGGCGAGAAACTTCCTGACTGGAAAGCGGCTGCAAACCTGGTGAGAAAGATTGCCGAAAACTATCAGTTGCCTTATTACACCTTGTCACCAACATATTCAGTATGTAAGGACCATGGTTATCTTATAGGCGAGCAGAACAAGTGTCCTATCTGTGGCGGCAAAACAGAGGTTTACAGCAGAATCACAGGCTACTACCGTCCTGTAGGAAACTGGAATGACGGCAAATCTCAGGAATACAAAGACAGAAAACTCTATGATATAGAGAATTCTGTGTTAAAAAAAAAGAGTGTAGCTGTTGATGCTGTACAGACTGATGCTTGTAGCTGTGACTGTGGCGGAGAAGAAAAAATAATGCTTTTCACTACAAAAACGTGTCCCAACTGCGTTGCTGCAAAGTCTGTACTGGATAAGAGCGGAATTGGTTATACTGTAATTGATGCTGAAGAAAGTATAGAACTGACAGAGGGCTACGGTGTACGTCAGGCACCCACGCTGATTGTGGCAAAGGGCAATGCCTTTGACAGATTTGCGGGAGTTTCTGAAATCAGAAAATACATCGACAGCACAAAATAAAAGCTATATACGGGAAACGGTGCCCTGCACCGTTTCCTTGTTGCATAGAGAGGGATTGAAAATATGTTGTATGATATTGTTATAATCGGCGGCGGACCTGCGGGACTTACTGCTGCGCTTTATGCTCTCAGGGCAGAAAAGTCGGTGGTTGTTATTGAAAAGTTGGGCCTTGGAGGACAGATAGCCCTGTCAAGCGAGGTGGAGAACTTTCCAGGCACACCTAAAATGAGCGGAGCGGAGTTTGCCGCGAACCTTGCATCTCAGGTGGAATCTCTGGGTGGTCGCATTGAGTATGAGGAAGTTGTTGAGATTATTGACGGCGAGATTAAAACAGTTGTGACAGACCTTGACAGGTATGAGGGAAGAAGTGTCATCATTGCTACAGGAGTGATGAATCGCCGCCTTGGTGCAGAGGGCGAGGCAGAGCTTATAGGCAAGGGTGTTTCCTTTTGCGCGGTGTGTGACGGCTCGTTTTACAAAAAGAAGACCGTTGCGGTTATTGGCGGAGGCAATACTGCAGTTGAAGATGCGATTTATCTTGCAGACATTGCAGAAAAGGTGTATATCGTCCACAGACGTGATGAATTCCGTGCAGAGAATCGTCTGGTGAGGGCCCTGAAACAGAGAGAAAACGTTGAACTGGTTCTTGATTCAACCGTGGAAAGATTTATTGATGACGGCGGACTCAAGGGCATTGAGGTTGTAAACGTGAAGAATGGTGAAAAGAGGACTATTGAGATTGATGGGGCGTTTGTGGCTGTTGGACAGACACCTCAGTGTCAGATTTTTGATGGCCTGATAACATTGAATGACGGAGGATATATTATGGCAGGAGAGAACTGCCGAACCAACGTGGACGGAATTTTTGTGGCTGGTGACTGCAGAAACAAAAGCGTCCGGCAACTTACCACCGCCTGCAGTGACGGCAGCATAGCTGCGCTTGCTGCCTGTGAATATATTGGTGGATAGAGCATGGAAAATAAAAGTGAATAAATAAAAAAGGTGCCATGTGGCACCTTTTTATATTTATTATTTTTACAGCAAATTTATCTGTGAGGCAATGCCCTGCATCTCTGAATCGGTGGCGGCGATTACGTCGGCACATTTTTTCAGTCGCGCAGCAATCTCCTCAGGGGCTGGGACATCCTTTTTGTATTTTACATGATGTTCAAGGCTTGCCCAAAAGTCCATAGCCATGGTGCGAATCTGTACTTCAACCTTTACGTTTTGCTTTTTGTCCGAGAAGAACACGGGAATTTCGATAATCATATGATAACTGCGATAGCCGTTGGGTTTGGGGTTCTTTATATAATCCTTTACGGCAATCAATTTGATATCGTCCTGACGGGTCAGCATATCTGATATGGTATAGATATCCTCAATAAATGAGCAGATGACCCTGACTCCTGCCACATCACTGAGGTGGTTGGATACAGCCTCAATGGTGATGGGGTGGTTGTTGCGTATCAGCTTTTCGGCAATGCTTTTTGGTTTTTTAATTCGATATTTTATTGTCTCAATAGGGTTGCGACGGTTCTTCACCGATAGCTCCTGATTAAGTACTTCAAGTTTTGTGGTAACCTCCTGAATGGCACATTGATAAATCATCATCAGTTCTTCAAACTGCTGTGCATAGTCCGCAAATATGTTGCCTGTGTCCTCAGGTATGTTGACTTGGGCGAAGAATGCCCGTCTTAAATCTTTTTCCATTATTTATTTCCTTTCAAAAATTCAGCGTATCTGACCGTTTCCGTGGATTATATATTTTGTTGTGGTCAATGCTTTCAGACCCATGGGCCCTCTTGCGTGGAGTTTCTGGGTGCTGATGCCTATCTCTGCACCAAAGCCAAATTCAAAACCGTCGGTGAACCGGGTTGATGCATTGACATATACCGCTGCCGCATCGACTGTCTCAAGGAATCGGCGGGAATTTTCATTATTTCCGGTAACAATCGCCTCGGAATGACGGCTACCATAGGTGTTTATATGATTTATTGCATCATCAAGGCTGTCAACCACTTTTACACCGATTTTCATGTCAAGGTACTCGGTGCCCCAGTCGTCCTCTGTGGCAGGAGTTGCCGAGGGGAACTTTTCACAAACAGTTTTGTCGCCCACTATTTCAACGCCCTTTTCGGCAAGACTCTTCAAAATCTTAGGCAAAAATTCATTTGCTATATGGCTGTGAACAAGGAGCTTTTCCTCTGCGTTGCACACCGATGGCCGTGAGGTTTTGGCGTTGATTATGATTGATTCTGCCATGTCAAGGTCTGCATATTGGTCAACAAACACATGACAGTTGCCTGTGCCTGTCTCGATTGCAGGGACAGTTGCATTTTCAACTACGCTGCGGATAAGTCCTGCACCGCCACGGGGAATGATGACGTCAAGGTAATCATTAAGCTGCATAAGAGCCATGGCACTTTCGCGGGTTGTGTCTTCGACCAGATTTACACAGTCTGCGGGCAGACCTGATGCCTCAAGTGCTCTGCGTATAACTGCGGTTATTGCCATGCTTGATCTGTGTGCCTCCTTGCCGCAACGGAGTATGCAGGCGTTACCTGATTTTATACAAAGTGCGGCTGCGTCTGCTGTGACATTGGGACGTGCCTCGTAGATTATGCCTATTACACCCAAGGGGACTCTGACCTCGTTGATAGAAAGACCATTGGGACGGATGAATTCATTCACCACTTCACCAATTGGGTCGGGCAGGAGTATGACCTGACGGATACCCTCTGCCATTGCTGCGATACGGTCCTGCGTAAGACGGAGCCTGTCAATAAGTCCGTCGCTTATGCCGTTGGCCTTTGCAGAGTCAATGTCCTTGGCGTTTTCGGCAAGGATATACTGGGCGTTATTCAAAAACTCCTCTGCTATTTTATTCAAAGCAGCATTTTTGGTGTCTGCTGATGCAATGGCAAGAGTTGTTGCTGCCAATTTTGCCAATTTTCCTTTTGTTATAAGTTCTTCCATATAAAACAGTCCTTTTTATAAATAAGAGTGTAGCACAGTGAAAAGTAAAAAGCAATTGTAAAGGTAAAAAGTTAAAAAATAGTTCATTTAAAATTAACAAATGGGCTTTTTACAGTGTGCTGTACATTGAATAAAGCTTTGCGTATTCGCCGTTTTTTTCTAAAAGCTGTGCATGTGTGCCTTCTTCCACAATTCCTTCGTTGGTGAGAACAAATATTCTTGATGCGTTTTTTATTGTGGTAAGACGATGAGCTATAGTAAAGGTGGTTCTGCCCTCTGAAAGACGTTTAAGAGAACGCTGAACCAGCATTTCGCTTTCATTGTCAAGTGCCGAGGTTGCCTCGTCAAGAATGAGTATAGGTGGGTTTTTGAGGAATAGTCTTGCAATGGAGATACGTTGTTTTTGACCTCCCGAGAGCTTGAGACCACGTTCACCCACGTAGGTGTCATAACCATCCTTTAATCCCATAATAAATTCATGGGCGTCGGCTGCTTTTGCCGCCTCTATAACTTCCTCGCGGGTTGCATCGGGCTTGCCGTAGAGGATGTTTTCGTAGACTGTTCCGCTGAACAAATATACGTCCTGTTGTACCATGCCGATGTTGTTGCGAAGGGATTTAAGGGTGATATCTTTGATGTTTATGCCGTCAATCAGGATTTCACCTGATGTAAGCTCATAAAATCTTGGTATAAGATTGCACATTGTGGTTTTCCCGCCCCCTGAGGGACCTACAATGGCAATGTTTTCTCCAGGGTTTATTGCCAGATTCATGTGTTGAAGAACTTCCTGAGTGGAATCTGAATATTTGAAGTCCACATTCTCAAACACTATATTGCCGGTTACCGTTTCGAGGTTTACCGCATCATGTGCATCGGTTATGTCCACGGGTTCGTCCATAATCTCTAAAAATCTTTCAATACCTGTTATGCCTTTCTGGAATTGTTCTGTAAACTCCACGATGCGGCGGATTGATGTTATAAGAGTTTGTATATAAAGGAGGTATGCCACAAAGTCTGGAGCTGTGATGTGTCCTTTGACCATAAAGAATGCACCCAGAAGAATTACGGCGATATACATAACACCGTCTGAAAAACGGGTGCCTGACTGAAAGAGCGCCATATATTTGTAGGCATTTTTCTTTGCTGCAAAAAATCTCTGGTTGCCATTTTGGAATTTCTCACGTTCAATATCTTCGTTGGCAAAGCTTTTTACCACGCGGATACCTAGCAGGCTGTCTTCAAGCTCGGCATTGAGTTCGCCAACTTCCTGACGTTGTTGCTTGAATGCGGCTTTCATTTTTTTGCGAAATATAATAATTGACACAAGCATCAAGGGGAGCAACATGAATATCAGAAATGTAAGGGTAAGATTGATGTTACCCAGAATTATGAATGCCCCTACGATTTTTATAAAGGAAATAAAGAATTCCTCAGGACAATGGTGGGAGAATTCGGTCACATCAAAAAGGTCAGAGGTCACACGGGACATTATCTGGCCTATTTTTGTATTATCAAAGTATCTGAATGACAGTTTTTGCAGATGGTCAAAAAGATCCCGACGCATATCTGTTTCCAGCCTTGCCCCCATGACGTGGCCCGCATTTGCCATGTAGTAGTTGGCGGCAGTGTCCACTATGCGGAGGAACAGGTAAAGAACCCCCAGCCGCAGGACTGTGGAGAACATAAATACCTGTGTGCTGTCTGTAGCCAGGGTAGTTATGTGCCTTACAATGAGGGGGAAAACCAGTTCGCATACTGTGGTCAGTGCGGCACAGATGAGGTCGAGGATAATTATGCCGATATAGGGTTTGTAATAAACTAAAAAACGTTTAAACAATCTGGGTCATCCTTTTTTATTGAATTTCTTTGACGCTGGTAATTACACCAGAAGTGTTTGCATACTTTGATGAGAAAATTTGTGTGGACCCAACGGTAATTGCCTGGTTGGTTGAGGTGTAAAAACCGGAATCGTTGATTTTGCCGTCAACCTGCAAAGTAACGGTTACATCATAACGCTCAGGAATGGTGAGAGCCTTGATTTCGCCGTTTGAAAATTCTTTGCCTTCAACCGCCTCGGTATATGTGGCACCGATGATGTCGCCTATATATTCTTTGGTTGTATTGTTGGTGACAGGGCTGGGATTTTTAAGTGCCTCCGCTGTACCAATGCGCACACCCTTCACAAGGATAGTATATTCGATTTTCTGACTTTGTGTAGCAACCTTTTCGGTGGGTGTGATAAATCTTGCATAAATACCCAATGCTGCCACCACGATTGCAAGAACTACAACGATATCAATAATGCTGATTTTGCCGAACAATTTGCCTTCTTTATTTATAAACATAACAGTTCACCTTTCCCTTCCAAATGTTAGTCCTTAAGTTTGAGGCTTACTATATAGCCGTGACCGGCAGCACTCTTGCTCCTTGCGGAGACTTCTTCTCCCACCATAAGGCGGTTGCCGGATGCAGTGATTGCAGCGTCGGTTTCGGTGACTGTGGATTCCAGGGTGATGACTATATCATAGCATGATGGGTCCTCTGCCACAACAGCACGGTTATATCTTTCGTTCACTATGACTTTTTTTGATGGCGATATTGCCACGTCTGTTATGGTAGCAGGAAAACGTTCTTTCTCACTTACCCACACAGTTTCTCCGGCCTCTTTTGCTGCGACAAAGGCATCTGCTACGGACTTGTCGTATTTTGCGAATTCGATGCTGTATTCAGCTGTTGTTGTTCGTGTGGTATCGGTTGCTGTGCTTTGGGGACGCATAATAATCAATGCTCCTGCCAAAACAATCAAAAGGATTAAAGCTATCAGAAATCCGTCCAATAAATTAAATTTTGGTTTATCCATTGTTTTTGCCTCCTAAATTCAGATAGATATTGTCAATGTTTTCTGCATATTTTTTTGCGGTGAAAACAGAATTAAAAATTTCTTTGCTTCTTTCGCACATTCTGGAATAAAGGGCATCGTCTGAAAACAGTTCTTCAAGACGTTTTGCCAAAGCATCAGAATCGTGAGTGGGAACCAGAAAACCATTTTCGCCGTCCTTGATAACACCAGGATTGCCACCAAAATCGGACACAACCGCAGGTTTGCCAAGACTCATGCCTTCAAGGAGAGAGAGACTGGTTGCCTCTGTGCCAAAGGAACAATTTATTTGAACATCAATCAAGTTCATGAGGGGTTCTACATTGTCAAGGAAACCAAGCATGATTACACAGTCCTCAAGTCCTGAATCTAAAATCTGTTTGCGGATTTTCTCTGCCATATCACCTGTGCCCGCAATAAAGAATTTTGCCTTGATGCCTTTTGCTTTGAGCTTGGCTGCTGCCTCTACAAAATACTTATGACCTTTCACTGCGTTAAGCCGGGCCACGATTGCGGCGCATTTTGTATCTTCTGTGACGTTGTATTTTTGACGTACCTGAGCCATTTTTTCCGGAGAATATGGTGTCAAGGATTCTACGCCGTTAAGGATTACATCAATCTTTTTGTCACTTACGCCGATTGCGCTGATATTGTCCTTTGCCGCCTCCGCCACAGCGATGATTTTGTCCGCGGTGGTGTTGTTGGCAAAACCGCAAAGGGCTTTGCCGATGCCTTTGGTAAGGCGTGGTGATGGAGGAAACACGCTGTGTCGGGTATAAACTATTTTTGCACCATACAGCCTTGCTGCAATTCGTGCTGACATGCTGGCGTGGGTGTGTACGATATGAGGTTTAAAATCTTTAAAGACTTGCAGAAGTTTGGTTACTGCTTTGGTGTCAAAAGATTTGTCTGCCATTGCGGCGATTTCATAAACCTTGAACCCCAAAGCTTCCACTTTGTCTTTCAACAGGCTGTCTTTTGGGAGAACAACTGCTATATCCAGTTTTTCTTTGTTGCAATATTTCAGATAGGTGAGGATACATTTTCCTGCACCGCCGATGTTTGTGTCGGAACATACCTGAAGAACTCTAAGCATTTGTCTGCACCTCCGTTTGATTAAATTCGGATTGTGTCACATAAAAGGCGGCTGTGCCAATGGCGATAACTGCCCAGAAAATCATAAACACTCTGTAGTTGTAGAAACAGTTGTCAAACATGCCCTGAAGCAAAAATCCTGCCAAGGCAGAGCCTAGGCCAACAAAAATAACCGAGAATTTGTTTCCCTTGCCAAAAAACTGATAGCCCGAAACAAGGCGTTTGAACCACAGAAACAGAAGAAGAAGAAAACCGATGATGCCAAGGATGCCGGATTCGGTAATAATTTGCAAAAACAAGTTGTGGGAGTGTGGTGCTACGATTGAATTGTATGAATAGAAAGGATACACCTGGGTAAAAGCTTCGGTTCCTGGACCAATGCCTGAGAGCCAGAAGTCTTTAAGCATCAACAATGTTCCCATCCATATAAAAACTCTGTAAGAAGTAGAAGAGTCGGACATATCGCCTATACTGGTGAATCGAGTGATTATACTTTGGGGGACAACCATAGGGATTATAGGCAATGCAAGAAGAGCGAGACCCCAGAGTTTGCCAGCGGCAAAGGTGATAAACACCGCCGCTGATGCCATAACTCCAAGCCAACAGCCTCGCGAAAAGGTGAGAATAAGTGCAATGCACAGAATTCCGGAAAATCCGGCATAAACAATTCGTGCAAGAGCCTTTTTTGATGTCCACATAAGAGAAATGCATACAGGGAGAACTAAAAGTATATATTCACCGAGGACATTGGGGTTTTCAAGGGTGGAATATATACGCATTTTGATGTCTTCAAACATTTCCTCATCAATCCATGCCTGAGTTACATTCCAGCCAAAGAGGTATTGCATTATTCCGTAAAGACATACCAAAACCCCTGAAACAGCGAAGACTGTCAGGAGACCAAAAAGTTGCTTTTTTGTTTTTATTGTGTTGATAATCACAAAATAAAATATCATAAAAGCAAAGTATACCGCCCAAATCTGAACACTTTTAAAAGGGGCAAAAGATGTAACCGATGCAATGAGGTATACAAGAAGCATTGTCAGCACCATAAGACCTGTGCCCTCTGTCCGCCATGCAAACTTTTTGGTGGTGAGAGCTTTTACAATCAAAGAGAACAAGCACAAAAGACAAAGGCCTACAACCATCATGGTGGGAACAATGGGCGCAAGGAAAAGGGTTATAAAAACGCCAAACTCCACTTTGTAAAGAACAAGGGAGAAGAAAACCAGACCAGCCACAAACAAAGCTGCCATAAGAGGTGAAACAAGACCGCAGATAATGCCGGTAGCAGCGCCAAAAACAGCGGCACAAATAAGGCGGGATTTGCCCTCACATTTTGTTATATAGTAGAAATTAAATGAAAATTCCGTGTCAAGACAGGTTTCGATGAATTTTATAATCAATGAGCCATCCAGAAGACTTGTCAGATTTATATCAAAAAGATAAAGAACTGCCCCTGCAACAACGGCAATCAAAGATAAAACAAAGCCACCGCCTGAAAAAATTGACAGAATCAGGTCAGCCAGTGCTCCGGCAAAAATGAACACACCTATAAAACGGAGATTAATTGCAAGAAAATTGTGCAACAAATATTTGAATGAACGTATAATCATGCTTTTTTCTTTAAGAGAAACAAGCTTTTCGGAACACTTTTCCTGTATTTTTTCCAGCAAAAGAAAAGGAGAAAAACAGATTTTTCCCCACAGACTGGAACCTGCCGTGTTTTCCGAGAGAAAAGTCCTGCGGAATAGATTGGTAATGCGACTGCTTTGCCATTGTTGTGACATGAAAGCGTATATGCGGCAAAGGAGTTTGTATATTATGCTGTTTTTAATCAGGCTGTCCCATACATAGAGCCAGAGAGTCATGAAATATCCGTTAGTCTTCATTGTTTAGCCTCCTGATTTGCTTGAATTCGTCAATTCTGAGGACAAAACCCAGAATAAGATATATTATCAGCGCACATGCGGCACAAATCCCTGCGTGGACAAGTGTTCCAAGGAAACCTGTGCCAAAAAAGTTGGTCAAAGGATAAAGAATTGCCGCTACAAAACCGCTTACAGCAGCACAGAATAAGATTTTAAGTATATTTTTGGCAAAGATCTTTGTGATAAGCCCTTTCTTGCGTTTGTTTATCATAAAGATAAGGAAAGCTGCCATAAACAGGGAACTTATCGCACTTGCCAGAGCGAGACCGCCGATGCCCATGTCAAGAAGTTTGACAAAGACAAAGGCAGAAACCAGATTGACAAGAACCCCAAGAATGGATGTATACATAGGTGTCTTGCCGTCTCGGATTGCATAGAAACTCTTGTTGAGGATTTCGCATACGGCATATCCTGTCATACCAAAGGAATAATAAAAGAGTGCGGTAGCCGTGATTCTGGTGTTTTCGGCGGTGAATTCTCCACGTTCAAACACAATTTTTATAATTGATTCGTTCATGGAAATAAACATTGCCGAAACATATGCGATGATAAATACTATCCAACCAAGTGAGAGCCGTGTGGTCAGGGCAAAGCCTGAATCGTCATCTCCGGCGCTTTGACGTGAGAGTTTTGGAAAGATAAAGTTGGTAACAGCGTACGCAAAAACACCAACCATTATAATGTAAATCTTGTTTGCCCAGTTGAGACCGGAAACTGCACCATCACCCATTGATGAGCCAAAAGCCATGTTGATTACAACACAAAGGGGCTGAACCCAGGAACTGATGAGAACTGGTACAGCCAGTTTTGCTGCGTCAATAAGGCCTGAATCACGGAAATTAAGGCTGGGACGATAACGATAACCTTTTTTGACAAGATGGGGTATTTGTACAAAAAGCTGTGATGCCCAGGCAACCAGCATTGACACAATAACGCCCACAAGGCCGAATCTGTTGCCCGCCAGCAGCAGATACAGTATCATTATCAAGTTTGAGACAACGCTTATGATTGACGGAATATTGAATTCATCAAAGGATTGCAGTATACCAACCGAGGTATAAGCTGCTGCGGTAAATATGATTGAGGGGAAGAGAATTCGCAAGAGCTTTGCGGTTTCCGCAACCTTTGCTGCGTCGTACCCCGGAACCATAAGACGGACAATGGGTTCTGCAAAAATCATACCAAGAGCAGATGCCACAGCCGCAAATGTAATGACAACAGTCATAAAATTGTTTGCAAAAAGCATTGCCCGTTCTTTGCCGTCGCGTTCAAGAAACTTATTGAACACAGGGACAAAAGTGGACAAAATGGCAACCCCCAGAGTCATATCAAAAAACAGCAGCGGTATCTGGGTTGAGGTATTTATAACGTCTGATGCATAACCTTGACCATACACACTTGCGATAAGTGTTTCACGCAAAAGTCCCATAAACTTTGCACAAAATATAATTACAGCCATAAAACCGATTGTACGTACGGTTTTTGTCTGAGAATTGGTCTTCAATAAATCACTTCCTTAAAAGGTAGCAAACCTGCATAATTGTATATAGTATATCATAGAATTCCCCAAAAGTAAAGCGGATTGACGGCAATTTATATTTGTGATAGAATAATGACAAACAAGAAAGGTTTTGAAGACATGAAAAAACTCAAATGGGGATTTGTAATAATAATTGTTGTGACGCTGTTTGCAGGACTTTTTTACCAAAATGTGCTAAAAGATAATAGGATTGAAAGAACCGAGTTTATGTTTGACACACAGTGTACGATTACCGCATACGGCAAGGACGCGAAGACGGCAGTGGCGGCGGTTTTTGACAGACTTGCGGAAATCCATGATGTTACAAATTTTTTCTCAGATGACTCTCAGGTAGGGATGGTTAACAATGCAGAGGCGGGGGAAGAAATAGAAGTTTGTGAGGATGTGGCAAGGATGTTGTCTGCAGCTTTTGAAATAAGAGATGCATCGGGAGGTTCTTTTGATGTGACAATTGCATCAGTGGTTGCCCTGTGGGATTTTGCGGGAGGCGGTCGCGTGCCTGAAACTTCAGAAATCGTACAAGCTCTTGAAAGTGTGGGCAGCGACAAAATACTGTTTAACAGAGAACGGAAGATTGTTACAAAAACAACTGATTCTGCAAAAATTGACCTTGGCGGTGTGGCAAAGGGTTATGCAGGGGATGTTGCAATAGAGGTGCTTGGGAAATTTGACGTGTCTGGAGCGGTTGTGGATTTGGGCGGAAATATAACTGTTATGGGACACAATCCCAACGCAAAAAATGGTCAGTGGCGAATTGGTATGCAAAAACCTTATTCTCCAACAGGTGAATTTGATGAGGTTTTGGATGTTGCAGATGGTGCGGTGGTGACCAGTGGAACATATCAGAGGTATTTTGAGAAGGATGGCACCAGATATCATCACATAATTGACCCCCGCACAGGATATCCTGCAGACAAGGAGTACAGCAGTGTTACTGTGGTTGCGAAAAGCGGGATTTATGCAGATTGCCTTGCCACCGCGTGTTTTGTGCTGGGCAGAGATGCAGGGCAAACGCTGGCAGAGGACTTTGGAGCGGAAATATATTTTCGGTAACAGAATTATTGACAGAAACTGAACAAAAAGGTATAATTTAAGTATTACTTAAAAGAAAACAATTTGGAGAAAAGAAATGGGTTTGTTTGAGACTTTTTTTGGTAAGATAATAATGACTTTTTTTGTATCAATGGTGCCCGTGCTGGAACTAAGAGGGGCAATCCCTATAGCAACTGCAGCAGGTATTGACTTGTGGCTGGCTATTTGTGTGTCCATAATCGGCAATATGGTGCCGGTACCTTTTATTATAATTTTTATTCGCAAGATTTTTGAGTGGATGCGGCGTGTAAACGCTAAGTTTGATAAATTGGTGATATATTTTGAACAAAGGGCGGACAAACACAAGGCGACAGTAAACAGATATAAATTCTGGGGTCTTTTTATTCTGGTGGCAATACCTTTGCCTGGTACAGGTGCGTGGACGGGTGCTTTGGTTGCGGCAATGATGGAAATGCGGCTTAAAGATGCAGTTCCTGCCATTCTGTTGGGTGTTATCGCTGCCGGGATTATTGTTGCTTTGGTTACAGCAGGGGTTATTTCAATGGCTATTTAATGAAATGGGGTGGCTTTATGCTGTTTGGGACCGAAAGTTTTGAATTCAGAATTCTGGAAGTTTTGCACAATGCGGTTGACTGTGAAATTACAGATTTTCTTACGACGGGTATTTCGGCGTTGGGGAACGCAGGTTTCTTGTGGGTTTTGGCGGCGCTTGCCATGATGATTTCAAAAAAATACAGAAAAGCCGGTTTTGCTGTGGCGATAGGCCTTGTAATGGGTCTTGCTTTCGGTAATGTAATTCTTAAAAACCTTGTTGCAAGACCAAGGCCGTGCTGGATATTTGAAGTGCCGGAGATGCTTATAGCTGTGCCAAGGGACTATTCATTTCCGTCAGGGCACACTCTTTCCTCGTTTATATCGGCCCTTGTGATTTTTGATGCAGACAAACGATGGGGAATAGTGGCTTTGGCTGTTGCTGCTGTTATGGCTTTTTCCAGAATGTATTTATTTGTTCATTTTCCTACGGATATTTTTGGCGGAATTGTTTTGGCGATTGTTATATGGTTGTCGGTGAGAACACTCTTTAAAAAGAAAAAATAAAGACAAATAAAGGCTTCGGTATTTGATACTGCAGCCTTTAATTTTGCAAAAAAAACAGAGAGGTTAAGGGTGTGTAACCAAAAATTAACAAATCTGTAATAATATTTGGTAAAGTTGAGGGATATTTCTCACTTTATTTCTACATATTTCAAAAAAATAATTGGCATTTTCTATTGAAAACATACAAATTTCAATGTATAATAATATCTGGAGTATTTTATTCAGATGAGGGATTTTGTAATGAAGAAAACACTTTTGTCGGCTATTATTGTCGTTATGTTCATTATTTCTGCGTTGCCGTTTGGTGTTTTTGCTGCGGATTTCCCTGACGTGGAAATAGAACACTCAAATTATGATGCAATTATGCATCTTACAGAACTTGGAGTTATTGCTGGATATGACGATGGTACTTTCAAACCAGACAGGGAGATTACCCGTACAGAATTCTGTGCACTTATGGCAAGGACTTTGGGATATAACAAGGAAACTTATGTTGTGACAGGAGTTCCCTTTGATGATGTCGGTGAGGATTACTGGGGCGTGGCATACATTTCTTTTTGCTACGAAAAGGGTCTCATAAACGGCATGGGGGACGGAACGTTTGCTCCTGCCAACAAGGTCACCATGGGACAAGCTGTGAAAATGGCTGTTTGTGCCGTGGACAAGGAGCCGGAGGCTCTGAAAAATCAGGGCGAAAAATGGTACTCCGGGTATATGCGTGTTGCGGAGAAATATGATTTGCTGGAAGAGACCAATCAAACGGCAGAAGAGAACGCAATCAGACAGAATGTGGCACAGATAGTTTACAACATGGTGATGTCAGGACTTGTTGAGGAAGAAGAGGAAATTCCCGAAGATGGTGAAACAGAGGACGACCAAACCGATGAAGATGAACCGAGTGAGGAAAAAGTGCTTACCGAACTTGAAAAAATATATCTAGAGAAAGATTTCTCGGATGTAAAGGTTATCCTTGTTGACCCGGGACATAATTATGAGGGCAAGGATACAGGTGCAGAAAATATTGAACTTGAAGTCAGGGAAGAGGAAATAACCTGGCTCATTGCAGACAAGCTTAGGGAAGAACTTGAGAATATGGGATATGTTGTGGTTATGACCCGCGAGGAAATGACCGACAGCATTGCCAACACCTCGGCACTCGAGAGTTTGCAGGCAAGGGTGAATATGGCGCATGAGGTTTTGGCTGACCTATACATATCAATCCATTGCAACACAGGGGGAGGTTCGGGAACCGAGACATATTGTTTCAGCCTGGGCGGATATGCGGCAAGACTTGCAGAGTTGGTTCAGGACAAGGTTCCGGATGCAACAGGGCTTTATGACAGAGGGGTAAAGACCGCTAACTTTTTTGTAAACAAGAATACATTGATGCCGTCAATCCTTGTGGAAACAGGGTTCATGGACAATGAAAAGGATATGGAAATTCTCACTTCCCGTGAGGGGCAAAGACAAATTGCGGTGGCGATTGCCGAAGCTGTGTGGGAATATGATAGGATGGAACCTATTAAAAGGATGATACAAGAGGAAGAACAAAATGATGAAGAAGCCTGAACTGCTTGCACCTGCGGGCAGCCTTAGTAAATTGAAGATTGCCATAACCTATGGTGCTGATGCTGTTTATGTGGGAGGGGAAGAGTTTTCTCTTCGTGTAGCAGCGGAGAACTTTTCGCCGGAAGAACTGGCGGAGGGTGTGGAGTTTGCCCACAGTCGAGGCAAAAAGGTTTATTTAACAGCAAATATTATACCGCATAATTCAGACATTGAGGAGTATGAGGAGTTTTTGAAGAAGTATTCCACAGCAGGTTTTGATGCGGTTATTCTTTCGGATTTGGGAATGTTTCAACTGACACGGGAAATTGCACCGAACCTTGAAATACACATAAGTACTCAAGCTAACAATGTAAATTTCAAGAGTGCCGAAAGCTGGTACAAAATGGGTGCCAGGAGGGTTATTCTCGCAAGGGAGATGTCCCTTGATGAAATTGGTGAAATTAGACAGAAAACACCTGAGGGATTGGAACTTGAGGCATTTGTCCATGGTGCAATGTGCATATCTTATTCCGGCAGATGTCTGCTCAGCAACTATATGACGGGCAGAGACAGCAATTTGGGTGCATGTGCACATCCTTGCAGGTGGAAATACTTCCTTATGGAGGAGACCAGACCCGGCGAATATATGCCGGTGGTTGAAAACGAGAGGGGAACTTTCATATACAATTCAAAGGATTTGTGTATGATTGAACATGTTGACAAACTTGTGGAGGTTGGTCTTGACAGTTTAAAAATAGAGGGCAGGGTGAAGACAGAGTATTATCTGGCGACGGTTGTTAAGGCATACCGTGATGCTATT
>JAZSFF010000039.1:0-12294 GCA_045532055.1 Clostridia bacterium
ACTTGAGGCATTTATTTAACTGTTGAAATCCTTGGGATTTCTGCCTTATCCCAAAAACCTCTCGGTTTTTGCAAACTTGCACTGCCAACAGTTCACTGAACTGTCGGCTTAACGTTCCAGCGCCTGGGAAAGTAAGACGTCACATATCGTCGGTTAAGCCAAGTATATAGTCGGTGGTTGTATTGTAGAATTTTGCTAACTTTATCAGCACTCCGGTTGGAACGTCCCTTTTGCCTAACTCATAATGAGAATAACATACCTGACTGCAATTTAAGTAATCTGCGATTTCCTTTTGTTTTAAATCTCTATCTTCTCTTAAATCTCTAATTCGACGGTACATTTTTAACACTTCCTTTTGAAATTATTATATTCAAAACAATTTGTAATATTGACAAATAAAACAAAATGTTTTATAATAAATGCAGTATAGTGTCGAAAATTTATAAATTTACCAAAAGAAGAGAAAATTTTGTAATAGTGTGGTAGATTTTATAAACAAAGAAATGTATTGTTGGCTTAACAAAGTGAATGATATGATATAAAATTAAAAAAACAAAAAACTTAAAAAATAAAAAAAGGAGTAAAGAAATGAAGGTTAACAGAAAAATTTTGGCAGTTATTTTGTCTGTATGTATGCTTTTGACATCTTTTTCAAGTGTTCTGGCAACGACAGGCAAGCACGCTTTTACTGATGTAAAGGCTGATGATTGGTACTATGATGCAGTTTCTTTTGTTAAAGAAAAGGGCCTTATGAACGGAATCAGTGATGCAGCATTTGCTCCTGACGGCACTACAACACGAGGTATGATAGTTACCATTTTGTGGCGCATGTCCAACAGTCCCAAGGCTGAGGGTACACAATTTGATGACGTGAGTGCTAATTATTATTACGCCGAAGCTATTTTGTGGGCATCTGCCAACGGAATTGTAACCGGATATGGGGATGGAAAATTTGGTCCGGATGACAGTATCACACGCGAACAGCTTGCTGCGATTTTGTATCGTTATTCGGGCGAAGTTTATGAAGAAAGCACGGACAAACTTGCTGCATTTACCGATGCAGACGAAATCAGCGATTATGCAAAAACAGCTTTTGCGTGGGCAGCTTCAAAGGGTTTGATTTCCGGTATGGATGACGGAAGTTTGGCTCCGCAGGGCGGTGCGACCCGCGCTCAGGTTGCAACTGTTTTATATCGTATAATTAAAAGTGGAGACGGTGGGACAGAAAATCCTGAAGAGAATAAACCTGAGACTCCGGATGATAGCAAGACCAAACATATTGTAACATTTGACCTTAATTATGAAGGAAAAGGAACGTATAAAACGGTTGAGGTGGAATCTGGAAAGACCATTTCTAATCCCGGAAAGCCCAATCGCAGTCAGTATACATTCAATGGTTGGTTTACGGAGAAAGCGGGCGGCGAAAAGTTTAGCTTTTCGACTCTTGTAACAAAGGACATCACTCTTTATGCTCAGTGGAGCAAGAAGAACGTATCAACCGGCGGCGGCAGCTCTCATTCGCACAGCTATGGAGAGTGGGCTCCTAACAATGATGGTACTCACAGCAAAAGCTGTACATGTGGAAATACTGTAACAGAGGATTGTGTATTGATTCTTGACGCTCCCTGCGATGTTTGCGGTTATACAGACGGAAAGTATCACATTGCAACAGTTACAGAGTTAACAGACTGGGCGGCAATTGTCAATGGTGGAAATGATTTCAGTGGCAAAACTGTTGTTTTGGAAGCCGATGTTGATTTGACAGAGGTTGCCTGGACTTCGGTTGGTCCTTTCAGAGGTACATTTGACGGACAGGAAAATACTATATCTAATCTTGAAGTAAGCGGTGAAGAATGTGTTGGCTTGTTTGGAAGTGTTGTTGGAACAATTAAGAATGTGGTTCTTGATACTGCACAGATTTCAGGTAATCACTATGTAGGAGGTATTGCAGGCTATGCTTATGGCGAAATAAGCGGATGTACTGTAAAGAATGCTACAATTACCGCAACCCCCAATGAAGTCAGTGATGGTGTTTATGATAACGGCGACAAGGTTGGCGGTATTGTTGGTTATTTGTCGGCTGAACCCACAGGAATTCTCAAAGATAATACAGTTGAAGAGGTTGAACTAGCAGGCTACCGTGATATCGGCGGTGTTGCAGGCATGGTAAATACTGTTCCAAGTTCATCGGCAACAGTAAGCGGAAACGAAGTAACAAGCGTTGCTGTTGTTGCGGACCAGACAAAGACCGAGAAATATGGCTATAAGACCCCAAATGCGGGAACTGTTGTAGGCAGAATTGATAGCGGTGACAATGTTATTGTAGAGGCAAATACTGTAGCTGATGATGTGACAGTAACTGTTAATGTTGCGGAAACCGACGGAGGTGAGCAGGTTGTTGCTTCTATTGGAAGCACCACATACAGCTCACTTAGTGCGGCAATCACGGCGGCAACAGACGGTGCCGTAATCAATGTTCTCCCTGTGGAAATTGCAGAAGCGATTTCTCCCTGGAGCGGGGACAGCACTCATGCTTTGGAAAAGAGCATAACCATTCTTGGAGCAAACTATGCAAGCAACCCATCAAACTCTGACTCGGATAACGGCACTGTTTTGACCGGCGGTATGTATCTTGGTTATGATGACAGCAAAACACGCAATCATACCATTACTGTCAAGGGTATTACCTTTAAGGGCAAGGGCCTTAAGGTTGCAGACCAAACAAATGTTATTATAGAAAACAATAAATTCCTTGATATCACAGAGGGTGATGCGATAACCGTTCTTGACCAGGAATATGATGGTCAGGAAGGCTCAGTTATTATAAAGAATAACTATGTTGATGGTGTTACAGAAAGTGGCAAGGTGGGCATAAACCTGCGTAATCCTTATACTGTTTTGATATCAGGAAACACGGTGAAAAACACCAATCACAATTCTATAACCATTCAGAAAAAAGCAGGCAACCCCGAAAATGCGGGTGAGGTTTCTATAACCGACAATGTTTTGGAAAACTGGGGTGTTAATGAGGCGGAGGGCCGTGCTTTGCGTGCTGCATTTGCGGCAACTGAAGAATTTGTCAAGAATGTTGTGTTTACCGGAAACAAGATGACACATAGTGACGCACCTGAAGAATTTGTTAAAATTACCGGTGCAGACAGCGTTGAAATTGCTGACAGCATCTGGAATAGCGAGGACATCAATCCTGTAACTGATTATGTAAAAGAGGGGACACCGTATCTTTTGGTTAGCGGTGGCATTATCACCATAGATGGAACGAGGGTTGCAGGGGTTTCGGACTCTGCCGGCTTGGTGAGCGCTATTGAAAATACAGCTGCGAACGCTGAGACAATAATCTATTTGCAGACAGGCGAATATGCTGTACCGCAGATAAGCATCAACAACAATAAAAATATTACAATTTTGCCAGTTAAAAATGCTGTGGTTACATTTGACGGACAATTTTTTGCCACCAGCGGTTCACTTACTGTAAAAGGCATCACTATTACAAATGAAAACGCTACCTCAGAGGGTAATTCTAAATCTAAAAACAATGCTGTCAGCGTACGGGGTACTGCGACAGTGAATTTTGAGGATGTTAAATTTGAACTCAAGAAAGATTCGGGAATTGTTACTTGGTGGGATACAGACGAAGGGACAACAGTTAACCTTAAAAGATGTACTTTTAATGCAAATGGTTATCGTCCGTTGCAGTTGACATCAAACGCTACTATTGAAGATTGTATATTCAATAATCCGTATCGCTACGCGGCTCAGTTGACGGCAAACGATGCTGAAATCAACTTTAAGAATAACACTATAAACAAGACCGACGATAACAGCAAACCTGTTTATGCTATTCAGCTTACATGTGACTACGGAAACAGAAATTTGGTTATCAACGGCGGAGGAAATATAATTAATCGTACAGCAGGCGACTATGAAGACGCTCTTTATGTGTGGGAGCCCGGCACCGGAACAAGTAATGGTTTTGTTGATATCGATACTATTGAGTTAAATGCTGAAGACGGTGAGTTTAAAGCGCTGATTGGAAACAAACTTTGCGATGTTCAAAATGGCGGTGTTGTGGTTGAAACTGCTGAAGAATTGAGTACAGTGATAGCTAATGGTGCATCTGTTGTGATATCTGACGATGTGGAATCAACTACAACTGCTATGGGTTATGGACAGGCGGATATCGTTCAAAATGGTGGAACACTTGACGGAAACAATAAAACCTTGTCAGTAGCAGGTGATGGAGATTATTCGGCTATCTTGACAAGCGGCGGAGAAATCAAAAACCTCGCCATAGATAACGGATTCCGTGCGATATTCCTTGCTGACCTTACTGAAGACATGATTCTTAACAATGTAAAAAGCGGCGGAGACGGGGTTGCTTACGCAATCAATACCGGAACAATGGTAAATGGTGCTTACAAGCTTATCGCAACCAATTGCGAATTTAATGGCTGGAGCAGTTTTGCATCATTGGAGTCCGCAAGCTTTGAAAATTGCAGTTTCGGACAGGGAACCTATTATGGAGCTGATGCGGTTGAAGGCAGAGTGGTAAAACCTTATGTAGAAACAGTATTTACCGACTGTGACTTTATTTCGGGTTTTTATATTGACCTTAGTGCATTGGGCGATACCGAAAAAATAACGCTTGACAACTGCAAGGTTGACGGAGTTGTTATAACAGCAGAAAATTATGCAGATTTGCTTGAAGCAATAGAACTTAAAGCAGGCAAGACCCTTGAAGATTGTGTAATTTTTGAATAAGGACTGAATTTAGTGTCGGTTAAGAGGCTGCGGTAATTAAGGAAATGATTTTTGCGATTGGCGTTGATGGTTTTTCTATAAATTCAAAAAGAATTACTATTTCTCTAGCATTTCACATGCTAAGCGTGAAAGCAGAGGTATAAAAAGAAAGAAAAAATGTTAAGAAGAACGAACGGTAATAGTCAAGGAATATTTTCATGCCTTATTTTCTAGAAAGAATAAATCAAATCGGCTGCGACAAAATTTGTCGCAGCCGGTTTTTTGATGAGTCTGTGTTTGCGTTCACCAGGGGTAGCATAAGCGTGTTGCGGATGATAAAATTTGGAATTATTAGCTTGCTATTTATAAACTACTATGGTATAATTAGTATAAATAAATTATTCAAAAAACTTAACAATCAAAAATACGATATCTTTGGACAAATTATCAAGAAGAGATGTGGCACGATTTGTTCTTGTGTTTGTTGACAAAACCCAGAAAACAGGGTGCTTGGCTGTTGTATTGAAAGGAGAGAATATCAATGAACATTGAAATACTTCATATGATAGATGGAGCAAAAAGGGCAAAAGGAATAACTGTTATAATAGATGTTTTCAGAGCATTTTCCGTTGAAGCCTATTTTTTTGCAGGTGGCGCAAAAGAGATAATCCCGGTCGGTGATGTGGATCTTGCATACAAGTTGAAAGAGGAAAATCCAGAGTTTATTCTTGCGGGGGAAAGGCACGGGGAAATCCTGCCCGGTTTTGATGTAGGCAATTCCCCGTTTGATGTTACGAAACTTGACTGTCAAGGCAAAACCGTAGTTCACACAACAAGTGCGGGAACACAGGGAATTGCAAATGCAGTAAACGCCGACGAAATTCTTGGGGCATCACTTGTAAATGCCAAGGCAACTGCAATGTACATCAAAAGCAAAAATCCCGAAAATGTTTCACTCGTATGTATGGGACTTGAGGCACTTTCCCAGACAGAGGAAGACAATCTGTGCGCTGATTACATAAAAAGTATCCTTGAGGGGACAAGTATTGATATGAAAACTGAAGTTGAAAATCTTAAATATACCTCTGGTGCAAAGTTTTTTGACAAAGCGCAGAATGGTGTATTTCCAGAAGAGGACTTCGGCATGTGTACTCAGGTTGATAAGTTTGATTTCGTTATGAAGATGACAGAAAACGGAATTATGAAAAAGGTTGGCTGATATAAGACAAAGAGACAAGGCAAGGAACCAGTTTTGGAATTCTACACAAAAGACGTGCCGTGAGCGCGTCTTTTAACGCTCTGGCATCGATGGAACTTCACCAAAACAAATTTTGATTTATTTAAAAAGCCTCGCTTCAATTGAAGTGAGGCTTTTTCATATACTCCATTGTTTCTCCTGTTTCCAAAAAGATTCGGCACAGCCATCAGCTCAGGAACCCTATTTTGGTATCTGCAATGGTATTTTCTTGTGGTTCAATTGTTTTAACGATACTTTGGTGAACTAAGGATGTTAGGATATTTTTCCTTTACGTATTCGATTTTATCCCTTATTCCTATAGCGTTTGATTCAATGGTTTCCATATCTTTCACCAAGAACTGTTGCTCTGCAAAACAAGTGACCATGAATTCGTTAATATCTTCAGAATAATGAGTGATGTCTTTATAATAAGACAGATCAATGGTTTGGTCGATGTTTTGGAAGTCATAAATGTTAATATTATCATATTTTTCTGACACTTCGTAAAAATATTTCTTTGCGGTCAGTAATTCGTCTATGTAATTTTTATATTCACAGTCTTCCCAGTAAAACGCGGAGTATGGGGGAAAAAAGAAATAGTATGTGGTGTTATCGCTAATACACAAAAAGAAATCATCAATGTTGTTTTTCAGTCGTTCATTTAGATTATTTAGATTGATTTCACTCAGACCACGGCCAGCATTGAGCATGTGCTCAAACAAAACATCTTCTCCAAATTCATAGCGGTCATTCCAATAACCCATTTTATTGATATCGGCCTTTGATGACAGCATAGGTGGAATGGGTTTGCCAAATGCTTTAAGCGATTTGCTTCCAATAGCAAGTGGAAGAAAATGCGTATATACATCACTGCTCAACAAGTATTTATAGTCATTGATATAGCCGTCATATAGGTACTCGGGGAATTTGGTTGAGGGCTCTTCTTCTGCCAATTTGTGCAAATCTATTCCTACAAACATTGTTTTGCATTTTCCGCTCTTGTTGACAAGCTCCATATTAAGTTTGTAATCGGCCAGATTCATTCCGCCCATAGTCACTTTGATGGCGTTTAACCCCATTTGATTTTTAAAATCCTGCAAATCAAAATTTTGGGTCATTGATGAGCCCATTACAACGGAATCATATTCGTAGTTCTTTATTAGTCCTGCAGAAGAATATCTGGGGGCCAGAAAGTAATTGTCATCAGCTGAATAATGATATTGATATAGCGGGTCAAAAATATATGTTATTAATGATAAGATCAGCAACAGGCAGATGCTTATAGTAAAAGTTGTAAGTATCCACTTTTTTGAACTCATACATACCTCCTAATTAAAAGTTAAAATATATAAAGACACTTTCTCGGGAAAGAAAGAGAATTGATGAAACGATAAGTAGCGATGTTGTTATTGCGTTCTTATAATTGGGTTTAAAAGAGCCAATGTTTTCGATTGTATTTTTTTTGAAGAAAACGATAAAAAGCAATATGATTGCTATAAATATAAAATATAAAACAGCAAGTTTCGAGGGTATATTAATTATCCCATCCTGAACGACAGAGGATATTTGCAACAGATTAAAATTGCTTATGTTAAACATAGAACGATACATTTGAATGGCTTCTTCAAGAGATGTTGCCCTAAAAAGAACCCATAGCAGGTTGGTTATAAACATTGTGCCAGCAATCTTTATATAGCGAGGGAGTTTTTTTAGAATGCCTGAAAAGATTTTCTCCAGAACAATAAAAAGACCATTCAAACCTCCCCAGAATATAAAGGTCCACGATGCACCATGCCATAAGCCGCTCAGGAAAAAGGTTGCCATATAATTTACATAAGTGCGGAGTTTGCCTTTTCTGTTTCCTCCCAAGGGTATATAGATATAAGATTTTAGTGCTCTGCCAAGAGTAATATGCCACCTTTTCCAGAATTCGCCGATGCTTTCTGATTTGTATGGTGAGAAGAAGTTGACGGGGAGTTCAATGTTGAACATTTTTCCAAGACCAATAGCCATATCTGAATATCCCGAAAAATCAAAATAAATCTGAAGTGTATAGCTGAGTGTTGTTGCCCAAGCTGCTGCCATAGAAAGCTCGTGGTTGCCAAAACCGTTGTTGACAAAGATGTTTAATGTATCAGCTATAACCAGTTTTTTGAACATTCCGCAAGCAAATGCATAGATACCGATTTGAAAGTTGTTTATATTGAAACGTCTGTTTTGGGGGTGGACAAACTGAGGCATCATCTCGGAATATGTAACTATGGGCCCTGCAACTAATTGCGGGAAAAAGGTAACAAAGATGATATAATCCAAAAAACCCTCAATTTTTTCTTCATTTTTGTATATTGAAAGCACAAAAGAAAATTGTTGAAAGGTGAAGAAACTGATTCCCAGAGGAAGAAGAATGTTTTTGAGCAAGAAATCAGAATTGAATAAAGCGTTTATGTTTTCAATAAAAAAGTCATAATACTTAAAATAACCCAAAAGACCTAGATTAAATGCAATTGACACAATCAACAACACTTTAGAAAATGCAGAACGACTATGCTTATTTGCATAACTGATACAATGTGCCAAGGAGAAATTTACCAGGATGGACGCAACTATTATAAAAAGATAGTATGGATTAAAATATCCATAAAAAAACAAAGACGCTGCTGCCAGAAAGAAGCTTTGAAGTTTTGGATGCTTATATGTATTGAAATAAATCAGCAATACAATGGGTAAAAACAGAAAGATAAACTCATATGAAGAAAATACCATAAAGATCTCTCCTCTATCATTATAGTAAGATAACAATTATTATAACATACGGTTTGATTCTTGTAAAGCAAAATGTTCTATTTCAACGTATCATAACCATGGGGCTACTTTTGACAGAGATTACTGGACAGATGGAACGATATATGTTGCTGTCGAATTTCCTGGATAGGGGATTAACCCATTGCTGTCTTAAAACCAATGGGGACAACTGCAAGAATTGCATGGGGTTGAATGGTAAAGTTTTTCTTATAACCGAGGCGGAAGTGGGTATAAATCTTGCACCAATTCACCCAAGCTGTGACTGTTCTGCAAGGGTGTTTTCAAGGTGACCGCAAAATATGGGGTGATGTGGCGGAAATAATGAAAATAGTGAAGATTGAAAAAAGGCATCCTTTACGCATCCACACATAGGGATAAAGCAACTTGAAACTTTGTATTTTGACGTTGCACTGCGCAAAAATACTCGGCAAGCCATACAGGATTACCTGCGTTTTTTACTTGTGCCACATACAAAATCCTTTGTTTCAAGTGACAGAGTTATTTTGAACAAACCAAGAAAGCCTTAAGACGCTTGTGTCTTAAGGCTTTAAAATTTAATTCTGCATCAAAATTGATTTCTCCCTATGTGCTGACGCCTTTGGATGCCTTTTTACAGTTGCTAAATATTAAATTACAAAACCTCTGTCAGGTGCCTTGTTACATGGCAACTTACGTTCACTGCAACGGGCATGCCTGCTATATGGGTGGGAAAGGTTTCTATATTTACACCCAGAGCGGTGGTTTTTCCACCGAAACCTTGCGGGCCAATGACCAAATTGTTTATACGCTCAAGAAGTTCTTTTTCGATGTTTGCGTAATATTCGTCGTGGTGACTTTCTCTGATGTCGCGGAGGAGGGCTTTTTTGGAAAGGAGTGCTGCCTTTTCCATTGTTCCGCCAATGCCCACACCCACAACAATGGGCGGACAGGGGTTGCCTGAGGCTGCACGCACTGTTTCTGTTACAAAATCAAGAATACCATCAAGCCCGTCGGAGGGCTTGAGCATTTTGACCGCACTCATATTCTCGCTGCCGAAACCTTTGGGAGCAATAGAAATTTTGAGTTTATCCCCCTCGGTAATCTCTGTATGTATAATTGCGGGGGTGTTGTCGTTTGTGTTTCCGCGACGGATGGGGTCGGCAACCACGGATTTCCGCAAATATCCGTCAGCATAGCCAATGCGTACGCCTTCATTTATTGCATCATAGAGATTTCCGCCCACAATATGGACATCCTGCCCAAGTTCCAGAAAGAAAACCGCCATACCGGTATCCTGACAAATGGGAACACCGTCTCGACGGGCAATTTCTGCGTTTTTGATTATATCAGCAAGAATTTCTGCAGCCAGAGAATTGGTTTCGCTTTGCTGGGCGGCTTGCAACGCCTCTTTTATATCCTGATTCAGATAGCAGTTTGAGTCTATACACATACGTGCAACAAGTGCGGTTATGTCTTTTGTGTTTATTTCACGCATAAAGGTTCCCCCAAAAGTCTTTTTGTCAGTATACCACCAATCCAATCAAAAATCAAGACGGGAATACTTTTTCGGTTTCGTCATATATCTTGAAATAGAGAAAATATTTTGGGTAAGGAGCGAATGGCATGAACAAGGATTTGAGGCCCTATACATATGGGGTTTTGGAAAGCGATTTGCAAATGCTTGTTGCGGATTTTCCTGATGTGGAGTGGGGCAGCATCGGTAAATCTCTTTGGGGCAAGGAACTTTATTACATAAAACTAGGTTGCGGCAAGGATAAAATATTTTATAATGGTGCTCATCATGGTATGGAATGGATAACGTCCGCACTTTTGATGCATTATGCAAGGGAATACCTGAAAGCGGAGAAGGAAAGATTGTCTCTTAATGGGTTTTCGATTAAGGCGTTAAGCCGAAAGACATCGCTTTATATAGTTCCCATGGTCAATCCTGACGGAGTTGAGTTGGCAACGGGCGGCATACCTGATAACCTGTCTCAAAATGAAAAGCAAAAATTGATTGAATACAATGGTTCAGGGGACTTCGGCAGGTGGCAGGCAAACGGCAGAGGGGTGGATTTGAACCACAACTATGATGCGTTGTGGGAAAAATCAAAAGAAATGGAAAAAGAATATGGAATATCAGGTCCCTGCCCCACACGGTTTTCAGGAACGTCAGCCTTTTCCGAGCCGGAGAGTCGGGCACTTGCTGAATTTACTGTAAAGGAAAATTTCAAGATGGTTATTGCGTTCCATAGCCAGGGGAAGGTTATATATCAGGGTTTTGAGGGAAAAGAACCGCCGATTTCTATGAAAATTGCAAAGGCGTTTGAACGGATATCACCATACAAGATAGATTACACCGAGGGCATTGCGTCATATGGCGGATACAAGGATTGGTTCGTGGACAAATTCTGGCGGCCGGGATATACCATAGAAGTGGGTGAGGGGAGAAATCCGTTGCCCATCGAGAACTTTCCTATTATATATAAAGAAACGTTGCCGATTCTTTTGGGGGCAATGACTGTATAGTTGCCACTTGCGGATATCTGAGGAGTGTGTTATACTTATCCCAGAAAGAAATCCGAAAGGAATGTTTATATGACACAAGAAAAATCAGTGAAGATTATAGGTGCAGGTCTTGCAGGCTGTGAGGCGGCATGGCGACTTGCCAATATGGGCATTGAGGTGAAACTTTTTGAGATGAAACCCCAAAAGTTTTCACCTGCCCACAAAAGTACCGATTTTGCCGAACTGGTCTGCAGCAATTCCTTGCGTGCTGACGGCATTTATAATGCGGTGGGGCTGCTCAAGGAAGAGATGCGGCAGCTTGGGTCCATCGTGATGGAGTGTGCGGATGCCACGCGTGTCCCTGCAGGCGGTGCTTTGGCGGTGGACAGAGAGGCTTTTTCAAAAATGGTGACAGAAAAGATAAAAAACCACCCCAACATCCGTGTGGTTGAGGAAGAAGTAAGTGAAATCAACACCGACGAATATACAATAATTGCGGCGGGACCTCTTGCATCGGACAAAATTGCGGATGAAATATTAAAGTTGACTGGTGATACCGCATTGCACTTTTTTGATGCGGCGGCTCCTATTGTGACTTTTGAGAGTATTGACATGACAAAGGCATTCAAGGCGGCAAGATACGGCAAGGGCGGCGATGACTACATCAACTGCCCCATGAACAAGGAAGAATACTTGGCATTCCGAGAGGAACTGGTAAACGCCGAGGCGGCCCAGGTTCACGAGGGGGTCGAAAATCCAAAGGTATTTGAAGGCTGTATGCCCATTGAGATTATGGCGGCAAGGGGAATCGACACCATGCGTTATGGACCACTTAAACCGGTGGGACTGACCAACCCCCATGACGACAGCCGCCCCTATGCGGTGGTGCAGCTTCGTCAGGACAATGGTGCAGGGAGTATGTATAATATAGTAGGTTTTCAGACACACCTGAAGTTTGGCGAACAGAAGAGGGTGTTTGGCATGATACCGGGCCTTGAAAATGCGGAATT
>JAZSFF010000047.1:0-14305 GCA_045532055.1 Clostridia bacterium
CAAACAGCAACGGCACATATGGTGTTGCACCGGACGTTGAGGTTGTTTGGACAACAGCTACAGATGCTGGTTTCTACAGAGAAAATGATGCTGTAAAGGGCATGATGAGATTCCTTTTCCATGCAGGGCTTGACAAGGAAATCACATCATCAGGTATACGCTATATTGATAGTACTGACATAACAGCAAAGGTTCCGGTTGGTGAGCCAGAAACAGGAACCAGCAATGCATTCCATGGCGATATCATCAATATCCCTGAGGGCAGAACAGGCAGATATTATGCTGTTGGTTTTGTTGTTGTGGGCGGAAAGACTTATTGGTCAGAACCCGTTGAGTGTGAACCCGACTTCACAAGAGAGTTTACAGGATATACCGGAGGTGTTGAATAATGAAAAAGTATTTTGCTCCAGAGATTGAATTTGTCAGCTTTGATACCGAGGATATAATGACAGTAAGTGTTACAGTTATACAACCAATCGATGTTTTGATGGTTGGGGGAGAAAGCATCCAGACAATGAGCTACGGACAACAGGATTTCTCGATTTTTGACAAACAATAATAATTAAGGTCAGCAGAGCGGATAATGCCGCTCTGCTGACAATGAACACATTAAAGAAAGAGGACAGAAAAAAAGATGCGAGTTATTTTTAGACGTTTTTTAGAGCTGCTTGTGCCAATGGCTGTTATGTCGGCTATTACCACATTCTTATATGTAAGAACATACATCCCTTCAAATCGTGGTTCAGTCGGTATTGTCATGCTTTTTGTGTCACTTCTTTATATGCTGTACCATATTTATTTGCTCACAGGATGTTGTGAGGATATAGAACCGTTGGAATATTATTTTTATAATATTGTAGCATATTTGCTGTTTTTGATAGTCAATTTGGTTTTTTATGATGTTTGCGACAATAATACATATACATGGGTATTTTCGTTGACCAAGACCTACTCGGTGATGAATGAACAGGTATCTACCCGTGATTCCGTGCAGTGGTTTCACGGCATGTTGGTTGCAATTATACTCCTGATACCCGTATTCAAAAAGATAAGGTTTAGGAGATAGGGCATATGGCTAGGATTGGAAAACTTTGTCCTACTTGCAAGACTGGTAAAGAGGCCTTTGAACTGGACAGCAAGGCGGCATGTCCGTATATACACAAAAATAATGGCAAGAAATGTCCTAATTACGTCAAACTAAATAATAAGAAGAAGTTTTTAACAAATTTTAAATTGGCACTTGGAAAACTGAAAAAACGATTCTAAAAAAACTGAGAACATCGGGATGCACTTTAAATTGGCATCCCGATGTTTTATTTATGAAGGTTTTGGTACAAAATAGATTTACAAAACAGCAAATTTGTGATATGCTGAAGACTGAAACTAATTAGGATGGAGTTTTTATGGTTATTGACTTTCACACACATGCATTTCCAACAAAAATTGCAGAAAGAGCTATTGAGAAGCTTTCTTTTGCATCAGGGGGTCTTCTGCCACAGACAAAAGGGACACTTGAAAGCCTTAAGGACGAGATGAAAAAAGATGGAGTGGATATTTCGGTTGTTTTGGGGATTGCAACAAATCCCGGCCAACAACACAACGTCAATGATTTTGCGGCCGAAATAAACAAAGACAGCAGTATTGTTGCCTTTGGCTCAGTTCATCCGGATGCTCCTGATGCTCTGGATGAGCTTGACAGGATAAAGAGTTTGGGGCTTAAGGGGATAAAACTGCATCCTGAATATCAAGAGTTCTTTGTTGATGATGAGAGGATGAGACCCATTTACCAAAAGGCATCAAAGCTGGGGTTGATAACCCTTTTTCATGCAGGTCATGATTATGGTTACAATGAACCTTTTCACTGCATGCCTGAAAGACTGGAAAGGGCACTGAGGTGGTTTGATGCACCGGTTGTTGCTGCACACTGGGGTGGTGCAGGATGTGGAAAACAAGTGATTGAGCACCTTTGCGGCAAGGACGTATGGTTTGATTTGTCCTTTGGCTATGGGAATATGCCAAAGAGTTTTGCACAGGAAATTATGGACAAGCATACTTCGGACAGGATACTTTTTGGTTCAGATATGCCATGGCACAGAGCATCCTGGGAAATGCGACTGATTGAAACTCTTGACCTCAGTGATACGGACAGAGAAAAAATATATTATAAAAATGCGGCGAAGCTTCTTGACATAAATACGGATTTATAAAGGGCAAAGCCTCTGCGGAAGAGGAGAAGATTTTTTAAATCAACATAGAGTTTAACACCCTGTATCAGTTGATACAGGGTGTTTTTATATTGCTTATTTTATCACATTGAACTTTTCATCAGAAAAGTCTATTTTTATACTGTCGCCGGCTTTTATTTCGCCTGCCAACATTTTTTCGGCTATCATATCCTCAATATCTGATTGTATTGCACGTCTGAGTGGTCGCGCGCCGAAAATCGGGTCAAAGCCAACTTCTGCAATGCGGTCGACAGCGTTGTCTGTAAACTCTGCTGTTATGTCATTGGAGGCCATTCTGGTCTTCAGAATATCCAGCATTTTTGAAGAAATTTCTTTGATATCCTCTTTGGTAAGTTGGCGGAACACGATTATATCATCAATTCTGTTGAGGAATTCGGGACGGAATGCCCTCTTTAATTCGCCCATTACATCGGATTTGATTTTTGTATAATCACGATCTGCATCCTGACTTTCGGCTGCGAATCCAAGGCTCTTGTTTTCTGTTATCATCCTTGCGCCCAGATTGGACGTCATTATTATGACAGTATTGCGAAAGTCAACACGTCTGCCCTGAGAATCGGTGAGGATTCCGTCCTCAAGAATTTGCAGGAGGATGTTGAATACATCAGGGTGTGCCTTTTCTACCTCATCAAACAGTATGACAGAGTAAGGCTTTCTGCGAACCTTTTCTGTAAGCTGACCACCCTCGTCATAACCCACATATCCGGGAGGCGAGCCAACAAGTCGCGAAACCGCGTGTTTTTCCATATACTCTGACATATCAATGCGAATCAGAGCATCTTCGTCGCCAAACATTGCCTCAGCAAGAGCCTTTGAAAGTTCGGTTTTTCCTACTCCAGTAGGTCCAAGGAAGATAAAGGAACCAATGGGACGTTTTGGGTCTTTAAGACCAACTCTGCCACGGCGAATTGCTTTGGATACGGCGGTTACAGCCTCGTTCTGACCTATTACCCGTTTGTGCAGTTCTTCTTCAAGCCGAAGGAGTCTTTCACTTTCGCCCTCTTCAATGGACTTTACCGGAATTCCTGTCCAACTTGAAACAATTTCGGCAATCTCGTTGGGGGTTACCTCAACGCTGCCGTTAAGATTTTCGGTTTCCCATGTGTTCTTTTGTTCTTTAAGGCTTTCGGTGAGGGCCTTTTCTTCGTCGCGAAGACTGGCTGCCTTTTCATATTCCTGAGCGGTTATTGCGGCCTCTTTTTCTTTTCGCAGGCTTTCTATTTTGTCTTCAATAGCCTTGACATCAGGGGGTGCGGTGAGAGTTTTTATTCTTATTCTTGACGCTGCCTCATCAACAAGATCAATAGCCTTATCGGGCAGGAATCTGTCGGGTATATAACGGATAGACATCTTTACCGCAGCCTCCAGGGCACTGTCGGTAATCTTTACCCGATGATGTGCCTCGTATTTGTCGCGAATACCCTTTAATATTTCCAGACTTTCCTCAAAATTGGGTTCTTCAAGGATAATGGACTGGAATCTACGTTCAAGGGCGGAATCTTTTTCAATATATTTCCGGTATTCCTCCAAGGTGGTTGCACCTATAATCTGGATTTCTCCACGTGAGAGAGCAGGCTTTAAAATGTTTGCCGCATCAATGGCACCCTCTGCGGCACCGGCACCCACTATGGTGTGTATTTCGTCGATAAAGATTATAATATTTCCAGCTTTATGGATTTCTTCCATAACGCTTTTCAAGCGTTCTTCAAATTCACCACGATATTTAGCTCCAGCTACCATGGATGAAAGGTCAAGGGTTATAACCTTTTTGTCCTTGAGTATTTCAGGGACAAGTCCCTGAACAATCTTTTGTGCCAAACCCTCGGCAACGGCAGTTTTTCCTACACCGGGTTCACCTATCAAGCATGGGTTGTTTTTGGTTCTTCGACTTAAAATCTGAATAACACGTTCAATCACCTTGTCCCGCCCGATAATAGGGTCCAGTTTGAGTTCCCGTGCCATTTTGGTCAGGTCACGGCCGAATTTGTCCAAGGTGGGAGTTTTTTCATTTTTCTGACTTTTGGGTGTATGGTTCACTGAATCCGGTGCAGGACCTTCGTTGTATATCTCACCAAAGTTATTCTCGTTCATCAGTTTCAGTATGTCGGTGTACAGCTTTTGAGGATTTACATCGAGGTCAGACAGTATCCGCATGGCGATACTCTCATTTTCACGTAGGAGAGAAATAAGGATATGCTCAGTGCCTATATAATTGTGATTAAAGCGTCTTGCCTCGGTGTAACTGTGCTCCAGTACGCTCTTTGTGCGTGGAGTAAAGCCGATGGCAGGGTTGTTGAGTGGCAGGTCTGTGCCTACAAAAAACTCGATTTTGCTTATAATCTTGCTCTCTGTTACACCATTGTCAGTCAGAACTTTTGCGGCAACCCCGCCGCCCTCTTTGCAAAGACCAAGGAGGATATGTTCTGTGCCGATGTAGTTATGTCCCAGTTCCATGGCGGACTTGCCGGCAAGGTTTATTGAAGTTTTAGCACGTTCAGTGAGTTTTTGTTCAAACATAAAATCATTCCTTTCTGAAAGATTGGAGGGACTGAATCAGTCCTTAAAGGTTTCATGCAGTATTTCTGCACGTTTCAGGTCGCGTTCCAGGGGTGTGGATAGATTGTGATTTTTGGTAATTGTGGCAGGGAGGGTATCATAAAATCCTTTGCTAAGGGTTTCCAGGTTTATATTTTTGATTATTCCCAGATTTATGCCCCACCTTACGTCGGAAATCAGATTTATAGCCTCGCCGGATGAAAGTATCCGTGCATTGGTTAGAATCCCGTAGGAACGCATGATTTTGTCCTCAAGACGGAATTTATCTTGTTTATAAAGACTTTGACCCAGGGTACGTTCTTTTTCTATAATATCCATGGTGATTTGATTAAGTTTTTCGATAATTTCTTCTTCGGATGTTCCCAGAGTTACCTGATTGGAAATCTGATAAATATTGCCATAGGCGCGACTTCCCTCACCATAAAGACCACGTACAGTAAGACCAAGTTTTGATATGGAGTGGATAATACTCTCCATCCTGCCGCTCTCAGAAAGTGCAGGAAGATGTACCATAACCGACGCCCTCATTCCGGTGCCTACGTTGGTAGGACAGCAGGTGAGATATCCAAAGTCCTTGTGGAAACCATAATTGACTTTTTGTTCCAGCTTGTTATCAAACTCGTTGGCTGATTTTAGGCAAGAGTCCAGGTTAAGCCCGGGGGTCATTGCCTGTATGCGTATATGGTCTTCTTCGTTTAACATTATACTCATGGTACAGTCATGGTTGGTCAAAAGACCGCATTGATGCCTGTTTTCAATCATATCAAGGCTGGACAGATGACACTCTGTCAAGGACTGACGTTCAGTTTTTGAAATAATTGAAAAATCAATATATTTCATATCAGGAAGTGCATTTTTGCAAAGGTTAATCACTTCGGTCTCCTGAGCTTTGCTAATTTTTGTCCCAAAGGGGATGCTGTCTATGTTCCTGGCAAGTCGTACTCTGGATGAAAGAACGATGTCCCCTGATGGACCAAATTTAGTATACCACATAATTTTCATCCTTTCTTTATCCTTTAAGTCGGTTTATTTCATCACGCAGTCGGGCAGCTTCTTCAAAGTTTTGCTGTGAGACTGCTATGTTCAGAGAATTTTGTAATTGTTCCAGTTGACTGGCAGTCTTTAACTCTTTGCCTGCACGAGATGGGATTTTACCTATGTGCTTTGCGCTGCCATGAATTTGTCTGAGGGGTCTTATAAGATATTTGGAAAAAATGGTGTAACAGTTGGTGCATCCGGGTTTTCCGGTTTTTAAAAATTCAACAAGTCTTGTGCCGCAGGTATTACAACGGTCCGGGTCAGTGCTTTGCGGAAAACCCGATTGACCAAGCTGAGGCGTGTGCCAGAAACCACTGAAAAGATTGTCAAAATCCTGGTCAAAGTTTGATTTAAAGCTGAAAAATTCCTGACTTTCTTCTGCGCATTGTGTGCACAGATGCATTTCTGTTTTGATTCCGTTGATTACTTTGGTAATATGTGTGTTTGCATCAAATTTGCCGCATTTTTCACATTTCATAAAAAAGACTCCTTTCTTAAACCAGATTTACCAAAATGTTTTTCAGCATTTTGGCTCTTACAATATCACGTTGTGGACGTGGTATGATGATTGAGCTGTCACTGAGTGCCGCCATAATTATTTTTGCCTCTTTGTGTGTTATAAGTCCATAGTTATACAATGTTTCGAGTATGGCGGTGGAACTTGATGCAGGGATGCTGTCTCCTATTGAATTTATTATGTGCAAAATATAGCTTTCATTCTCAGGTGCGGTGCGTGTTATTTTGATATAACCACCGCCGCCACGACGACTTTCAACGCTGTAGCCACGTTCAGGAGAAAACCTTGTGGATATGACGTAGTTTATCTGGGAGGGGACACAGTTAAATCTGTTTGCCAGTTCATTACGCTGCAATTCAATCTCCCTGTTTTCAGAAAGCATTTCTTTGATAAATTCTTCTATTATATTGCTGAGTTTCATGATTTAGTTACCTCGTTTTTTGACTTTGACTTTCTTTGACCTTTGATTATATTATAGCACAAAGTTCTGGTTTGTCAATAGGGTATAAAGAATTTTTTTGTATTGACTAAAGGTGGTTGCTGTGATAAACTTTGAGTAAGGTTTTTGGTAAGTAAAAAACGCTGATTTTCTATATTTTTGATTGGGTGCTGAAGATGACTAACGAAAAAATTCAAAATTCATATATTTATGGATTGGGCAAGGGATTGCCTATTGCTTTGGGATATTTGTCTGTTTCTTTTGGGTTTGGGATAACCGCTGTGGGAATGGGAATAAACCCAATAGGGACAATACTTATTTCTCTGACCAACCTTACATCTGCAGGACAGGTGGCGGGAATAGGGATTATAGCTGCCTGCGGAACAGTGATTGAGATGATTCTGGCACAGCTTATTATAAATATGAGGTATTGTCTTATGGGACTTGCCCTTACTCAAAAACTGGACGGCAGTTTTACAACACTTCACAGGATGATTACATCTTTTGCCATAACAGATGAGGTGTTTGCTGTGGCTGCTGCGGAACGGGGTCTTATTGGCAGACGGTTTATGTATGGTCTTATAACGCTGCCCCCTGTTGGTTGGACACTTGGCACAGCTCTTGGTGCTTATGCAGGGCAGATACTTCCCCAAAGTGTGTGTGCCGCATTGGGTCTTGCAATCTACAGTATGTTTGTGGCAATAATTGTTCCTCCTGCAAAGGGGGACAAGGGTGTCCTCTGGGCGGTATTGATTTCTGCGGCAATGAGCTGTGGGTTTTATTATATTCCGTTGTTTGATGGAGTTACACAGGGTTTTTCAATCATTATTTGTGCAGTTTTGGCATCGGGAATAATGGCATATATTGCCCCCAAGGACGTTGAAGATTAGGAGTTTGGTTGTATGACGAAAGAGTTTTTTATATACCTTGCTGCGATGGCGTTGGTTACGTATGCTATAAGGATGATACCTTTCACTGCTATGCGCAGCAAGATTAAATCAAAGTTTATAAGGGATTTTCTGTTCTATGTGCCATATTCGGTGCTGGGAGCAATGACCTTCCCGTATATTTTGTATTCCACAGGCAACCTGACGACATCTGCCATTGGGACAGGGGTAGCTTTTGTGCTGGCATACAGAGGTTGTTCTCTGCTGACCGTTGCGATTTGTGCGTGTGTTGCGGCATTTGTTGCGGGACTTTTTTGATAGAAAGAGTTGTTATAGTGTATATTCAAAGCGGACAGCAAGGCTGTCCGCTTTTTGATAAAAAAACCTTGACAGCATCAGGTTTTGAATATATAATAATTTGAGAATTATTCTCAAATTTGAGAGGGTGAAATTATGGCATCTTATCAGACAATACAGAAAAAAAGATTAACTGAATTTATGACAAAGAATTATGAAAGATCATTTTCTGTTGAAGAATTGACTGAGGAAATGGAAAGAGAATACTCCAAGGCATTCGCTCCGGGAAAGAGTACTATATACAGGCTAATTCAAAAAATGACAGATGAGGGTTTGGTGAAAAGGCTGATTGGAGAACATAGCAGAAAGTTTACCTATCAGATTGCTGCAGGGGAGCATTGTGCATACCATCTTCATATGAAGTGTACTGACTGTGGCAGGCTTTTGCATATGGATGATAATGAATCTCTAAAAATAATGGAAGAAATTTTTAAGAAAAACAAATTTAAAATTGATGAGAGACAAACGGTGCTTGTGGGTAAATGCGGGGACTGTAAGGATATATATTTTGGGAGGAAAGTTTGATGAAAAAGAAATTGATATTTTTTGTAGCAATTATTCTGGTTTTGGCGGTGTTTGTATCAGGATGTCAGAAAATTGACAGAAAACAGGAACTTCAACCCTTGGAGAAAAGATTGTCCATTGTCTGCACGGTATTTGCTGTAAGTGACTGGGTAACACAGGTAATAGGTAATACCACGGGCCGTTTTGAAGTTACTCTTCTTGCCGGGGGTGGCGATGCACATGGCTACCAGCCCAGTGCGGAGGAAATTGCAAAAATTCATACAGCGGACCTGGTTGTTTATGTTGGTGGAGAATCGGATAAATGGGTTGAGGAGATTGTGAAGAGGGAATCAATCAACGGACTCAGACTCTTTGATGTGTTGAAGAATGATTTGAAAAACACCGAGCATATTGGCGGAATCAGCGAAGAAAGAAAGGAAAAAAGTCATACAGAAAATGAATATGATGAACATATATGGCTGTCATTTAAACTCGCAAAGAAATCCGTAACTGCTATCTGTGAGGAAATATGCAAGATTGATTCTGCCAACCAAAAAAAATATAGATTGAATACGGAGGCATATCAAAAAGATTTGTCTGTTCTTAATATGGATTATGAACTGACTTTGGGAAGAAAGAAAGATGCTACGGTTATATTTGCGGACAGATTTCCCTTTGGATATATGATGGAAGAATATGGAATAAAGTGTTATTCAGCCTTTTCGGGATGCTCATCAGATACGGAGGCAAGTTTTGAAGTTGTGGCGGCACTTGCCAAAAAAGTGGACGAACTTGGCAAAAGGAACATTGTAGTTCTTGAAACTTCGGATAAAGAATTGGCAAACACCATTATCGAAAATACAGAGTCTAAAGATGCAAACATATTGGTTATGGATTCATTTCAATCAATAGCAGGTCGTAATCTTGAGGGCAAGTTGGACTATGTTACTTCTATGTCTATAAATCTTTTAGTGCTTGAGCAGGCAATAAAGTAAAGTAAGCAGGATGTTTTAATATGCAGGGAGGAGGACGAGAGTATGTCACAAATTATGTGCAATGATATGACGTTGGGTTATGACGGAAAGGCTGTGGTAGAGAATCTGTCCTTTTCTGTAGAAAAGGGTGACTACCTCTGTATAGTAGGCGAAAACGGTGCAGGGAAGAGTACTCTTGTTAAGGCACTTCTTAAATTGAAAAAACCCATGAGCGGAGAAGTTGTTATGGATGAAGATGCAGAGAGGAATGGTATAGGATATCTCCCACAGCAAACAGAGATACAAAGGGACTTTCCGGCATCTGTGTATGAAATTGTACTTTCGGGTTGTGTAGGAAGACTGGGCAAAAGGCCATTCTTCAGCGGTCAGCAAAAAAAGATGGCAGTAGAAAATATGAAGAAACTTGGAATAGAAAATTTGGCAAAATGTTGTTACAGGCAGCTTTCTGGCGGTCAGCAACAAAGAGTTTTATTGGCGAGGGCATTGTGTGCTTCCGAAACAATATTGCTTCTGGATGAGCCTGCAGCAGGACTTGACCCTGTTGCTACCAACGAGATGTATTCAATGATTTTTGACCTGAACAAAATTCAAAATATAACAGTTGTGATGGTATCCCATGATATAAAGGCTGCTGTAAAGTATGCCAAGCATATTCTGCATTTAGGTCACCGCCCTATGTTTTTTGGCAAAACAGAGGACTACATACAAAGTTCTGTGGGCAAAGCCTTTCTTAATCCATTGGGGAAAGGAGACAAAGAACTGTGAATGACATAACAAATACACTTTCGTATTATTTTGAATTTCCCTTTGTAAGATATGCACTTGTAGTAGGAGTTTTGGTTGCGTTGTGTTCCGCAATATTTGGTGTAATTCTGGTTCTCAAAGGTTTCTCGTTTATCGGGGACGGACTTTCCCATGCAGCATTTGGCGCATTGGCAATGGCTGCTGTGTTGGGCTTTACAAATGAACTGGTTGTGGTGCTGCCTGCTACTGCGGTGCTCTCGGTTCTTTTGCTGAAGACAGGACAGAAGACAAAGATAAGAGGCGATGCAGCAGTTGCAATGGTGTCGGTGGGTGCATTGGCTATAGGATATCTGCTTTTTAACGCATTCTCTGTATCATCAAACATTGCGGGGGATGTGTGCGGTACGTTGTTTGGTGCCACATCAATTCTCACATTGTCAAAATTTGACGTATGGCTTTGTGTAATACTGTCAGCATTGGTCTTGTTGATATTTATTCTGTTTTACAACAGAATTTTTGCAGTTACCTTTGACGAAGATTTTGCAAGTGCTGTGGGCAACCGCTCGGAGTTTTGCAACACCGTCATTGCGGTGATAACTTCGGTGATTATTGTTCTTGCTATGAACCTTGTAGGTTCGCTGTTGATTTCTGCATTGATTATATTTCCTGCTGTTTCGGCAATGAGAGTGTTCAAAACATTTAAATCGGTGGTAATATGTTCTGCAATAGTTTCAGTTGTTTGTGCAGTTGTGGGTATTGTGGGTTCCATTCTTTTGTCGGTACCTGTGGGCCCCAGTATTGTAGCAATCAATATTATTTGTTTTATCATATTTTTTGTTGCGGGCAAAATCTTGATTGCGAAATAATATAGAATGCTTATGGATAAAATACATTAATTGATGATGATAAAAGGAGTGACGGAGTTGAGAACAGAAAGTTATGAAATTGCAAAGGGTGTAAACCTTAGATTTTTGCAAACCGATAAATTTAAAACAAATGTAATGAGTGTGTATTTCAGGCTGCCACTTTGTCGTGATACCATAACCAAGGCGGCGCTCATACCAAGAGTGCTTAAGAGAGGGAGCGAGAAGTATCCCACACTGACAAAACTTTCGAGACGTGCGGAAGAACTTTACGGGGCAACTATTGGTGCAGATATTGACAAAAGAGGAAATATGGCACTCCTGAGAATTTCAGTACAGTTTGTAAGCGACAGCTTTATAAATGAAAGTATTATAGGGGATATAACAGACTTGCTTAAGGAATTTGTTTTTTGCCCAGTGGTTAAGGACGAAGGCTTTGACCAAACCTACGTCCGTCAGGAAAAAGAAAATGCCAAGAACTTTATCCAAGGACTGATAAATGACAAGAAAGCCTATGCGTCGGTAAGATGCAATGAGATAATGTTTGAAGGCGACCCATATGGAATTTTTGAATACGGATATGTTGAAGATTTGGAGAAAATTGACGAAAAGAACCTTTATGAATTTTATAAGGAAGCAGTAAACAACGCACAAGTAGATATTTTTGTCAGCGGAAGTTTTGACAGAAAGCTGATGAAGACACAAGTGGAAAATAGTTTTAAAACTGCATTAGGAGGTCGCAACCTCGCACATTGTGAAACCAGCCTTGCCGAGTTTGAAGAAAACATCAAGGTAAAGAACGTTACGGAAGAAATGCCTGTATCTCAAAGTAAATTGGTTATGGGCTTTAACTGCGGAATTAGTCCCATATCCGATGAATATTATGGAGTTGTGCTGTTTTCCTGCATATATGGTGCAAGCCCATTTTCAAAATTATTCAACAATGTGCGTGAAAAGCTGAGCCTTGCATATTATGTTTTTTCGGCAGCAGACAGACAGAAATCCTGTATGAAAATCAGTGCAGGAATTGAGGCGGAAAAGTTTGACCAGGCGTACAACGAAATTATGCTACAGCTTGACAAAATGAAAAAGGGTGATTTCACCGAAGATGAAATCAGCTCAGCAAAGAAATATCTTAAAACCCAGATGGGCAGCGTAAAAGACAGCCTTGTTGCAACAGAAGACTTTTATATGGGACGACTCTTGTTGGGTATTGACGAGTCGGTTGACGGGTTCTTTGACAAGTTGAGTCAGGTGACTCGTCAGGACATTATAAATGCGGCAAACAAGATGCAGCTTGACACAATTTATTTCTTAAAGGGGGTTGGCGAGTAATGAAGTTTGAAAAGACGGAAAATAAGGCTTTAAATGAAAGTTTCTTATATGGTGTTCACGAAAGCGGACTTCGGGTATATATTATCCCCAAAACAGGATTTTGCAAGTATTATGCAATTTATGGCACAGAGTACGGCTCGGTTGATGATATTCTCAAAATGCCTGAAACAAAGGAGGAAATAAAGCTCCCTGACGGAATTGCCCATTTTCTTGAGCACAAGTTGTTTGAAGAAGAAGACGGGGAAAATGCCTTTGATAAATTTGCACTCACTGGGGCAAGCAGCAATGCCTTTACCAGCTTTGATATGACTGCATATCTTTTTTCTTGCACAGAGAATTTCTATGAAAATCTGGATATATTGCTGGAATTTGTAAACAACCCCTATTTCACAAAGGATAATGTTGCAAAAGAACAGGGAATAATCGGTCAGGAAATAAAGATGTACGATGATGACCCTGAATGGCGGTTGTTTTTCAATATGTTGCAGGGGATGTATCACAAAAACCCCGTTAAAACAGACATTGCAGGTACAATTGAAAGCATAAGCCACATCACTCCGGAACTTTTGTATAAGTGCTGTGATGCATATTACAATCCATCAAATATGATTCTTGTTCTGGTGGGAGATATTGATGAAGATAAAGCGGTGGCTTATGTTGACAAACATGTAAAGCCTGAAAAGAATGTAGGCAGAATAGAGAAAAATTATATCAAGGAAGAACCTACAGTTGCAAAAAAATATGTAAGTCAGAAACTCAGCGTTTCAAAGCCACTGTTCCTGATTGGATTCAAAGAAAAGGAAGTAGGTATATCGGGTGATGAACTGAACCTGAAACAGATAAAAACCAAAATCCTTATGGAAATGTTTTTTGGCAAAAGCAGTGAATTTTTCATGAGTCTTTATGATGAGGGACTTATTGACGGAAGTTTTGGCAAGGATACCGAGCTTGAGCGGAGTTATGGATTCTCCTCTATAAGCGGCGAGAGTAAAGACCCCAAGGAGGTATATGAGAGAACCCTTCAATATCTTGAAAAAATCAAGGCTATGCCTATTGATAAAACGGCGGTCGATATTGCAAAGAGAGTTATAATAGGACGGGACTTAAGACGTTTTGACAGCGTTGAAAGATTGGGCAACGATTTCATAAGGTCATTTATGAACGGTTTTAACCCGCTGGAATACAGTCGGTTGGTCGAAAGTGTAACTATTACAGACCTTGAAGAAAGACTGAAAGAACACTTTGACGAGGAATGCTGTGTCCTGTCTGTTGTTGAACCGCTGGAGGTAGGAAAAAATGATTAATCAGGTTTCCTTTCCCCTGCTGGGACTGGAATTTGAAATAAACAGGATTGCCTTTTCTATATTTGGAATACCTATTTACGGATATGGAATAGCAATTGCGCTAGGTCTTGTGCTGGCCTTTGTTTATGCGACCTACCAAACAAAAAAGGCAGGGATTTCTCAGGACGATTTTCTGAATATGCTGATAATTGCTTTGCCTGTTTCCATTATCTGTGCAAGGCTCTATTATGTAATATTCAGTTGGGATTATTACAAAAACAATTTGACTGAAATATTAAATATCCGTGGCGGAGGCATTGCCATTTACGGAGCGGTAATAGGTGCGGCGATGGTTGTGCTTGCCTATTGCAGAGTTAAAAAACTGAAAATTGGCAAGGTTTTGGATGTTCTTGCGGTGGGACTTCTTATTGGTCAGGCCGTGGGCAGATGGGGCAATTTTATATACGGTGAGGCCTTTGGCGAGACAACAGCACTGCCGTGGGCGATGACTATTGTGCAAAACGGCAGAAAAATAGCAGAT
>JAZSFF010000019.1:0-7349 GCA_045532055.1 Clostridia bacterium
TTTTCGCACTTCACGTTAAAGGTGAAAGTATGATAAACGCAGGTATTCTTGACGGCGACATTATTTTTGTTGAAAGAACTCCTGCCGCAAGAGATGGTGAAATTGTTGTTGCTATGATTGAAGATGAAGCAACTGTCAAGAGATTTTTCAAAGAAAAAGACCATTTCAGACTTCAGCCTGAAAACGATGCCTTTGAACCCATTCTCTGCACAGAAGTTGCAATTCTCGGCAAAGTTGTGGCTCTTATGCGCTATTATTAATATTCTGAATGGCAGATTTACCTATCATTTAATTTAATTTTTCCTAAATTTGTACACACTGACAAAATTAGTTAAAAATATAACAAAACAGTTGCATATTTCTGAAAAAAGGGCTAAAATAAGAGAGTAAAAAAATTAATTATTACTTTTTTGGAGGTAATCAAAATGTCAGTTAAAGTTGCTATTAACGGATTCGGCAGAATCGGCCGTCTCGCATTCCGTCAGATGTTCGGTGCAGAAGGGTATGAAGTTGTTGCTATCAACGACCTTACAAAACCCTCTATGCCCGCTACTCTTCTCAAGTACGACACAGCTCAGGGCGGTTACTGCGGTGCTATCGGTGAAAACGCTCACACAGTTGTTGCTGATGATGAAGCAGGTACAATCACTGTTGACGGTAAAACACTCACAATCTACAAAGAAGCAGACGCTAACAACCTTCCTTGGGGCGAAATCGGCGTAGACGTTGTTCTTGAATGTACAGGTATCTACTGCTCAAAAGAAAAATCACAAGCTCACATTGATGCCGGTGCAAAGAAGGTTGTTATTTCTGCTCCTGCAGGCAACGACCTCAAGACAATCGTTTTCTCAGTTAACGAAAACACACTCACAGCAGATGACAACATCATCTCCGCTGCATCATGTACAACAAACTGCCTTGCTCCTATGGCTAAGGCTCTTAACGATTACGCTCCCATCCAGAGCGGTATCATGGCTACAATCCATGCATACACAGGTGACCAGATGATTCTTGACGGTCCTCACAGAAAAGGCGATATGAGACGTGCAAGAGCTGGTGCTGCAAACATCGTTCCCAACTCAACAGGTGCTGCTAAAGCTATCGGTCTTGTTATCCCTGAACTCAACGGCAAACTTATCGGTGCTGCACAGAGAGTTCCTGTTCCAACAGGTTCAACAACAATCCTTACAGCAGTTGTTAAGGGTAGTGACGTTACTGTCGACAGCATCAACGCTGCAATGAAGGCTGCTAGCTCAGAATCATTCGGTTACAATACTGATCCTATCGTATCTTCAGACGTTATCGGCATGAAGTATGGTTCACTCTTCGATGCAACACAGACAATGGTTGCAAAGATTGCTGATGACCTTTACGAAGTTCAGGTTGTTTCATGGTATGACAACGAAAACTCATACACAAGCCAGATGGTTAGAACAATCAAATATTTCGCAGAAATCTAAGAAATACAAAATTAAAGGGGTGGCAAAATGCCACCCCTTTTTTTGCATTTTTTATTATACATTCATTTCCGGATGTTTCTTTACTCTTTTTTTCAAAAGAACCACCGCCCAAATCAATATCATGGGGAATATGCTGGAAATCAAAAGTCCAGTTCTCAAATTGCCACCCATAGCTGACGAAACCATCCCCACTGTTGTAGGGCCAAGAGTACAGCCTAAGTCCCCTGCAAGTGCAAGCAGTCCAAACATTGCAGCCCCGCCTGTGGGATAAGTTTTGGATGCCAGCGACAGTGTTCCCGGCCACATAATTCCTGCAGTGAATCCACAAAGACCACAGGCAACAATAGCAACAAACCTGAAAGGCAAAACCGCCGCAAAAACATAAAGGAACACCGTAGCTATACCGCAGCAGAGCAGATATGTAGCCAAGTCAATTTTGTGTGCCAGTTTTGAATAAAGGACTCTTGAAAAAGCAAGCATCAAGGCAAATATACATGGTCCCAAAATGTCGCCCAAGGCTTTTGATATACCCAGAGAAGACTCCGCAAACGCCGACGCCCATTGGCTCATAGCAATTTCTGTGGCACCGCCGCAAAACATTATCAAAAAGAATATAAGAAAGCTTTTTCTGCCGAACAGCTTGTGCATGGGCATTCTTTTGTTTTCTTCCACAATTTTGTTGATTGGAACAAACATAAAATATACAGCATTTGCAAAAGGAATAACGGACCATACAATGGCAATCCAGTACCAGTTTGCCTTTCCAAACAATAGCAACAATGCATTTGTTATTACAATAACTCCAACACTGCCAAACCCATACATTGAATGCAAAAAGCTCATTGCCGCCGCCTTGTTGTCGGAGGGACACGCCTCCATAATAGGGCTTGTCAGCACTTCAAGAATTCCGCCGCCTGCAGAAAACAACAAAACCGAGAATATAAGTGCCATATATGTGTTTTCCACATTGGGCACTGCCAGACCTATACACAAAAGACCTAATCCCGCCAGTATATGAGCTGCAACGATTGTTGCGCGGTAACTGACCTTGTCAATAAAAAACAACGAAACAAAATCCATTGTAAACTGCATGACAAAATTCAATGTGGCCAGCAAGGTCACCAAGGAAAGTGCCACACCGTAATCACGATTGAATATAACAAATAAAAGCGGCATAAATCCGCAAACTATAGCCTGAGTAAACCCACCTATATAGCACGCCCTCTTCGTATGCTCAAAACTAAGTTTACCTTTCATTTTTATCACCTTATTCCCTCTTAAAACCAAATTTTAAGGGCGGATTATGCCGCCCTTAAAGTTAAACTATCTTCTTTGCCTCAAGGTAAAAACGTTTCTCGTTTGCTTCACCCATAGAGAAGGTCTTGCGGGGTAAAGCCCCATCCAAAATTACTGTTTCAAAAAGCTCTGACTTCTGAGGACAGGGAAGAATGAATCCCATTGCATCACTGCGGTCAGAAAGCTGTCTTACCACATCATCACCATGTATGTAATCAATCTCATACTTCATATCGTCGAGGAACTTCTGCAAAGTGCCCACATTCAGATTTGATGATGGGTTTTTGACCCAAAGATGCAATTCTTCATCTCCTGATACCAACACCATTTCCTGTGCCTCTCCACAAGCCTCTTCACAAACGTCATAATACTTTTTCATATCCTCTGCCACCTGTGAAAGGCCCTTGCCAAACACAACCCTGTGTATAGGTTCAAACTCCAAAGCTTTGTCGTGGATATTTTCAACCTCCACCAGACAGAACCTTGCAGGGTGATCTTTTATCTGTTCCTCTGAAAGTGTTGGTTTCAGTGCCTCCCAGCAAGCCTTGGCTGTTGCCAGAGAATGATTGCCGTCACCAACGGCAAAAATCAGATTGTCAGGGGCCGTCTTTGCCGCCTTATCCATTCTTGCAATAACCGCATCGGCAGCATCACCCGTGACATGCCATCCTGATATATGTCCGCCACCCTCCATCAAATCAAAGTCATAGAGCGGTTTCTCCTTTTCAATTCCACCAAGGACAAAATCATTCATATCATCCAAAAGAAGAATTGCATGGGGAAGTTCCAAAGGTGCATTTTTTCGAATTTTAACTCTGGGGGGGATTCTTTCAAGAATTGTTCCCTCGGTTGCACGAATTGCACTCTTTGAGCCTTTGGAATAATCATACTCCTCAAGGTCAATAGAACCGATAACTCCACGGCGTACTTTGCCGCTGTTGACAGTTCTTTCAATATATACAAGGCTATCTTTAAGTGTGGCAAATAAATCACCGTCAATATAATTTTTCATGCAGGAATTAATCTTTTCAATTCGGGCATCACCCTCGGACAAGAACGCCTCAGGATACACAATGTTAAGAGTTGATGGGCTGTCGCCTACAAACTCCTCCACTCTCTTCCAGTATTCAGGTTGTGCTGTGTATTGGTCACATGCAACAACACTCCATTTTTTCATATCTGTACATTCGGGCAGAAGAATATCCGCCTTGTTGAAAATACTCATAATGTCCTCCTAAACTATCTGAGCTCCGCTCTGGATATCATCCAATACTGTTGTAACAACCAGCTTATCCTTGTATTCCGCACTTAAAATCATGCCGTTTGATTCAAGTCCCATCATTTTTCTTGGCGGGAAGTTGGCAATAAAGAGCACATTCTTGCCAATCAAATCTTCAGGTTTATAATGTTTTGCAATTCCTGAAAGAATTTGTCTTGTTTCACTGCCAGTCTCAATTGTAAATCTTAATAGTTTTGAAGACTTGGGCACAGCCTCACACTCCAGAACCTTGCCCACTCTTATATCCAAATCCAAAAACTTCTCAAAGTCAACATCTGCTTTGAATGGTTCAATTTCAACTTTGGGAACTGCATTCCTGGCATTTTCTTCTTCAATTTCTGCAAGTTTCTTTTCTGCATCAATTCTGGCAAAAAGCATAGCAGCTTCGCCCACCTTATGTCCAGCCGCAGAAGTTCCAAACTTTTCAAGGTCTGAAAGTGCAAATGGCTCAACACCCAATGCAGCCGACAATTTTTCAGCAGTTTCAGGCATAAAGGCACCAAGAAGTGATGCAATCCATTTAAGGGCCTCAACAAGGTTATACATAACTGTTTTAAGCTCGCCAAGTTTAGCCTCGTCCTTGGCAAGAGCCCATGGCATTGTTTCGTCAATATATTTGTTTGCACGGTTTGCAATGGTCCAAAGTGCTTCCAAAGCATCTGCTGTGCGAAATTCATCCATAAACTTTACAACATCAGCCTTTGCCTTTTCAGCAGTTGCGGCAAGGTCAGCATCAAAGTCTGTAACCACATCTTTGTCTGGCACAATTCCGTCAAAATACTTGTTCACCATGGCAACAGTTCTGTTTGCAAGATTGCCAAGAACATTGGCAAGGTCTGTGTTGTATGAATTAACTATTTTTTCATAAGTGATTGTTCCGTCCTGTGCATAAGGCATTTCACGGAGCAGATAGTATCTGATGGCGTCTGTTCCAAAGTGACGAACCAAATCGTCTGCATAGATAACATTGCCCAGCGACTTGCTCATCTTGTCCTCGCCGCTTAAGAGCCATGGGTGTCCAAACACTTTCTTTGGAAGGGGTTCACCCAATGCCATCAAAAAGATTGGCCAGTAGATTGTGTGAAACCTCAAAATATCCTTGCCTATGATATGAACATCAGCAGGCCAGTATTTTTCATAAAGCTCGCCCTTGCCGTCGGGAGTATATCCCAAAGCATTGATATAGTTTGTAAGAGCATCAAGCCATACATAGATTGTGTGCTTGTCGTCAAAGGTTACGGGAATGCCCCATTTGATACTTGTTCGTGATACGCACAAATCCTGAATTCCCGGTTTGATGAAATTGTTTACCATTTCTTTTTTGCGGGATTCAGGCTGAATAAACTCAGGATTTTCCTCTATGTGTTTTTCAAGGGCAGCCTGATATTTGCTCATTTTGAAGAAGTATGCTTCCTCATTGCCCTTGTGCACTTCACGTCCACAGTCGGGACACTTGCCGTCAACAAGCTGGGTATCTGTCCAGAAAGACTCGCAAGGTGTACAATACCAGCCTGTATATGAATCCTTGTAGATGTCGCCCTGGTCATAGAGCTTTTTAAATACTTTCTGGACACTTGCCACATGATAATCGTCTGTTGTTCTTATGAACTTGTCATACGAAGAATTCATCAAATCCCATATATCTTTGATTTCACCTGCAACGCCGTCAACATATTCCTGCGGTGAAATTCCGCTCTTTTCTGCAAGTTCTTCAATCTTCTGTCCGTGTTCGTCCGTGCCTGTGAGGAAGAATACATCATAACCCTCATATCTTTTAAATCTGGCAATACTGTCCGCCAGCACAACCTCATAGGTATTGCCTATATGTGGCTTTCTTGAAGTATATGCAATGGCAGTTGTCAGATAAAACTTTTTCTTTTCCATTTTATACAACATCCTTTCAGAATTAATCACTAAAGTTTATTTCAAATTGTTCTCCCCTGCCCCCATAGGGCATACCGAAATGTTCATACGCAAGGCGTGTTACCACTCTGCCTCTTGGTGTACGATTTATAAAACCAATCTGCATAAGGTATGGTTCATAAACATCCTCAATTGTTTCGCTTTCTTCGCCCACCGTGGCAGCAATGGTATCAAGTCCCACAGGGCCACCATCATAGAATTTGATAATAGCCTCTATCATCTTTTTGTCAATGCCGTCAAGCCCCAGTTTGTCGACCTCAAGACGTCTCAGGGCATAGTCTGCAACCTGGTCGGTTATTGTGCCATCTGCACTTACCTCTGCAAAGTCACGGACACGTTTCAGCAAACGGTTGGCAATTCTGGGGGTTCCCCTTGACCTTGATGCAATCTCTGCCGCACCGCCGGGGGTGATTTCAATCCCCAAAATCCCTGCAGACCTTGTGATAATCATTTCAAGGTCTTCTGTTGTATACATTTCAAGTCGGCTTACCACACCAAATCTGTCACGAAGAGGTGCTGTAAGTGCCCCTGCCTTTGTTGTGGCACCGATAAGGGTGAACTTTGGCAAATCAAGTCTTATGGAGCGTGCCGATGGGCCCTTTCCTATAATTATATCTAATGCCCCGTCTTCCATTGCAGGATACAAAATTTCTTCAACGCTGCGGTTGAGACGGTGAATCTCATCAATAAACAAAATATCGTTTTCCGAAAGGTTGGTAAGCAGTGCCGCAAGGTCTCCCTGTTTTTCAATGGCAGGGCCTGAGGTTATACGGATATTTACTCCCATCTCGTTGGCAATTATTCCTGCCAAAGTGGTTTTTCCTAAGCCCGGAGGGCCATAAAGAAGAACGTGGTCCAATGACTCGCCTCTTTTTTTTGCGGCTTCCATAAACACCTTCAGGTTTTCCTTCGCCTTTTTCTGCCCGATATAATCTTTGAGCAGTTTGGGCCTCAGGCTATATTCAATTTCGTTGTCTCCTCCTATTTCACCAGAGGTAACAATTCTGTTTTCCTGTTCAAAATCCATAAGGCATTAACCTTTCATCAAATTTTTAAGGGCTGTTTTTACTATCTCTTCAACTGTACCGGTGGCACCTGCTACCGCACGCTTTGCTTCCTGTGCTGAATAACCCAGAACAACCAGAGCACTTACCGCTTCGTCAGTTTCGGAGTTTCCGCCGTGGTATACCTCCACAACTTCGTTTGAAGAAATATCAGCCATGTCCACTCCCTTAAATTTATCTTTAAGTTCCAGAACTATACGTTCCGCCCCCTTGGCACCAAGGCCGGGGGTATTGCTTGCTATATATTTGTAATCATTTGTCACAACACAGAGTGCAAACTTGGATGGTGAGATATTGGAAAGCAGAGCAATAGCCGTCTTTGCACCT
>JAZSFF010000050.1:0-27397 GCA_045532055.1 Clostridia bacterium
TCCGCCCAGCTTTGACCATGATAATCGTCATGGACCATCTTGCCCGCATCTTCTTCAAGGTGAATCTGGTGAATTCGTACCTCAGTTCCTGTGGAGAGTTGAACCTTGCCGTTGATACACAAGGGCAGATCAAGCTGAGAAATCTGATATGCCTTGGGCAGGTCAGGGTAGAAATAGTTTTTGCGGTCGAACCTTGTGTATCGGTTGATTTCACAACCAAAGGCAAGACCTGCACGCATAGCATATTCTACCGCTGCGTGGTTTATTACAGGCAACGCACCCGGCTGACCTGTACAAACAGGACAGATATGAGTGTTGGGGTCGCCCCCAAAGGAAGCATCACAGGTGCAGAATGGTTTTGTTTTTGTGGAAAGCTCGGCGTGTATTTCAAGACCGATGACTGTATCGTATTTTTTGCACATAGTGTTTTACCTCCTTTATATATTTGCCACAGGGTGGGAAAAGTTCTGTTCGTAAATATCTGCAAACTGGATAACCTTTGCATCATCAAAACGTTTGGCAGAAAGTGAAAAGCCGATGGGCATATTCTCTGAATTTACACCGCAGGGGACCGAAATTGAGGGAATGCCTGCAATGTTGGCGGTTACTGTACAGATGTCTGCCAGATACATTTTGACAGGGTCGTCTATATTTTCGTTTGCTTTGTATGCAACGCTGGGAGCCGACGGGGTCAGCATAACGTCACATTTTTCAAATATTTGGTCGTGTTCAAGGCGGAACTGCTGACGCACAGCCAGAGCTTTTTTGTAATATGCATCATAATATCCGCTGGAAAGAGCGTAAGTTCCCAAGAGAATTCGTCTTTTTACCTCAGGACCAAAGCCCTCGCTTCTGGTCTTTTTGATAAGCTCATCATAGCTTTGTGGTGACTCTGTGCGGTATCCATATTTTACACCGTCATACCTTGACAAATTGGAACTTGCCTCGGCACATGCCAGAAGATAGTATGCAGAAACCGCATATTTAAGGGTGGGCATAGAAACTTCAACAAGTTCCGCACCCATTTGTTCGTAGAATTTTGCAACATTTATTACAGCATCTTTTACCTCTGCATCAATACCATCCCCAAAGAATTCCTTGGGAATGCCTATTTTCATGCCTTTGATATCTTTGCCTACAAGTGACAAAAAGTCGATGTTGTGTTTTCTTGTTGTGCGGTCGTGTTTGTCCTGACCTGCTATGGCGTTGAGAATGATACCACAATCATATGCGGAGTTTGCCATGGGACCAATCTGGTCTAGTGAACTGCCAAATGCAACCAGACCAAAACGTGAAACAGTGCCGTAGGTGGGTTTGATTCCCGTAATGCCGCAGAATGCTGCGGGCTGACGGATTGAACCGCCTGTGTCAGAACCAAGAGCTGCTGCACACAGACCTGCGGAAACCGCTGTTGCACTGCCGCCGGATGAACCACCGGGGACGCAATCTGTGTTAAATGGATTTTTAGGTTTTGCCAGAGCTGAGGTCTGTGAAGAACCGCCCATTGCAAATTCGTCCATTGAGGTCTTGCCAAGAGTTACAATCCCCTGTGTATTTAGTTTTTCCATAACAGTTGCATTATAGGGTGGCTTGTAATCTGAAAGCATTTTTGAAGAGCAGGTAGTCTTTATATCCTTTGTGCAGATGTTGTCCTTTATCGCCATGGGAATACCCGTAAGGGGAGAAATGTTGCCATCTGCAATCATTTTGTCGGCTATTTCTGCTGAAGCCAAGGCCTCATCGTGGCACACAGTATTGAAAGCGCCTAAGTTTGAATGCTTTTCTATCTTCGAAAGATATTCTTTTGTGAGTTCAACTGACGAGATTTCTTTTGCGTCCAGTTTTTTTCTCAAATCTGAAATTGTAGTCATGTTTTTTCTCCTTTGAATAGATTAGTCCACGATTTTGGGAACAACAAATTGATTCTCAATAACTTCGGGGCCGTTTTGTACGATGCCGTTCATATTGTCAAACTCACAGATTTCGTCGCTGCGAAGTTCCGAAAAAGGTACGGCGTTTGACATATCCTTGGGATTATATTCAAAGCTTGATTCTCCAATATTGTCCATAAGTTCTATAATATCGGTCATTTCTTTTTGATATCCGGCGAGTTCATCTTCTGACAGATGAAGCTTTGAAAGTTCACACAAAAGCTTCAGGTTTTCCATGGATAACATACTTATCACTTCCTTCGTATATGGATAAAATTTCATTACCTTTTATTCTAACATTTTTGCCGGGGTTTTGCAATATATATTTTACTTTTTATCAACAATAAATACAAGGGCATGATGTTGACTTTTCGGGGTTTTGTGATAGAATTGTATGTAACAGATAAGAATAGGAGAGATTTGAATGAGATATTCGGACAGTTTTGGCAAAAGAAGTTCAAAAATACTCTTGGGTACAGCATATTTTGGCGACGGCATTTCAAAGGCGGAGGCATATTGCCTGATGGATAAATTTCGCGAGATGGGTGGTACACATATTGATACCGCAAGGCTTTATGCCGCTGGCAGAGCAGAGGAGATTGTGGGACAATGGGTAAAAGACAGAGATGCCGGTGAAATGTTTGTTTCAACTAAGGGCGGATATTATGACCCAGATGCAGGTGAGACGCCCAGACTTTTTGAAAGGGAACTGCGTACAGATTTAGAAAAAAGCCTTGAGGCACTTGGGGTTGATTGTGTAGAATTTTATTGGCTCCACAGAGATGACGAGAATATTCCGGCAGGTGTTATCATTGAAACAATGAACAACTTTGTAAAAGAAGGAAAAATAAAAAGGTTTGGTGCGTCCAACTGGAGTTCACAAAGAATTGCTGAGGCCAATATTTGGGCAAAAGAAAAAGGAGTATTGGGTTTTTCTGCAAGTCAGATAAGGTTTAATCCGGCAGTATGCCTTGGTGAGAGAGGCGGACTTGTAGGAATGGACGACAATGAGTTTAATTTCTACAAAGAAACAAATATTCCTGTGGCGGCGTATTCATCACAGGCAAAAGGGTTTTTCTCAAAAATGGCAGAACAGGGTGAGTCTGCGCTTTCGGAAAAGGCGAAAAAACGTTATTTATGCGATGAAAATATCAGGCGGCTGGGGATAATAAAGGAACTTTCTAAGAAATATGATTGCAGCGTTGCGGCGGCGGTTTGCGGTGCACTTTGTTCTCTTGATTGTCCCGACGTGTTTCCCATTATCGGCGGCAGCCGTGTGGAACAGATTACAGATTCAATACAGGGTGCAGACATTGTCCTTGAAAAAGAAGAACTGCGGGAATTGTTTAAGTTTGATATAAAATAAGGTTTTAAAAACAACCCAGAATTGTTTCTGGGTTGTTTTTTGTCATAAAGATATAAAATATCCAATATTTTTTTGCAAAAGTACTTGATTATTTTTGCATTATTATGTATAATAGCACTTGTTTTACAATAATAAAACAAAAGTTTTGTAATACTAAATTTCTGAGGTGAATTTTGTGGATATAGGAAAGAAGCTGAAACGGCTCAGAATCAAGCATCAGCTAACCCTTGAAGAACTGGCAAACCGAACTGAACTTTCAAAAGGCTTTTTGTCCCAGCTTGAAAACAACAACTGCTCACCCTCAATATCCACTTTGGAGGATATTCTTGAGGTGCTGGGTTCGTCCCTTCAGGACTTTTTTGCAGAGACCTCGGAGGAGGCTATTGTCTTTTCGGGCAAAGATTATTTCGAAAACGAGCAGGATGAATATAAGATAAGCTATCTTGTCCCCAATGCCCAGAAGAATTCGGTAGAGCCCATACGAATAACAATTTATCCGGGTGGCAAATCCCAGGAGATTGTGCCCCATGACGGTGAGGATTTCGGATTTGTGCTCAATGGCAGTGCCGACCTTGTCTACGGGGACGAAAAGTATCATCTTAAAAAGGGTGATACATTCTATGTATACTGCAACAAGAATTATCATATCGAAAACAACAACAAAAAGGAATGTGACCTCATTTGGATTTCTACACCGCCTTTCTTTTGATGGCAATTTAATGATAGATTGGAGAAAATGCAATGAACACTCTGATAGAACTCAAAAATATTACAAAGACATTTGATGACCAGCAAATACTCAAAGGGATAAATCTAAAAATATATGAGAACGAGTTTTTGACTCTGCTTGGACCATCCGGTTGTGGCAAGACAACGACTTTGCGTATCATTGCGGGTTTTGACGAGCCTGATGGCGGACAGCTTTTGTTTGACGGCATTGAGATATCAAAACTTCCACCTTACAAAAGGGAGGTAAATACTGTATTCCAAAAGTATGCACTGTTTCCCCATCTTAATGTTTTTGACAATATTGCATTTGGCCTTAACATAAAGAAAACAGAGAAGTCTGTTGTTAAACAAAAAGTTGAAAAAATGCTGGAGCTGGTTGGACTTTCGGGATATGAAAAGCGTGATGTGACATCATTGTCCGGCGGACAGCAACAGCGTGTTGCCATTGCCAGGGCACTTATCAATGAGCCAAAGGTTTTGCTCCTTGATGAGCCTTTGGGGGCACTTGACGCAAAGCTCCGCAAAGAGATGCAGTTTGAACTTAAGAAAATTCAAAAGGAAGTCGGTATCACCTTTATATATGTCACCCATGACCAGGAAGAAGCCCTTTCTATGTCTGACACTGTGGTTGTTATGAATGACGGATATATACAGCAAATCGGCACACCCACAGATGTCTACAACGAGCCGGAGAATCGGTTTGTTGCCAAGTTTATCGGTGAATCGAATATCATAGAAGGCACGATGTTGCGTGATTGTCTTGTCAACTTTGATGACTTTGATTTTGAATGTGTTGACAAAGGCTTTAAAGAGAATGAGGGCGTTGAGGTGGTATTAAGGCCTGAGGATATTGATATTGTATCCCCTGAAAATGCAAAAATTACAGGAACAGTTGACAGTATTGTGTTTAAGGGAGTTCACTATGAAATTATGGTGCAGACCAAATACAGACGTTATATGATACATACCACCGATTATCACGATGTGGGGCTTGAGGTAGGTCTTACATTTGGACCGGAAGATATTCATGTAATGTGGAAGATGGTTTAATATAGGCAAATCAGTTTTTAGGAAAGGAGAAATGTATGAAATACTTTAAGAATCTGGTAAGACCATATATTGCGTGGTCTTTTGTGATTATTCTTGTTCCGATTTTTATGATATTTTTATACGCTGTTACCAACAGCGGAAATTCTCTTATAAACATACAGTTTACACTTAAAAACTTTGCAAGGTTTGCAGAACCAGTATATCTGAACGTTTTTATCAAGTCGATACGCATGGGCATTATAACCGTGGCAATTTGTCTGGTGTTTGGATATGCTATGGCTTATATAATTTCAAGATGCAGGGAAAAAACACAAGGCATCCTTATACTCCTTGTTACCATACCCATGTGGATAAACCTGCTCCTCAGAACATATGCGTGGAAGATTATCCTTGAGCCACTGGGGCTTATGTATACAGATTTTGCAGTTATGGTGGGACAGATATGCGAGTTTCTGCCCTTTATGATAATCCCCATACATACATCACTCAGCAAGATGGATAAGTCTTATGTTGAGGCGGCATATGACTTGGGTGCAAACCCTGTTCAGACCTTTTTCAAGGTGACGTTCAAACTGTCAATCCCCGGTGTTCTGAATGGTGTGATAATGGTATTTTTGCTTTCTATTTCTACTTTTGTAATTCCCAAGATTTTGGGCGGAGGCCAGTATGTCCTTATGGGTAACTTGATAGAGAGTCAGTTTATCTCGGTTGGTGACTGGAACTTTGGCAGTGCCTTGTCGCTGGTGCTGGCGGTTATCATTCTGGTGGCAATAAGATGGATGAAAAAGATAGATACAGGTGAAAACTGATGAATATATCAAAGATTTTATGTAAGGAGGCTTTAAGTTGAAAAGATTGGCACGTATATCCACGGGACTTTATGTGTTCTTGTGCTTTGCATTCTTTTATGTCCCAATAATTATAACAATGGTTTTTTCATTTAATTCCTCAAGGTCCCTTGCAAAGTTTACGGGGTTCTCCTTTCAGTGGTATGAGGAACTTATAAACAGCTCTGAAATAATGTCTGCCGTATGGGTTTCTGTTACGGTTGCGGTATTTGCTACAGCAATATCCACAGTACTTGGCACAATCACAGCAATAGGCCTCTCCAAAAGCCGAAAGCTGATAAAGGAATGGATACTTAATATCAATAATATTCCCATTATGAACCCTGAAATTGTGACAGCCATTGGACTGATGATACTCTTTACGGCAATAAAGATGGAAAAGGGTTATATGACAATGCTTATTGCTCATATTTCGTTCTGTACTCCTTATGTTATAACAAGTGTCTACCCCAAGATACGTGAGCTTGACAACAACATTGCCAATGCGGCAATGGATTTGGGGGCAACACCATTTCAGGCACTTACAAAGGTCATTGTGCCAATGATAAAACCCGGTATTTATGCCGGAATGCTCCTTGCATTCACCATGTCCTTTGATGACTTTGTGATATCATACTTTGTCAGCGGCAATGGTGTTATGAACATATCAACAATTGTATATAATATGTCAAGGAGAGCCAACCCCACTATAAATGCTCTCTCTACATTGGTTATAGGGGTTATAATAACAACGGTTATTGTGGTGAATATTATCCCATTAATAAAAAACAGAAGAAAGAAGGTTTTGAAGAATGAAAAAGGTAATTAGTCTTATTATTTGTGTGGTTTTAAGTGTATCTTTGTTTGGTTGTGGCGGCGATAAGGTAATTCTTAAAGTCTATAATGCAGGGGAATACATAGATACATCACTTATAAAAGCATTTGAAAAAGAAAATGACTGCAAGGTGATTTACGAAACCTTTGATTCCAACGAAACCATGTATACCAAGGTGATGAGCGGAGAGAGGTATGATGTTATTGTTCCCTCTGACTATATGATTGAAAGACTGGCGAAAGAAGGCTTTTTGCAGGAAATCGACAAGTCAAAGCTTGGGAACTTTGGAAATGTTATACCAACAATACTCAATCAGCCATTTGACCCCGAAAACAAGTATTCAATCCCTTATTTCTGGGGCAGTGTGGGCATACTTTATGACAAGACGGTTGTTGATGCAAAGGATTTGGAAGCGGGTTGGGAGATACTCAGAAACCCCAAATACAAGGACCAGCTTTATATGTATGATTCAGAACGTGATTCATTTATGATTGCTCTCAAAGCCTTGGGGTATTCACTCAACACAACCAATAAGGCGGAACTTGAAGAAGCATATGACTGGCTTATTAAACAGAATGAGATAATGAACCCCATATATATGGGTGATGACGTGATTGACAGTATGGTTTCAGGCAGCAAGCCCATAGCCATTGTATATTCCGGTGATGCATCCTATATTATGTCCCTTAACGAAAACCTTGGATTTTATGAACCCAAAGAGGGAACAAATCTCTGGATTGACGGCATGGTAATAACCAAAGACTGTGCACAGGTTGATTTGGCACACAAGTTTATTGATTTTATGCTTGAACCTGAGAATGCATGTGCAAACTCTGAAGCGGTGGGTTATTCGTCATCGGTACAGAGTGCATTTGGTGAAATGAGCAAAACGGTTTACGCTGGAATTGATGCATATGTTCCACGCAGTGATAATCCAAAGGATGAATATTTCAGATATCAGGACGCAGAGACGAAGAAGTTCTGTGCAGAACTCTGGACAAAGGTAAAATCACAGTAGAGGTGAAAAAATGTATATAATTGCAGGGTTGGGTAACCCCGGCCGCAAATATGTGAACAGCAGACACAATGTTGGCTTTGATGCATTGGATGCTGTTGCCGCTAAATATGATATTGCAGTAAAAAAGCTTAAGTTCAATGGTCTCTATGGTGAAGGAACCATCGAGGGCGAAAAGGTTGTGCTGGTAAAACCCCAGACCTTTATGAACCTGAGCGGTGAGTGTATAAGAGAGTTCAAGAACTGGTATAAGATTGAAAATTCTCAAATAATAATTATATATGACGATATATCGTTGCCTTTCGGCAAACTGCGTATAAGACCAAGGGGCAGTGCCGGGGGGCACAACGGAGTGAAGAACATAATCTATCAGACAGCATCAGAAGAGTTTCCCCGTATAAAAATCGGTATAGGTCAGCCGGAAAATCCGGATTATGACCTTGCGGATTATGTTCTGGGCAAGTTCAGCCGCAAGGAGATAAAAGAACTTGTCCCCGTGGCAGTAAAGGCGGCTGAGGCTGTGGGCGAAATAATCAAAAACGATGTGCAGTCCGCAATGGCAAAATACAACTAAAACATATTTTGGAAAGGCTGAGTTATGAACGGATTTCTTAAGATTTTGGACAGCTTGGCTGATTTTGAAGAGATTACAGGGGGGCTGAAACGAAATCAGTCCCCTATAAGTGTTACGGGTGTTTCCGATTCGGTCAGGGCACACCTTATTTTTTGTGTCTGCAAAAATTTAGGGAAAAATGCTTTGATTGTTGCCGCCAATCAGGTGCAGGCAAGGGCAATTTTTGAAGATATGAATTTTTTCTTTGAGGGAAAAGTTTTGTTTTTCCCCGAGAAAGATTTGGTCTTTTATGATATTGAGGCATCTGCAAATGATATAAAGAAACAACGTCTTGAGGTTGTTGACAAACTTTGGAGAAATAACGGCGAGTATTGCGTTGTTACAACAGTAGGGGCATTGACCAGTGCCACAGTTCCTAAATGGGTATATGATGAAAAAGTTCTCACTTTGCAGTTGGGCGATGAAATTGAACTTGAAACTTTGTGTGATCTTATGACGGATTTTGGGTACAAGCGTGAAGAAATGGTGGAGGGCCCGGGACAGTTCAGCGTAAGAGGCGGAATTTTTGACTACTTTCCTTATTGGAACGATATGCCATTTAGAATAGAATTTTTCGATACTATGGTGGATTCGGTGAGAGAATTCCATGTTGGCACACAAAGAACAGCGGAAAACAGCGGCGAAGAAAAAGTTGCGGTGATAACCCCTGCTGATGAACTGGTTGCAGACGGTGAAACCCGAAAAAAATGTGCAGAGCTTTTAAGAAAAGAGATTGAGGTTCAATCAAAAAAGGAAGAACAGACCGAAGAACGAATAAAGTTGATTTCAACATTAAAGCGTGATGCTGAGAGAATTGAAGAGGGGATTTTGTTTCCTTCACGGGACAAGTATATTCCGTATTTTTGTGATGAAAAACTCCCCACAATACTGGATTACCTCTCCAAAGACTATGTTGTGTTTGTTGATGACCCTGCAAGGGTCTCAGAGACCACAAGAGGTGAAAAACTTCGATTTGCCGAAAACCTTAAAGATATGATTGAGAGGGGAATCATACCCAAAAGTAGCATGAAATATCGGGCGGATTACGCTGAACTGTTGAATGCTATGAGTAATATGGGATTGGTCAGCATGAGCCCTCTTTCCCATTCAAATCCTGATATAAAACCCAAGAAACTGGTTGGTTTTACGGCAAAAAGCCTTAACAATTACAACGGAAAAATGGAGTTTTTCTATGATGCACTGGATTTTTACCGCAAGAACAGTTATCGTACAGTTATACTTGCAGGTTCAGAGCGTCGAGCAGAGAATCTTTATAGGCAACTGACAGACGAAGAAATAGTCTGCAGTCTGACAAAAAACTTTGACGAACTGCCCGAACCGGGGAAAATTGTGGTTACCCACGGAGGCCTTGGCAGAGGTTTTGAATATCCCCTTATAAGAACGGTGGTAATCAGCGACAAAGAAATTTTTGGCGAAAGAAAGCGCCGTCGCAAACGATTTAAGGTAGAAAAAGAAAGTAAAATTGACAGTTTTACAGACCTTAACGTGGGGGATTTTGTTGTACACCAGAATCACGGCATTGGACAATATATGGGTCTTGAAAGGCTAACGGTAGATGGGGCACAAAAGGAATACCTCAAGATTTTGTATAAGGGTGGTGACAGCCTGTATGTACCTGCAGACCAGCTTAACCTTATTTACAAGCATATAGGCCGTGACGGAAGTCAGGTAAAACTCAATAACTTGGGCGGTCAGGATTGGAACAGAGCAAAACAGAGGGTCAAGGCGTCATGTCAGGACATGGCAAAGGAACTGGTTGAGCTTTATGCCCAGCGTGAAGCAATCCGTGGAATAGAGTTTTCATCTGATACAGAGTGGCAACGTGATTTTGAGGCGGCTTTTCCTTATGAGGAAACTGATGACCAGTTAAGGTGTATCGACGAGGTTAAAAGGGATATGGAAAGACCTCGCCCAATGGAAAGGCTTTTGTGTGGTGACGTGGGTTATGGCAAAACAGAGGTGGCAATGCGTGCGGCTTTTAAAGCTGTTATGGATGGATATCAGGTTGCATACCTCGTACCCACAACCATTCTTGCAAACCAGCATTTCAACAACTTCAGGCAACGGATGAAAGACTATCCGGTGAATATTGCGGTGCTTTCAAGATTTTGTACACCTACACAACAGAAAAAGGTGGTGGCACAGCTTAAAAGTGGCGAAGTTGATATTGTAATCGGCACACACAAGATTTTGCAAAAGTCGGTGGAGTTCAAAAAACTGGGACTTTTGATTATTGACGAAGAACAGCGTTTTGGTGTTGGACATAAAGAACGTATCAAGGAAATGAAAAAGGAAATTGATGTCCTCACTCTGTCGGCAACGCCAATCCCCAGAACATTGCATATGTCCATGTCGGGAATTCGAGATATGAGCGTTATTGCAGAACCGCCCGGAGACAGATATCCCGTTGCAACATATGTGATGGAATATGACGCCGACATTATAAGGGAGGCAATTTCAAAGGAATTGGGAAGAGGGGGACAGGTATATTACCTTCACAATCGTGTTCAGGGCATTGAAAAAACAGCAAAGGAAATCGAAAGAATGATTCCCGAAGCAAGAGTTGCAACAGCACATGGTCAAATGTCGGAGGCCGAGCTGGAAAGAATTATGATGGCAATGTCAGAGGGCGAAATCGATGTTTTGGTATGTACTACAATAATCGAAACAGGACTTGATATTGCCAACGTCAATACCATTATAATGGAAGATGCAGACCGCCTTGGACTTGCACAGCTTTATCAGCTCAGGGGCAGAGTGGGACGTTCCAATCGCTTGGCGTATGCATATCTTACCTACCGCAGAGACAAGGTGCTGAATGAAGATGCACAAAAGCGTCTTAAGGCAATAAGGGAGTTTACAGAATTTGGATCGGGGTTCAAAATCGCACTCCGTGACCTTGAAATTCGTGGAACCGGCAATGTTATAGGGCCACAGCAAAGCGGACACATGGAGAGCGTTGGGTACGAGATGTATTGCAAACTTTTGGCTGAAACAGTCAGTGAGATGCGTGGTATTGAGATTGAGGAGACCATCGATACATCTGTTGACCTGCCTATCAGCGCATTCATTCCGGAGAGGTATATAAAATCTCACAGTCAGAGACTCCTTGCGTACAAAAGGATTGCGGCTATTGAAAGTGATGATGAACTTGGTGATGTATATGATGAATTCATTGACAGATATGGTGATGTGCCGGATGTAGTGAACAATCTGATGGTTATTTCGCTTATGAGAAAGGTTGCATCAAACAAAAAATTCACAGAGATAAAGGGAAACAAAAACGGACTGACATTACACTTTGAACCGGACAATGCCCCTGACCTTTCTGAGTTTGTGAACAGTGAGTATCTGAAAGACGGTAGGGCGGTAATAAAAGTTGGCAAAAAGCCAAAAATAATATATACATTCAGAGAAAACATAAAAAACACCGAATACTTGAGCAAGGTCAAAGAATTTATTGAAAAAGTGTAGACGAGCATGGTATTTTGGTGTATAATGAAAATAGTAATATTCAAATGAATGGAGCGATTGATGTGGAAAACGAAAACATCAGAGAAAATGAAAATTTAAATGAAGAGGTTGTTGAAGAAACAACAATCCCTGAAACTATTGGTGAAGAAGTAGAGGATATCGTTGAAACAACAGAAGATGAAACTGAAGATATAATTGAAGAGGCAGATGGTGAGGAACTTATCGGTGACGATTGGAAACAGGCAGAAGAGACTTTTGAGGCTGTTCCCATTGAATCTTTAAGTGAGGAAGAGATTGCTGCGATAATGGAGGTAAAGAAAAAGAAAAGAAATCTTATCATACTTATTGCTGCAGTTGTTGCGGCGGTAATTGCCCTTGCGGCTGTGTGGGTGTGCAGAGTTGAAGGCGTTGGTGGCAAAACCTTTGTCAACACTACAATATCCGCAACAGAGACCGACAAAGATGCGGCAAAAAAAGATAATATCAAGTTTGAAAACCCTGTAATGGCAGTTGTCAACAGCCTTTTCGGGGACAAAAAAGATGCGGTTATGACTATAAACGGCAAAGGTGTAGACAAGGACGTATTTACCTTTGCAACAAATGTCCTAGGTGTGAATTATATAGGTTCGTTGGCACAACTGGGATTGGTGAGCGATGTTAAAGATTTCGACTGGAATGCTGTGGACACCACCAGTGGAGTTTCATATCTTGAGTATTCAAAGGGCTTGGCTGCCGAAAATCTTATACCTATCTATGCCTTTGTTGCAGAAGGTGAAAAACATGGTGTATTTTTGAGCGAGGAAGAAGAAAAGGAAATCACCGACGGAGTTGCTGAGCTGAAAGAACAATATGGCGAAGATTTTGAGACAGTTCTTAATCAGAATGGTTATCCCACGGAAGATGCTTTTGTGGAATTTAACAGAATTCAAAGACACATGAACAAAATATATCAGGATGCACAGGCTGACATTGAGAAGTATGTGGACAAAAAAGAGGTAGAAAAAAAACTTGATGACGGCAAAATTACGGTGAAACATATCCTGATTTCCTTTGGTGATGAAAATACTGGTGAGGTAACCGATGAAATGAAAGCAGATGCCAAGAAAAAGGCCGAAGAAGTTCTTGAAAAGATAAAGGCTGGGGAAGACTTTGACAAGCTTGTTGAAGAATATAACGATGATCCAGGGGCAACAAGCGAGGGTTATACCTTTGCTGATAACGGCGAGATGGTTCAGGAATTTGCCGATGCATCATTTGCACTGGAAGTGGGAGAAACCAGTGAACTGGTGGAAACAACATTTGGTTATCACATTATAAAACGAATTGATAGAAATATAACGGTTGATGACTATATTTCCATGCTGTCCAAGATGTGTGACATAAGGGTAAGACGTGGAAATTTCTCTGATGTCAAGATAACAATAAATCTGGCAGATTATGCCACTGAGGGTGCTCAGGAATAAATAAAAAAGGGCAATAGCGAAATCACGCTATTGCCTTTGATGAATTTTACGGGATTATGATAAATTGCACAAAGATTGTGCAGAGGGAACGGTGAGGGTTATGTCTGTTTATACATTGATTTCTTCGTTGTTGAGTTATGTTTTTACAACAATTATATATCTTTTTATATTCAGTGTTATTGCACTCATTTATATGGATATAAAAAAGGCTAGCAAAAAGGAAAAAAAGCAGACACTGGCTGACAATGAAGAGGTTCAGGAACAGGAAGAAGAACCCAAGGCAGTTCTCAGGACGGTTAAAAACAAAAAGGCTGCAGATGCAAAAATGAAGACAGCATACCGAATATCCGGCAGAGGTGTCATTGTTGGTCGTGGCAAAGAATGTGATATCACTGTGAATCATATGTTCTTGTCCATAGAGCATTTTCAGATATGGTATGATGAGGGTTGTTGGTATATTGGTGATATGGGCAGCAAAAACGGTACTTATCTCAATGGCTCAAAATTGAAAAAGGTAAAGCCTCTGTCCGACGGCGACGAAATTTCCTTTGGGGAACTCACGGTTGTGTTTGAGGAGGAGTAGGAATGGGAAAATCAAACTACAGACTACCCGCATATCTCCTTGTTGTAATGAATGTTCTGGGCTTTTTGCTTTTGTACATGGCCAATGACTATCAAATTAATGTTTTGTATGTAGGTCTTGGAATGTTGGGTATGTTTATTTTGATATATTCAATATTGGTGCTGTGCCGTATGGGGGACAAGTTCCTTGTGTTGCTTGCATCCATGCTCATGACGGTGGGGGTACTTATGCTGTGTCGCCTTGATATTGTTATGGGCGCACGCCAGATTGTGTGGATAGGCCTTGGTGGGATAGTTTTTTTTGCTGCGTATTGCATATATTACAACATCCGTTTTTGGCACAGAATGTGGTTTTTTTATGCGGCTTTGGGCGTTGCTCTTTTTGTTATAACATTGATTTTTGGCAAAACAGTAAACGGCTCACGAAACTGGATTGATCTAGGGCTTATTGCCTTTCAACCATCAGAAATAATAAAGATAATATACATTATGTTCCTTGCGTGCCATTATTCAGAAAGCTGGGACAAGCCGTTCTTCAAAATTTCACCTATGTTTATGACGGGGATTGTGACATATATTTATATTTTGTTTCTAGTTCTGCAAAGAGACTGGGGAACAATTCTGGTGGTTTTCTCAATATTTATATTTATGATTTATGTATATGAGAAAAACCGTTGGTTTTTGATTGGAAACATTGGTGCTGCCTCGGTTGTGGCATTGCTTGGGTATAAGTTTTTGTATCATATTCAGGTGAGAGTGGGCGTATGGCTTGACCCTTGGTCGGATGTGTCAGACAAGGGCTATCAGATTGCTCAGTCGCTTTTTGCCATTGCCTCAGGTGGTTATTTTGGCAGAGGTCTGGGCAACGGCTCACCGGGATATATTCCTGAGGTGCATACCGACTTTATATTCTCCGCAATCTGTGAGGAAATGGGTGTGTTCGGCGGAGCGGCTGTTATAATATTGTTCTTCCTGCTTGCTTACAGATGTTTTAAAATAACCATCAACACTCAGGATTCATACAACAAGGCTGTGGGACTGGGGCTTACTTTGATGTTTGCTCTTCAGACATTTATAATCATAGGCGGTGTCATCAAGTTTATTCCTTTGACTGGTATAACAGTACCCTTTGTAAGTTATGGCGGAACGTCCATTGTGGTCAGCTTTGCATCTTTGGGAATAATGCAGGCTATCTCTGCACGGGATGACAGAAAGGGGGCAAAAGATGAACACAAACAGTAAAATCATAAAAGTTCTGATTGTTATATCGGGCCTGTTTTTGGCGTTGCTAACTTATCTTTTGTACTTCAATCTGTTCAGGGCGGATGATGTTGCGACCAACCCGTACAATCGCCGTCAGTGGGACGATGAAAAATATGTAACCCGTGGGACTATTTATGACAGTCAGGGCCTTGTCCTTGCAGAAACGGTGGAGAACGGAGACAGTTCAAAACGAGTTTATTCCCAAGGCAGACTTTATAGCCATGTTATAGGTTATTGCTCTCAGGTTTATGGCAAAAGCCTGCTTGAACGTGAATATGACAGTCAGCTTTTGGGAAAGGGAGATATTGATATATTCCAAGGAGACAAGAAAAAAGGCTTTGACCTCAATCTTACCATAAACAACTCTCTGCAAAGATACGCATATGAACAGATGCGTGGCAAAAAAGGTGCTCTTGTGGCAGTTGACCCAATGACGGGTGCAGTGCTTGCTATGATAAGCCTGCCAGACTTTGAACCTTCGGCAGACAAGCTGGAGAGCAGATGGAATACAATCGTAGAGGATGAGAATTCACCACTTCTTGCCAGAACTACTCAGGGGCTTTATCCTCCGGGGTCTACTTATAAAATTGTAACTGCAGCTTTGGCACACGAAAACAGAATGGAAGGTAAGGTTTTTCAGGATACTGGCAGCTTTGTGGTGGATGATTTGGAAGTAGAAAATTACAACAACAAGGCTTATGGTGAGATTTCTCTTGAACGTGGATTTGCAGTATCAAGTAATCAAGTTTTTTGCAGTATTGGTTATGAACTGGGCAGCGAAAAGATGCTTGAGATTTCAGAAAGATTTGGAATAAATTCAGGACTTGACTTTGATATGCCAACCATGTCAAGTCGAATAGAATACAAAAAAATGACCAATTCAGACAGTGCACTTGTGGGTATAGGTCAGGGACAGTTACTTGCAACACCCTTGCAGATGGCAATGATTTGCTCCTCTGTGGCAAACGGAGGCAAACTCCTTAAACCTTATGTTGTGAACAGTGTGACAAAGGGCGACATAATAATAAGCAGTGCTAAGACAAAGGTGTTAAGACAGGCAATTTCGGAAGCTACTGCCGGATATATTGGCAATTTGATGATTGATGCCGTGGAAAACGGAACAGGAAAACGTGCGAAAATTTATGGCACAACTGTTGCGGGCAAGACCGGAACGGCAGAAAACGAGAACGAGAAAGACCATGCCTGGTTTGTGGGGTATGCGCCCGCTGAAAGTCCTCGGATTGCCGTTGCGGTGATTTTGGAAAATGACGGCAGAAGTGGCGGTGATTCTGCGGCACCCATTGCAGGAAATGTAATGAGAAAATATTTGGAAAAATAAAATCCGGAGTTATAATAAATGAAAAATTATAGGATTATTGTGGCATATGACGGCACAAAATATAATGGATGGCAAAGGCAAGGGAATACCCCCAATACCATACAAGGCAAAATAGAGGATATTCTAACTAAAATGACAGGACACACCGTGGAAATCCATGGCTCAGGGCGAACCGACAAGGGAGTGCATGCAAAGGCGCAGGTAGCAAACTTCAAAATAGACACGCCTTTGACCGAAAAGGAAATATGTTATTATATAAACCGATATCTTCCTGAAGACATTGGTGTGTTAGAGGTGTGCGAGACAGAAGATAGATTTCATGCAAGACTGTGTGCAAAAAAGAAAACCTATATGTATCGCATATGGAACAGCAACATGCATAACCCTTTTGAACATAGATTTGTTTATTCCACAGGTGAAAAATTTGATATAGAGGCTATGAAAAAGGCAGCCGAGCTTTTTGTTGGACAACACGATTTTCTTGGATTTTCTTCGTTAAATCGGTCTAAAAAGTCTACAGTCAGGAATATATATAAATCTGAAGTTCATGTAGAGGGCAATGAAATAAGGTTCATAGTAAGTGGAGATGGATTTCTCTACAATATGGTAAGAATAATGTCGGGAACAATCCTTGAGGCAGGACTTGGGAAACGCAGACCTGAAAGCGTGCTTAAGGTATTTGAAATCAGGGACAGAAATCTTGCCGGAGAAACCTTGCCTGCTAAGGGTTTGACACTTTTGGATGTTGAATATGATTGATGAAAAAAACTATTGAAAAAGTAATTTAAATATGATAAAATGTTCACTATATGAAAGGAGGTGAAAGAAATGAGAACAGCAGAACTTTATGACCTTAAAAAAACAATAGCGGCATCGCTTTTGAAAGATTGTGAGTATCCATGGATGTGTCTTGGCAAAATCAAAGAATTTGTGATAGAGTTGGGAAAAACATTGGACAAAGAAAAGTTTGATGAAGTATCTGAAAATGTATGGATTGCAAAAAGTGCAACAGTTTTCCCATCAGCGTATATTGCAGCACCCTGCATAATTGACGAAAACTCAGAAATCAGACATTCTGCATTTATCCGTGGTGGAGTTATTGTAGGCAAGAACTGTGTAGTGGGCAACTCTACAGAAATGAAAAATTGCATAATTTTTGACAATGTACAAATACCACATTTCAACTACATTGGTGATTCTGTTTTGGGTTACAAATCTCATCTTGGTGCAGGTGCGGTTACCTCAAACGTTAAAAGTGACAAAACACTGGTTACTATAATGACAGATGATGGCAGAGTTGAGACAGGACTTAAGAAATTTGGTGCAATGGTTGGTGATTTCACAGAGGTGGGTTGCAACAGCGTACTTTGTCCGGGCACAGTATTGGGTAAAAACTGTACGGTATATCCTTTGTCAAGAGTAAGGGGATATGTAAGAGAAAATTCTATTTTCAAAAGTCAGGAGAATATTGTCACAAAAGTTTGACAGTGTCAGAGTGCAGGGGTAAAAACCTCTCGCTGTTAAAGGCAGTGCCGTGCTCCTGCGGCATAACTGTTTAGCGCCAGACCGCAAAATATTTTGCGGTGACGAGGTAAGAAGTAATCGAAGTATTCGGCGGGTGCTTCTTCGGCCGACCCAGGGTCGTAAAAATGCATACAAATAAACAAAAGTGTATTTGATGGGAAAGTCAGTCTATGTTGGCTGAAATGATTTAAAACCTATTATAAGGAGACCGATATATGAAATTTATTACTGTAAAAAATTATGACGAGTTGAGCAAAAAGGCTGCAAATATCATAGCAGCACAGGTTATTTCCAAACCCTGCAGCGTTTTAGGACTTGCAACAGGTTCCACTCCGGTGGGGACATATAAAAAACTTGCTGAATATAACAAAGCAGGGGATGTTGATTTTTCATGTGTTACTTCTGTAAACCTTGATGAATATCAGGGATTGAAGGGTGACAATGACCAGAGCTACAGATATTTTATGAACAATAACTTGTTCAAGTATATCAATATCGACATAAACAAAACATTTGTTCCTGACGGATGTGCTCCTGACCTTGCAGAAGAGGGCAAGCGCTATGACGAATTGATTAAGTCCTTGGGCGGAATTGATATTCAGTTGTTGGGAATCGGACTTGACGGACACATCGGTTTTAATGAACCTGATGATGCATTCACTGCTGAAACTCACGAGGTTGAGCTTGACCCGTCAACAATCGAGGCAAATGCCCGTTTCTTTGCATCAAAGGACGATGTTCCCACAAAGGCAATAACAATGGGAATGATGTCAATTATGCAAGCAAAAAAAATACTGCTGATTGCAAACGGCAAAAACAAAAAAGATATTGTTGAAAAATCGTTCTTTGGACCGATTACCCCACAGGTTCCTGCATCTATATTGCAGTTGCATCCTGATGTGACTGTTATTTTCAGCGAAGAATAATAATTTTTAATTGTGAGCAAAAGGATAGCCGATAAATAACGGATGTCCTTTTGATGTTTCTAAAATTTTGGAGGATTTTATATAATGGGAAAATATTTTGGAACAGATGGCTTCAGAGGTGAGGCGAATGTAAACCTTACAGTGGAGCACGCATTTAAAATAGGCAGATACCTTGGCTGGCATTATGGCAAAGAACACAAGTGCAAGGTGGTAATCGGCAAAGATACAAGACGTTCAAGCTATATGTTTGAGTATGCCCTTGCGGCAGGACTTACTGCCAGCGGTGCAGATGCATATCTTTTGCACGTTACAACAACACCGTCAGTGTCTTATGTTGTAAGAACCGAGGAGTTTGATTGCGGAATCATGATTTCTGCTAGCCATAATCCGTATTATGACAATGGAATAAAGCTTATCAATAATCGTGGCGAAAAAATGTCTGAATCTATTATTGCAGATATCGAGGCATATCTCGATGGCATAATCGGCGAAATTCCTTTGGCAAAAGGCGAGGAAATAGGAAGAACCATTGACTATGTTGCAGGTAGAAACCGTTATACAGGTTATATCATTTCTCTCGCAAGAAATTCATACAAGGATATAAAAGTTGGGCTTGATTGTTCAAACGGCAGTACCTGGATGCTGGCAAAGAACATTTTTGACACTCTTGGTGCAGAAACTTATGTTATAGGCAATCAGCCAAATGGATTTAATATAAATTATGACTGCGGTTCTACTCACATTGATGGTTTGTGTGAGTTTGTCAAAGAAAACAAACTTGATATTGGTTTTGCTTTTGACGGTGACGCGGACCGTTGCCTTGCGGTTGATGAAAACGGCAAGGTTATGACCGGTGACAATATCATGTACTTCTGCGGCAAATATATGAAAGCCAATGGAACACTTAAAAAAAATACTGTTGTAACAACAGTTATGTCAAACATGGGACTTTATAAGGCGCTTGATGAACTGGGTATAAATTATATCCAGACCGATGTTGGTGACAAATATGTCTATGAGGCAATGCAGGCTAATGACTACTGCCTTGGTGGTGAGGAATCCGGGCATATAATCTTCTCTAAATATGCATCAACAGGTGACGGACTCATAACAGCCCTCCAGATAATGGAAGTCTTGATTGAGAGCAAGTTGCCTGCATCAAAGCTGTGTGACGGCTACGAAAGATTTCCACAGATTACACGCAACGTAAAGGTTGAGGACAAAGATGCAGCAATGAATGATCCAGATGTTCGTGCAGCAGTTAAAGAGGTTGAGGAACAGCTTGGCGATGATGGAAGAATTCTCTTCAGACGCAGCGGTACAGAACCTCTTATTCGAATAATGGTTGAGGCAAAGGGTGAGAACATCTGTGAGACCATGGCAAACAAAGTTTATGAGGTTATGAAAGCCAAAGGCTATGCACTTAATTAGTAAAAAACGGTGGATTGTTTCCACCGTTTTTTTATGTTGGTGCTTGTAAAAAAACGTGCTTTATGCTATATTGAAAATAGTGGACAGGTAGCAACTAAATCGGTAATGGGTTTTACGGGAGATTGTGTCGGATATTGGCGAAAACGATTATGCACGAATAATCTATAAATTTGAAAGGAAACGATTGATATGGAATTGAAAGGGCTTAAAATTAATTTTTTAGGAGACAGTATTACAGAAGGGGTAGGTGCAAGCAGTGAAGATACTGTATATCATGCTGTTTTAGCAAAAGAAGCCAGATTAGCTCAGGCGAGAAACTACGGAATAGGCGGAACAAGATTTGCGATACAAAAAGGGACTGCTAATAGGCCGAAAGATGACTATGTAGACATTAATTCTTTTTGTGAGAGATTTGAAAAAATGGATGATGACGCAGACGTGGTTGTGGTGTTTGGCGGAACGAATGACTATGGTCATGGGGATGCACCTCTTGGCTGTTTTGATGATAGCACGCCGGATACATTTTATGGTGCTTGCCACTATCTGTTTAGTGGTCTCATACGAAAGTATTTAGGAAAACCGATTATTGTAATGACTCCGTTACATAGAATCGGTGAATTGAAAATTCCTGACACCAAAATGCCCGGAGATTATGGCAATTTAAAGGTATATACAAACATTATTAGAGAAGTTGCAGAGTATTATTCTCTTCCTGTTTTGGATCTGTTTTCTGTGAGTGGTTTACAACCCGAAATAAAAGAGATACAAGAAGAATATATACCGGATGGTCTTCATCCAAACGACAAAGGGAATGCAGTAATTGCACATAAATTAAAATTGTTTTTAGAAAGTATTTAAAAACAATTTTATTAATAGAAAGGTGGGTGCGGTTATGAACATATTGCATATGAGATACGCGGTTGAGGTTGCAAAGGCAGGGTCCCTTACCAAAGCGTCAGAGAAGTTGCTTATTGCTGTGCCAAATATCAGTCGCTCAATCAAAGAACTTGAAGCTGATTTGGGAATAACTATTTTTGACCGAACAGCAAAAGGTATGTTCTTAACGCCCGAGGGAGAAGAGTTTATAAATTTTGCCAAGGGTATCTTGGGACAAATTGAGCATGTTGAAAACTATTATAAAAAAGGTGCTGCAAATAAACAGAAATTTTCAATTTCTGTTCCTCGCGCCTGTTATATATCAGAAGCCTTTGCCGAGTTTTCAAAAACACTCTCAAAAGACCATGCAGAGATATTTTATAAGGAAACCAATTCTCAGCGGACCATTCATAATATGATTAATCATGATTACAAACTTGGGATTATCCGATATGCCGAAAATTATGACAAATATTTCAAAGCAATGCTTGACGAAAAGGGTTTTGTTTATGAAATTGTAAATGAGTTCACATATTGTCTTATGATGAGTAAAGATAATCCCCTTGCACAGAAGGGTGAAATTGCTTTTGATGATTTAAAAGACTATATAGAGATTGCTCACGCTGATCCATTTGTTCCGTCTATGCCTTTATCAAAGGTGGTTAAGGAAGAATTACCGGACAATATCGACAGAAGAATTTATATTTTTGAGAGAGCAAGTCAGTTTGATTTGCTTTACAAGAACCCAGAAACATTTATGTGGGTATCTCCTGCTTCGGAGAGCATGCTTGAAAGATACAATCTTGTTCAAAAGAAATGTGTTGAAAACAAAAAACGATATAAGGATGTCCTAATCTACAAGAAGGGGTACAAGCTGACATCTCTTGACCGTGAATTCATAACAAAACTTTTTGAGTCAAAAAGAAAAATTTTTGGATAATTGAATTTAGTCTGCTTATAATTATAATAGTCTTTCCATAAAGGAGAGACTGTTTTTTTTGACATTTTTCAGTGTTATCAATTTTGATAACGCTGAGTAAACATTTTAAGAATTCCCAAAGAGAAAAAAGAATGTTAAAATATTAACAAAGTTGAATAAGTTAAAAACTATCTAATATAAATTTTTGGGAGGGTTTTGAAATGGAAAAGAATAGTTATGATATAATTGACAGCGTTGAAAAGCTTGACGAAGCTATTCAACGGGTAAGGGAAGCACAGAAAGTTTTTGCAACCTACACACAGGAACAGGTTGATAAGATTTTCCTGGCTGCGGCATCAGCTGCCAACAAAGCAAGAATTCCTCTTGCAAAAATGGCAGTCAGCGAAACCGGTATGGGCATTGTCGAAGATAAGGTTATCAAAAACAATTATGCATCAGAATACATTTACAATGCATACAAAGGAACAAAGACCTGTGGTATCATTGAAGAGGATAAGGTGTTTGGCACAAAGAAAATTGCCGAACCTATTGGTGTAGTTGCTGCGGTTATTCCTACAACCAATCCTACCTCAACTGCAATCTTCAAATGCTTGCTTGCATTAAAGACAAGAAATGCCATTATAATTTCTCCCCACCCGAGAGCAAAGAATTGTACAATTGCGGCTGCTAAGTTGGTACTTGAAGCGGCAGTTGCGGCAGGTGCTCCTGAGGGAATCATTGATTGGATTGATGTTCCAAGCTTAGAGATGACAAACACGGTTATGAAAGAAGCTGACATCATTCTTGCAACAGGCGGTCCCGGAATGGTTAAGGCTGCATATTCAAGCGGCAAGCCTGCACTTGGCGTTGGTGCCGGAAACACACCTGCAATCATTGATGACAGTGCAGACATTTTGCTGGCAGTAAACTCAATCATTCATTCAAAGACATTCGATAATGGCATGATTTGTGCATCAGAACAGTCTGTAATCGTTCTTGAAAACATCTATAATATGGTTAAAGAAGAATTTGCAACAAGAGGTTGCTACTTCTTAAACGACAGAGAAATCGAGCAGGTTAGGAAAACAATTATTATAAATGGTGCATTAAATGCTAAAATCGTTGGCCAGCCAGCCAGCAAAATTGCAGAGTTTGCAGATATAAAAGTTCCGACGGGAACAAAGATTCTTATTGGTGAAGTTGAATCAGTTGAGCTTTCAGAAGAATTTGCTCATGAAAAACTGTCTCCTGTTCTTGCAATGTACAAAGCAAAGAACTTTGAAGAAGCTTTGATATTGGCTGAAAAGTTGGTTGAAGAGGGCGGTTTTGGTCACACATCTTCTGTATACCTCAACGAAGCTACAGAAACAGAAAAATTGGACAGCTTTGCAAACAGAATGAAAACCTGTAGAATTCTGGTTAATACACCTTCTTCTCATGGTGGTATCGGTGACCTTTACAACTTCAAGCTTGCACCGTCACTTACACTTGGTTGCGGTTCCTGGGGTGGTAACTCGGTATCAGATAACGTTGGTGTAAAACATCTTTTAAATATCAAAACAGTAGCAGAAAGAAGGGAAAACATGCTTTGGTTTCGTGCACCTGAAAAGATATATATTAAGAAGGGTTCCTTGCCAGTGGCACTTGATGAACTTAAAAATATACTTGGCAAAAAGAGAGCGTTTATCGTAACAGATGCATTCCTCTATGAAAATGGTTATACAAAGCCCATTACAGATAAACTTGATGAAATGGGTATTGTACACACAACATTCTTTGATGTACAGCCTGACCCAACACTCCTCAATGCTAAAAACGGTGCTGCGCAGATGGCTGCATTCAAGCCCGACACAATCATCGCACTTGGCGGCGGTTCTGCTATGGACGCAGCTAAAATCATGTGGGTTCTTTACGAACATCCCGAGGCAGACTTTATGGATATGGCAATGAGATTTATAGACATCCGAAAGAGAGTTTACACATTTCCCAAGATGGGCGAAAAAGCATACTTCATTGCAATTCCTACATCAGCAGGTACAGGTTCTGAAGTTACACCTTTCGCAGTTATCACGGATGAGAAAACTGGTGTTAAATATCCTCTTGCAGACTATGAGCTTATGCCTAACATGGCTATAGTTGACACAGATTTCCACATGTCAGCGCCTCGTGGTTTAACCGCTGCATCAGGTATTGATGCCGTAACACACGCAATAGAAGCATATGCTTCTATGCTTGCGACAGACTATACAGATGGTTTAGCACTCAAGGCTCTTAAAACAATTTTTGAATACTTGCCCAAAGCTTACGAAAATGGACAGACAGATGTTGAAGCAAGAGAAAAAATGGCTAATGCTGCAACAATGGCAGGCATGGCATTCGCAAATGCATTCCTTGGCGTATGTCATTCTATGGCTCACAAATTAGGCAGCTTCCATCACTTACCGCATGGCGTTGCTAACGCTCTTATGATTGAGGAGGTTCTACGCTTCAATGCTGCAGAAGCACCTGCAAAGATGGGTACATTTTCTCAGTATGACCATCCGCATACTTTGGCTCGTTATGCAGAAGTTGCAGATTGCCTCGGTGTAAAAGGCAAGACAGATTCAGAAAAGCTTGAAGGACTTATTAAGCTCATCAACGACCTTAAAGCAAAGGTTGGCATCAAAGAAACCATCAAAGACTACGGCGTAGACGAAAAGGTATTCCTTGACAACCTTGATGAAATGGTTGAGCAGGCATTTGACGATCAGTGCACAGGTGCAAACCCAAGATACCCGCTGATGAGCGAAATCAAGCAGATGTACCTGAATGCTTACTACGGAAAGCATTTTGTTGAGGCTGAGATGCCTACAGAGAAGGATATTTAAAAGATGGGGAGGGTTTTTAGATGAAACTTGATAAAGTTATTGCAGTCAGAAAAAATAAAACAATATACCAGGATGGTGAAAAGTGTATTAAAGTTTTTGATGAAAACTATTCAAAGGCAGAAGTGCTTAACGAAGCCTTGAATCAGGCAAGAATTGAGGAAACAGGACTTAACATTCCCAAAGTATTGGAAGTAACAATGATTGAGGGTAAATGGGCAATTGTTTCCGAATATATAAAAGGCAAGACTCTTGCTCAGCTTATGAATGAAAATGCTGGAAAACATGATGAATATATTGAACTTTTGGTAAATCTTCAGCTTGAAGTTCATTCCAAGAAAGCTCCTTTGCTTAACAAGTTGAAAGATAAAATGAATCGCAAAATCAGTGAAACCAACCTTGATGCAACAACGTGTTATGAGCTCCACGCAAGACTGGAGGGTATGCCCAAGCACACAAAGGTTTGTCATGGCGACTTTAATCCATCAAACATTATTATCACAGAAGACGGCACGCCCTATATCTTAGACTGGTCACATGCAACACAGGGTAACGCATCAGCGGATGTTGCGAGAACATATCTTCTCTTCTGGCTCAGTGGTGATATTGACGGTGCAAAAAAATATCTTGATTTGTTCTGTGAAAAGAGTGGCACTGAAAAACAGTATGTCCAGAAATGGATGCCTATCGTTGCTGCTTCTCAGTCGGTTAAGGGCAATTCTCAGGAGCGCGAATTCCTGCTTTCTTGGGTGGATGTTGTAGATTACGAATAACAAATATAGAAGAAAATGAGGCGTTTTCCTTTTTAGATTGCATGGGACATTATGCGGTTTCAGTCGAATTATATGGTTGGAGGTAAAATTAAAAAGTCATTATATTTCCCAAAACTACACATACTAACACTGAAAGGGGAAATGTATAATGAAAGAAAAAAATATCAAAAAAGATAACGATAAAGGCTGCAAGGAACTGACAGATGCAGGAAAGATAAAGGGCAAGATTGACATTCACGATACCCGTGAAAGAAAAGATGGTCCCGGTGGAAATTAAAAAAAGCAGAAAGGCATCCCAAGGGGGTGTCTTTTTGAGTGTTTTAGTATAATTAAAACTTTATATTGTCAATTTTGATTTTATATGATATAATAAATCTTATGAATAATTTAATCTTATACTTTGAGTCGTAAAGACAGAAAAGGAGAAAACGATGAATAAAAAAGTCGGAGAAATTTTAAAACTGATTAAAGAAAAGGACATTAAGATGGTGGACTTCAAGATGGTTGACATCAATGGTCAGTTCCGCCATGTTACAATTCCAGCAAAGAATTTTTCGGAAAAAACATTGAAGAATGGTATTGGTTTTGACGCATCAAACTACGGATATGCTGTGGTTGAGAAGAGTGATATGGTGTTTATACCTGACCCTGATACCGCAGTTATTGACCCATTTTGTGAAATTCCAACTTTGTCAATGACAGGTAATGCCATGATTATTGACAATCCTGAGAACAGACCTCTTGCACAGTACCCCAGAAATATTGTTCTTGCGGCTGAAAAATACCTTAAAGACAGCGGAATTGCTGATACCATGCTTATTTTGCCTGAATTTGAGTTTTATCTCTTTGACAATGTATGCTGGGAAGTAAAGCCAGAGTCAATCGGAATGGCCCTTGATGCAAATCAGGCGCACTGGAACAGTGCAGAAGAAGGCCTTGGCAACGTGGTTGCAAAGCAGAAGAACTACCACATAGCAAAGCCTTTTGATACATCATACGAGGCACGCAGCGAGATGTGTATGCTGATTGACGATGCAGGCATTGCTCTCAACTATCATCATCCTGAGGTTGGTGCAGGCGGACAGTTTGAGATTGAGCCGGAACTTGGTCAGATGTCAAAAATGGCAGATGCAACAATGATGATAAAATATATCATACATAACACAGCAAGAAAACATGGAATGTCTGCAACATTTATGCCCAAGCCTGTAATGGGTGAGGCAGGCAATGGTATGCATGTGCATATGCTCCTTTTGAAGGATGGCGAACCTGTATTCTCTGACGACAATGGTTATTCAAACCTCAGCCGAGAGGCACACTACTTCATGGGCGGATTGCTTAAGCACATTGCATCACTTTGTGCACTTACAAACCCAAGCACAAACTCGTTCAAGCGTCTTGTTCCTGGCTTTGAGGCACCTGTGACAGTAGGTTATGCCACATCAAACCGCAGTGCGGTTATTCGTATTCCTGCATATGCAAAGGAGCCAAAATTGAGACGTTTTGAGCTCAGAAATCCTGATGCTACATGCAATCCATATTTCTGCTATGCGGCAATTCTTATGGCAGGTATTGA
>JAZSFF010000049.1:0-50377 GCA_045532055.1 Clostridia bacterium
AAAAAGTATGGAGTATCGCTGTTCAGTGTGACAGAACAGTTGGATTTTGATTCACCAGAAAGCATTATCACCGAATCGGTGCTAGATGCAATGGCTGAATATTATTCACTCAATCTTGCAAGAGAAGTTGAAAAAGGGAAAAAAGAAAATGCCTACAAGTGTAAGCATACAGGTGGACAACCTCCTCTTGGATATGATGTAGATCCGGAAACGAAATTACTTGTGATTAATGAACATGAAGCAGAGGCGGTAAGGATTATATTCCAAAGGTATATTGAAGGTTACGGATATTTGCAAATAGCCAATGAACTGAATGCAAAAGGTTATCGCACCAAGAAAGGAAATACCTTCTCGACCAATTCATTTGTGTCGATACTTTCCAATGAAAAGTATATGGGAACCTATGTTTATAATAAGTCAGCAGAGAAAAGTGCTGACGGAACAAGAAATGGACATGCCTATAAACCAGAAGAGGAATGGATTAAGATTGAGAATGGAGTTCCGCCTATTGTGAGTAAAGACGATTTCTTATATATCCAACAAAAACTTGCCACAAACAAAAAAAATTCCATGGGCATAAGCATATTGAAGAATACTTACTTTCGGGGAAAATCTTCTGTGGGAAATGCGGTAGTCCCTATATAGGTGACAGACGAGCGGATAAAAGACGGTCTAATGTATTGGTAAAGTATGTTTGTAATCTAAAAAAGAGAAAAGGCAAAAACGGTTGTGTTGCAAGGGACTTACATCGTGATGTTCTTGAAAAGATTGTACTTGATAAGATAGCGGAAAATGTTTTCGATGATACACTGTTGGAAAAGCTTACAGAATATTACAACGGCTTCAAAGAAATGTGCAACGAGGAGTTAAATGGGAAAAAGACAGCCTTGGAGAAGAAGATTAAAAATCTCGAGGGAGATGTGGAGTATCTGATAACCATGATGATTAAAAAGCGTACAGAAGCTTTGTTTGGGAAGTTAGAAAAAATGGAAGAAGAAAAGGCAAACCTGCAAAGCGAACTTAGAAAGCTGGAACAGACGCAGAAAACCTCGCCCGTATCCCAAAGCGATATTGAGTACACATTGTGGCACGCACAAAAGATGCTGAAAAATAAAACCCTGTCCAACACCAAGCAACTGATTGAGTCACTGGTAGACAGAGTTATCATATATGAAGATTACATACAAATCAAATTTACCTTTGCCAAAACGAAAGACTATAATTTCAATCCACCGACAAAAGAGGAGTTAGTAGGAGATGTGCAAAAAAATAATCTGGACGTAACAGATGTTACGCCCAGATGTGGCGGAGAAGGAGGGATTTGAACCCTCGCGCCGCGTTAACGACCTACACCCTTAGCAGGGGCGCCTCTTCGGCCTCTTGAGTACTTCTCCGAATTTAAAAACTATTTTTGAATAAAAAAATGGCGGAGAGGCAGAGATTCGAACTCTGGGTGCTTTCGCATCACTAGTTTTCAAGACTAGCTCCTTAAACCACTCGGACACCTCTCCGTATTCATGTCGCTGATTTATGCGACTTTGATATTATAGCACATGTTTTGTTGTATGTCAAGAGAAAAATAAAATATTTTTAAATCTATTATGCCAAAACTTTTAACTGACAAACGCAAACTTTTTTAAAATATGGTTGACAGAAGGTTTAAACTGTGATATAATACCAAAGGTTATGAACCTATTGCTTAGTTTGAGGGTTGAAGATTCACCGCCTCATACCAAGCTTTAAGGGGATTTAAATTAAACGGAGGTGAAACCAAATGCTTAAGGAAAGAAAAGAAGAAATCATCAAGACTTATGCTGTTCACGAAGGAGATACAGGTTCTCCTGAAGTGCAGATTGCACTCTTGACTGAAAGAATCAATCATCTTAACGAGCATCTTAAGACTCACAAGAAGGATCATCACTCAAGACGTGGTCTTCTCAAGATGGTTGGTGTTAGAAGAAGCTTTCTTAACTACCTTATGAAGAACGATATCGCAAGATACCGTGCTATTGTTGAGAAACTTGGCTTGAGACACTAAAATATGACAAATTAAGTCTTTGCTCTGAAATCGGGCAAAGACTTAATTTCGTATTTCAGGGAATAATAAATGCAGGATTTTCTGCGTTTTTATATTAAATTTATTTAAGAGTGTTTACGGTTTTAGCAGTTAGAAATACACTTTTTCGCTTGTTTGAAGTATATTTCTAAGTGCTAAACGGGTAGACCTCTTGAACAAAGGAGGAAAAATTATGAGTAGAATTTTTGAGACAGAAGTTGCCGGCAGAAAACTCAGTATTGAGGTTGGCAAAGTTGCAGAGCTTGCAAACGGCTCTGTTATTGTAAGATATGGCGATACAGTGGTTGTTACTGCAGCTACTGCATCAGCAAAGCCCAGAGATGGTATTGATTTCTTCCCTCTCAGCATTGATTATGAGGAAAGAATGTATGCTGTGGGTAAAATCCCCGGCAGCTTTCTTAAAAGAGAAGGCAGACCATCAGAAAACGCAATTTTGACAGCACGTGTTATTGACAGACCCATGCGTCCCTTGTTCCCAAAAGACTTGAGAAACGATGTTTCCATCGTTTCAACAGTTATGTCTGTTGAACAGGACAATGCACCTGAATTTTGTGCTATGATTGGTTCATCTGCTGCTGTGTCAATTTCTGATATTCCTTTCAATGGTCCTATTGCTGCTGTTTATGTTGGTCTTGTTGATGGTGAATTTGTTATTAACCCTACAGTTGATCAAAGAGAAGTTAGCGACCTGAACCTCACAGTTGCAGGAAGTCTTCAGAAAGTTGTTATGATTGAAGCGGGTGCAAACGAAGTTCCTGAGGATGTAATGTTTGATGCAATTATGTTTGCCCATGAAGAAATCAAAAAGATTTGTGAGTTCATCAAAGGAATTCAGGATGAAATTGGAAAACCCAAGTTTGAATATGAACACATCGTTGTAAACGAAGAAATTTTTGACGCAATTTCTGAATTCGCTACCGATATGGTAAAGGAAGCCCTTGACACAGACGACAAGGCTGTAAGAGACGAAAATCTCAAAGTTGTATACGAAAAAGTATATGAAAACTTTGAAGAAAAGTATCCCGCTGAAGAATATGCACAGGATATTGAAGATGCTCTTTATAAGCTCCAGAAAACAATCGTTAGACGTTGGCTGCTTGACGAGGGTAAGCGTGTTGACGGACGTAAAATTCAGCAACTCAGACCCTTGTCATCAGAGGTTGGACTTCTTCCTAGAGCACACGGTAGCGGTCTTTTTAAACGTGGTCAGACGCAGGTTATGACTGTTGCAACCCTTGGTGCTCTCGGTGATGCACAGATTATCGACGGCCTTGATACCGAAGAATACAGAAGATATATTCATCACTACAACTTCCCATCATACAGCGTTGGCGAAACAAAGCCATCAAGAGGCCCAGGCAGACGTGAAATTGGTCATGGCGCTTTGGCTGAACGTGCTCTTGTTCCGGTTATTCCCTCAGAGGAAGAGTTCCCATATGCAATTCGTCTTGTATCAGAGGTTTTGAGTTCAAATGGTTCAACTTCACAGGGAAGTATTTGCGGTAGTACACTTGCTCTTATGGATGCCGGTGTTCCCATCAAGGCTCCTGTTGCAGGTATTTCAGTAGGTCTGGTTACAGAGGGCGAAAGATTTATCACAATCCTTGATATTCAGGGGCTTGAGGACTTTTTTGGTGACATGGACTTTAAGGTTGCAGGTACTAAAAAGGGTATTACAGCTATTCAGATGGACCTTAAGATTGACGGTCTTACCCCTGAAATCATCAAAAATGCTCTCACTGAAACCAGAGATGCAAGATACTATATTCTTGATGAGGTTATGCTCAAGGCAATTGCAGAACCCAGAGCAGAAGTTTCACAGTATGCTCCAAAGGTAATCCATATCGAAATTCCTGTCGACAAAATCCGCGACGTTATAGGTTCAGGCGGTAAGGTTATCCAGAAGATTGTTGCAGATACAGGTGCTAAAATTGATATCGAAGAAGACGGAAGAGTATTTATTTCCGCTCCTAATACTGAAATGGGTGAAATGGCTCGCAAGATTATCGAAGGCATTGTTAAAGAACCTGAAATCGGCGAAGTTTACGACGGTAAGGTTGTAAGAATTATGGACTTTGGTGCGTTTGTTGAATTTCTACCCGGAAAGGACGGTCTTGTACACATTTCAAAGCTTGACAAAGCAAGAGTTGAAAAGGTAGAAGATGTTGTTAAAATCGGTGACGATATCAAGGTTCAGGTTATTGAAATCGACAAGATGGGCAGAATTAACCTCAAGAGAATAGTTACTGAATAATTAACTTTTAAAGTAAGGGCCGCATATTTGCGGCTTTTATTTTTTTTGATAAAAACCCTTGACTTTATCAGTTTAGTGTGCTAAACTAACATAGTGATAAAAAACAATTACAAAGGAGAGTTTTAAAAATGAAAAACTTAAGAACAATTTTAACACTTATGATGGTTGTTGCCATTGCAGTTACATTGGTTGCTTGTGGCGGAGAAAACAAAGATTTTGATTATGCAACATCTGTTGACGGTGCATTGGTTGTAGCAGAAGCAGGCTCTGCAGGCGAAGAACTTGCAACAGCAAACGAATTCTTTGCAAATGCAAAGTTTACAGCTGTTGATTCAATGGCAACTGCACTTATGGACGTTGCATCCGGAACATCAGATATAGCAATTGTTGACTATGTTACATCTATCGGTTCAATCGGAGAAGGTACAGATTTTGCTAACCTTGCAGTAGTTGAGGGACAGGATTTCAGCCCTGAAGAATATGGTATTGCATTCAGAAAAGGCAGTGACATTGTTCCGGCTGTTAATGCTGCAATCGCTGAGCTTATGAATGACGGCACAATGGACAAGATTGCTGCTGACTACAAACTTGATGCACTTTTGATTAAGGACGGCAAGGCTTTCGACGATGCAGTTACAGAGGGTGACCTTGCTTATATCAAGGATAAAGGCGAACTCACCATTGGTATTACACTCTTCGCACCAATGAACTATGAAGACGAAAATCAAGAGCTTATCGGTTTTGAAACAGAATTTGCAGAAGCTGTTTGTGCAAAATTGGGTGTTGATGCTAACTTTGTTGAAATCAACTGGAATTCTAAAGAAATCGAACTTAACTCAAAAAATATTGACTGTATCTGGAATGGCATGACAATCACAGAGGAACGCGCGACAAACATGAGCATTTCTGTTCCTTATATGCAGAACAAACAGGTAATGGTAGCAAAAACAAAATAGTTTTTTTTCAGACTTAAGAAAGCATGGTTTAAAATATGAGTAGTTTCGAGACAATTGTTTCATCGTTATTTGAAGGGTTTGGAATAAACTGTCTGTTGTTTGTGGTTACTCTTATTGTGGCAATTCCCCTGGGGTTAATCATAACCCTGGGGACAATGTCAAAGTTCAAACCCATTAAATACATAATGAAAACATTTGTATGGATAATAAGAGGGACCCCTTTGATGCTGCAACTTTTTGTTGTATTATACGCACCGGGACTTTTGTGGGATACTCCCATGCGGGACCGTTTAATGGCGGCATTTATTGCGTTTTCTATCAACTATGCCGCATATTTTTCGGAGATTTACCGCGGAGGTATTGAGAGTATACCAAAAGGACAGTATGAGGCAGGACAGGTTCTTGCAATGTCAAAAACTCAGGTGTTTTTTAAGGTTGTTATGTTTCAGGTTATTAAGCGTATTGTTCCCCCAATGGGTAACGAAATAATAACTTTGGTCAAAGATACTGCATTGGCGCGTGTTATCGGTGTGGTGGAAATTCTTATGGTAGCAGAACGCTTTTCAAAGCAAGGCCTTATAGGACCGTTGTTCTCAACAGGTCTTTATTTCCTTGCGTTTAACGGTGTGTTGACACTGCTTCTTGGCTATATCGAGAAGAAACTGGATTATTATAAGGGATAGGGGTGCCATAATGTCTGTTATATCTGCAAAAAATATAGTTAAAAACTTTGGCAAGCTTGAAGTTTTAAAAGATGTAAATCTTGATATAAACGAGGGAGAGGTTGTGGCAATAATCGGCCCGTCCGGTTCCGGAAAGAGTACGTTTCTCAGGTCTCTTATACATCTTGAAACAGTTAATGGGGGGACTATATCCATTGACGATGAAACTGTTGTTGAGGACGGCATCTATCAAAAGAATAATGCCTTTCAAAAACTTGGAATGGTGTTCCAGAATTTTAACCTTTTCCCACATAAATCTGTACTTCAGAATATTATGCTGGCACCCATGCTTGTAAACAACGAATCACGGGAAACTGCTGAAAAATATGCCCTTGAACTGTTGGACTCTGTAGGTTTGTCCGACAAGGTTGATGCCTATCCATATCAGCTTTCCGGCGGTCAGCAACAGCGTGTTGCTATCGCCAGAGCCTTGGCTATGCGACCTCGTGCCATGCTTTTTGATGAGCCAACTTCTGCCCTTGACCCGGAACTTACCGGTGAAATTCTTAAGGTCATTCGCGACCTTGCTTCTAAAAAAATGACAATGATAATTGTAACTCATGAAATTGAATTTGCAAAAAATGTTGCGGACCGAATTGTTTTTATGGCAGATGGATATATAATCGAAGAGGGAAGTGCAACAGAGGTTATTGACAATCCGCAGAACCCTCGTACACAATCTTTCCTAAAGGGATTCAAGCGGTAGGAGGGGTTTTTGTGAATCATATTTCAGACAAAGACATAAAATACCTTTATCGTGCCATATTGTCTCTTGAGAATATGAAAGAGTGTGATGCATTTTTTGAAGATATCTGTACAATAAAAGAGCTTTATTCAATGGCACAGCGTATGACGGTTGCCAATCTTTTGAGTGAGGGTAAGACTTTTAACGAAATTGCAGAAGAAACAGGTGCCTCAAGTGCGACTATTTCTCGTGTCAACAAGGCTCTCAATTATGGCAAAGGTTACAAAATTGTTTTGAAGAAAGGGCATATGAAATAATGTCTGCAACAATAAAACTAGTATTGCCGGGTTCGTTGGCCGAAAAGTACGGCATAAAATCAGGTGATACCATAATCAGCATAAACGGAAAAGAAATAAAAGATTATCTAGATTATATGTTTGTTTCATCCGGCGAACAACTGAATATCAAATTGTCTGACAGATGTGTGGATATCAAAAATGATGTTTTTGAGCCGTTGGGAATTGAGTTTGACACACTTCTCATTGACCAACCTATGTCGTGTCACAACAAGTGCGTTTTTTGTTTCATTGACCAGCTTCCGCCTGATATGAGGGAAAGCTGTTACTTTAAAGATGACGATTACAGATTATCTTTTCTTCAGGGAAATTACGTTACACTTACCAATATGAAAGATGAGGATATTGATAGGATTATTGAATATTCTATTCCAAGAATAAATGTTTCTGTTCATACAACTAATCCTGAGTTGCGGATAAAAATGCTTTCAAACAAAAATGCTGGCAAAATTATGGAACAGATAAAGCGTTTTTCGGATGGCGGACTTAATATAAACTGTCAGGTTGTTCTGTGTCGTGGGTACAACGATGGCGAGGAACTTGACCGTACCATATCAGACCTTGCGTCTTTCGGTGATTGTATTGAAAGCCTTTCGATTGTTCCTGTAGGCATTTCTGCACACAGACAAGGGCTTTGTGACCTTGAGCCCTTTGATAAAGAAAGTTCAAAAACTGTTATTAAGCAGGTACAAAAATGGCAGAGAAAATTCAAAGAAGAACGAGATGTTAATTTTGTTTATCTTGCCGATGAATTTTATATAATGGCGGAGGAAGAGATACCTGATTCCGACCACTATGACGGCTTTCCGCAAATAGAGAACGGTGTAGGTCTTTGTGCGTCACTTCGTGGCGAATTTTATGAAGCACTTTATGCAAAACGCAGGATAAGGGTAAAAAGCAAAAAAACAGTTGTTACCGGATATCTGGCATATGATTTTGTCGAAAGTCTTGTTGAAAAAACAGATTTAAGTAAAATCGGTATATATAAAATCAAAAACAACTTTTTCGGCGAGAATATCACAGTAAGCGGACTTGTTACCGGTGGTGATATCATAAAGCAGCTTAATGGTAAAAAATTGGGTAAATACCTTTTAATCCCAAAATCAATGTTGCGACATGAAGATGATGTTTTTCTTGATAACATCACAGTTAAAGATGTGGAAAAAGCATTGAAAGTCAAAGTCAAGGTTGTAAATAATGACGGATACGATTTTCTTAATAAACTTTTAATATAAAAAAAGACCCCCAACGGAGTCTTTTTTATGTAATTAAGCATTTTTTGCAACAAATGCAGCACCGATTATACCTGCATCATTCAGGAGTTTTGCTGTATCAATTTCAACACGTTTAAACAGTTTGTTATAGTCGTATTTTTCAACATATTTCCGGATAGGACCAAGTATGTACTCACCTTCGTTGCTGATTCCGCCGCCGATGACAACCTTGTCTGGCTGGAAGATATTAACCATACTTACAAGACCATCAGCAACATACTTAAGATATGTATCAACAACCTGTAATGCGACGGCATCATTCATTTTTGCGGCATCAAATGAAGTTCTGCCGTTGACTTTGCCGCGTTCTTTGGCGAGCTTTGCCATAAGGCTTTCAGGGTGCTTTTCGATGGCAATTTTAGTTTGATTGATAAGAGCTGTGACTGATGCATACGACTCCCAACAACCTTTTTTGCCGCAGGTACAGGGCGCCCCATTGTAAACTAATGTTGCATGACCGAGTTCTGCGCCGGCACCGTTTGAGCCGGTAAAAATCTTGTTATCAATAATAATACCGCCACCAACACCTGTTCCAAGGGTTATAGCCATAAAGACTTTGGCATCCTCGCCACAGGCTATATATTCACCATATGCCGCAGCATTGGCATCATTCTCCAAAACAACAGGGACGTCCCAATGCTTACGGAATTCTGTACATAATGGTACATTGTTAAAATTAAGATTATTGCCGTATACCACAAAACCGTTTTTCTGGTCTACAGAGCCGGGAAAACCGATGCCAACAGCTTTGATATCTTCTCTGGAAAAACCCGCATCTTTAACAACTTTTTCCGAGAGAGTGACCATATCTTTTAGAATTTCATTATAATTTCTTGAAGAAACAGTAGGTGTAGAATCCTTTGCAATTATTTTGCCAGATTCATCAACCAATCCTACTGCAATATTAGTTCCACCTAAATCAATACCTATATACATAAAGTTTACCTCGTCATTTTTATTATTTAGATTATATAACAAAAGAATGTTATTGTAAATAAAAAAATGCTGTTTTTGTATATATTTTTTTGCATAGGATAAACTAAAATCCAAAAGAGTTTACGGGAGGTTTTTGCTTATGTTTAAAGGCAAAATAACAATAATAGGTGCAGGTGCAGTAGGTGCTACAACTGCATACACACTCATGCTCAGCAGTCTTGTTTCTGAAATAGTTTTGATTGATATAAACCGCAAAAAAGCGGAGGGAGATGCCCTTGATATGAATCACGGAATCAGTTTTGTGAGTCCTGTTAAGATTATAGCTGGTGATTATGAAGATATCAAAGGCTCTGACATGGTAATAATAACCGCCGGAGCCAATCAGGAACCTGGTGAAAGACGTACTGATTTACTTAAACGTAATGCGAAAATTATGGAAAGCATTGTAGAAAACGTTCTTAAATACTGTCATGACGATACAATAATTATGATGGTTACCAATCCTGTAGATATACTGACTTATGTAACCTATAAAATTTCAGGATTTTCACGAAATCATATTATAGGTTCAGGAACGGTCCTTGATACAGCCCGTCTTAAATATCTTCTGGGTGAATATACAAATGTGGATGTTCGTAATGTGCATACGTATATAATCGGTGAACACGGGGATTCAGAGGTTGCAGCATGGAGTGCAACCACTGTTGCGGGCATGAATATTGATAAGTTCTGCGAATTTAGCGGTGTTTGTGATATGGAGACGTTATCCAGCAAGCATTTTCATGAAACTGTAAAAAATTCCGCATATGAAATAATCGAAAAGAAAGGGGCCACATTTTACGCAATTGCCTTGTCGGTCAAACGTATAGTGGAATGTATAATAGGTAATGAAAAATCTATTCTAACAATCTCAAGCCTGCTTGACGGAGAGTATGGGATTACAGATACATGTCTTGCTGTGCCTACAATAGTGTCAAGCGATGGTGCAGAAAAAATAGTAGAAATTGATTTAAGCGATCAGGAATTGTCAGACTTAAAAAGATCAGCAGATAAATTAAAAAATCTGGCCAGAGAAATTGGATATTAACACAAAAAAGCAGAACTCCACAAAATGTTCTGCTTTTAGTTTGCTATAAATATATTATGTAAACAAAATTTAAAACATCGCTTATTGGTTTACATAATATAATTATTGTAGCTTTTTTATTTTTCTTTTTTTACCGAAGAGAGGGGGTTGGAGGCAACAGCTTGCTGAAGTTGTTCATTGCTTAAATGTGTATATATTTCTGTGGTTGAAAGTTGTTCATGACCCAGAATTTCCTGCAGGGCACGGATATCAACGCCGGCTTGATACATCAGGGTTGCAGCTGTATGTCTGAGTTTATGTGTGGTATATTTGTGAGGGTCCAGTCCAAGTTTTTTCACATTGATTTCCACAATATGTTGTACTGTACGTCGGCTTATACGTTGATTTCTGGACGATAAAAACAGAGCATTTTTATCTGATGCAGTTGCAGTTTGAGTGTTGCGAACTTCCATATAATCCTGTATTGCAGCCATACATGCATCGTTTAAATAAATAGTGCGTTCCTTGTTACCTTTGCCCACAACAGTAAGTTTGTCACCACGGATATCTGTGATATTTATGCCCACAAGCTCTGCAAGTCGCATACCACAATTAAGAAACAAGGTTATTATACAATAATCTCTGACTGCATTCTTTCCGTTAATTTCAGATAATAAAGCAAGACTGTCATCAAGGGTAAAGTATGTAGGGAGTCTTTTGCGCAATTTTATGGTTTCAAGTTCTGCGGTAGGGTTTTCCTCCAGAATTCCTGATTTATGCAAGTATTTAAAGTATGAACGCAAAGACGCAATTTTTCGAGCACGGGATGCAGGTGAATTGTCACGGCTGCGGTTTAAAAAATTCATATATTCATAAATCAAATTCAAATCAACAGATTTGATATAAGATATATCAACATCATAAATTTCAATTTGTTCAAATTCAATATCGTCAGGAACTTTTGCAAATTTCCATTTAAGAAATTTATAAAAAGCACGCAGGTCATAAAAATAACTTTGAGCTGTTTTTTGCGATTTTCCTTGAATATTCTCAATATACATCAAAAACGAGCTTAAAGGCTCCGGAACGTCATAAATTGCTTTCATTGTATTTTTACCCCCTCTTTTTTGCACATAATTTTTATTATGTGCAATTATATATGTTTTGATTATACCATACTCTTTTCTGAATTGCAATAGTTTTTCATAAAAAATCGCCCAACCATTTTTTTGGCGAGGCGAATGTTTTTTATTCCGTTTTGCACAATTCGCAACCGTGACACAAAGAAAATCTGTCTTTAAAAATTTCTCTCACAGTCTTTATAATATTTTGATTTTTGTTGTTTTGTGTTTCGTGCCAGATAATTCTCTTTGGCGCCAAAGTGATTAAAATACTTATCAACTTATCTTCCTCTGTAAGAAAATTTTTAAATAACTGTGAAGTGGAATCTTCTTCTACAGAAAAGGCTATGCTGGATTGTCTGAAATCATAAAATGAAAAACTTCCGTCAAAATTTGCTTTTATGTGCAATAAATCAACCATTGGTACCCGATCATCAATATATACACTCAAAAGTTCTATGAACTCTTCGTACTCTTTTTCGATATAGAACTCTTCTACTGCCTCACACAGCAACATATAAAGTTGATGCCTGTATTCGCAAAGCCTGAACCTGACGAAACCATCAATATAAAGATTGTTTTCGTCATCTAAATAATTTGATATTTTTTTAACAATATATTTCTTGTTATATATTTTTTCACTTAGACTGTTTTTTTTAGCAGCAGACTGCAAGATTTTCTGTCTATCGTTAATATCTTCCGCAAAATCATTCTTCAGCATTTTAGCCATAAGTTTTGGTTCATAAAAATCAATTATCCAATCACTTATAAGTTCTGCCACATCATCTGCATGCACTTCCTCATGGGATTTGAATTGAAAAAAATATCTCTTTCCTGTTTTATAAGGAATATTTTCGGTTATTACATAATCCAGATTATCGCCGGAAATCGTGTTTACAATCGCATCACTTATATAACTTAAATCAACACTTGAACTTATATTAAGAGAATTCATTAAATCAATACTCCTACCTTCTCTTGCCTTGATATATCGGCAAAATTATGCGGGATTATCATTTAAATACAGAATGCTTCCAAAATCAGCAGGCTTGGTTTGTGATAAACATATTATATCAATAGACTTCTTGCTTAAAAAATCATTTATTTCATCAAAATATTTTAATTTAGTTATATCACCGCAAAAGCAAAGTTTTCCAGGCATAAGCTTGCCAGAAGCACCACCTATAAAACCGTGTTTGAAAAACTCAAGACTAATTTCACCCACGGGCACTTTTAAAACATCAATCTCGTACTGTTTTAAAGTATTATATATACCTGTATCCTCGGTAATCGCAGTGTTTTCATCAATAATACACATATTGCACTTGGTATAGCCTTGCTTGACATTGACAAATTCATAGCCCATATCCTGATATAGTCTTTGTATTACATTGTCTGTATACAAATGATTCCCTATTACTCTTTTACCCATCTTTGCTACATTATATGCACAATCATAGGGGTATATGCCGCCGGGATCATGGGCGCCTTTGTAAAGATGAATACATTCAGGCAATATGTTTTTATAATAATCAAATACCGATGGTGCAGCAACAGCACTGTTTTCATTTAGAAAATGAATCTGCATGTCGGGATGGGTACAAACGGGTTTGTACAAAAAATCAAGTTCTGCGGATTTATAATAATTTATATTAAGTTTTTCAAGTGTACCAAAAATTTCGTCAGCAGCATTTTTGTCTACTATAACACCCATTTATATCAGCACCTTTAATCGTGAAAATATTCATATACTGTCTTTGCGACAGATTTTGAAACCACAAGTTTTAACTCATCAAGAGAAGCTTCTTTTATCTTATCTATACTGCCAAAGGATTTCAAAAGTTTTATTCTGGTTGACGGACCTACACCCGCTATGTTTTCCAATTCAGACTTAATATTCTTTTTCTCGTGACGGTTGCGACAAGCAGTAATGGCATATCTGTGCACCTCTTCCTGCATGCCGGTCAAAAATTTAAAAAGCTCAGATTTTTTATCAAGCAAAATTTCTTTGGTCTCATCTGTTATACCACGTGTTCTGTGTGAACGATCCTTTACAAGCCCAAACACAGGAACGTTCTCACCCATGGTATCCAGCATCATTTTGACCGCCGATACATGTCCCTTCCCTCCATCCAGTAAAATCAAATCAGGAAGTGGCAAAAACTTTGCTTTTTCCGGTTCAAGCTCACCCTTTGTTATCATATCCTCTTCCCGATATGCCTCGTTGATGCGGCGAAAAATAACCTCTCTTGTACTGTCATAATCATTTGAACCTGCTACTGTTTTTATGTTGTATTTTCTGTATAAAGTTTTTTTTGGAACAGCATTTATATAGACAATCTGCACACCTACTGAAGACTCGCCTGAAAAATTGGATATGTCATAGGATTCAATCCTGAATGGTGGTGTTGAAAGCCCCAGGGCTTCTGATAGACGAGATAAAATCCGGTTTTGGGTCTCTTGGTTGCGATTCTTCATAAGTTGGTATTTATAAAGAGATTCCCGCGCATTGCGAAGAACCATTTGCATAATTTCCACCCTTTTGCCGCGTTTTGGAACGATAAATGAAACTTTGTGTGCTGCAATATTCGAGAACCACTGCTCAATAACGTCCTTGTCCTCAAAATTCTCAGAAATTAAGATTTCACGCGGGATTTTATTGGCTGTAAAGTAAAATTGCTTTACAAAATTTTCAGCAACCTCGTGAGGTTCTGCGAGTTCGTTTTCGAGCGTAAAGTATTCTGACCCTACAGTATTTCCGTTTCGGTAATAGAATATTTGAATGCAATAGTTTGTTCCCTCTTTATAGATGCCGATAACATCCATGTTATCGCCTGTTGCAGAGGAAACCTTTTGGTTTTCACTTAATGCTTGTATTCTTTGTATTTTATCACGATATTGTGCTGCTCTTTCAAACTCCATAGACTCGGAAGCTGCAAGCATCTTCTCTTTTAAGGTTTCAAGCAGAGGTTGGTGTTTTCCGTTCAGGACATCTGAAATTTCTGATACTGTTTCCTTATATTCTGCCTCGCTTATTTTCCCGCTGCAAGGGGCACTGCATTGGCCGATTTGATAATAAAGACATGGTTTATCTGTTGTCTTTGTTATATTTTTTTTACAGCTACGAAGTTTAAATATCTTTCTTATTTCTTCCACCGATTCCTTTATGCTTAACGCAGTCATATAAGGACCAAAATAAAGACCGCCGTCTTTTTTGACCTGACGTGTCATAAACACACGCGGAAAAGGTTCATTGGCTGTTATTTTTATATATGGATATTGTTTATCATCTTTAAGTAATATATTGTATTTGGGTCTGTATTTCTTTATAAGATTGCATTCTAAAGCCAAGGCCTCTGCCTCTGAATCTGTTATTATATATTCAAAATCTGCGATATTGCTGACCATTGAGCGTGTTTTGGGAGAGTGTGCTGACTGACTTCCAAAATACTGGCTCACACGATTTTTCAATGCTTTGCTTTTGCCTACATAAATAACCTTGCCGTCTGAGTTTTTCATAATATAAACTCCGGGACAAAGTGGCAGTGAAGATAGTTTCTTTTTAAAATCCGACATTATCAGCACCTCCTTTAAAAACCCCAGATATCACAAAAATGCCTTACCGGAGTAAGACATTTTTAAACAAGATTGAAATTATATTTATGCGAAATTTGAAGAGATCATAGAAACAAGGTCATTAACCGCTTGTTCTTCGTCCGGTCCCTCAGCAAGGATTGTGATACTGATCCCCTTTGTTACACCAAGTGACAGCACACCCAAAAGACTCTTTGCGTTTACTCTTTTTTCGTCCTTTTCAACCCAGATGCTTGACTTATATTCATTTGCTTTCTGGATAAAGAATGTAGCAGGTCTTGCGTGCAATCCCACCTGATTCTGGACAACAATTTCCTTTAAATACATAATAACTCTCCTTTAGTCATATAAAACAAATCATAAAACTGTCGATTGTATCTAATAATAGAATACTAAAAAAATTGGTATAAGTCAACACTTTTTTTCTCTTTTGTTAAAAATTTTTTAAATTTTTGTTGCATTTTTAACAATTTCCATTGCTTTTTCACAACTATTCCATAAGTTTTTTCATTTCAGGAGGAATTTCTGTCAAAAATTTTACATCTTCTCCTGTTGCGGGGTGCAAAAAACGTATATATCCTGCGTGTAGTGCTTGGTGATCAATAATACTTTTTTCCTTATCCCCATTGCCGTAAAGCCAGTCGCCCACCAGAGGATGCCCTATATGCGAAAAATGTACTCTTATCTGATGGGTCCTCCCTGTTTCAAGCTGAATATCCACAAGAGAATACCTGTCTTTTATAGAGAGAATAGTTTTGTAATTTGTTATAGCATACTTCCCGTCATGAGCCACTGTCCTCTTTATGATGCTTTCATCACTTCGTTTTATAGGAGCATCAATTGTGCCGTTTGGCGGATCTGGTGTTCCATGAACAATAGCAGTATATTTTCTTTCAAAAATTCCTTGCTTAATCTGTTCTGACAGCACACCATGGGCAAATCTATTTTTAGCAATCAGACATATACCTGATGTATCCTTGTCAAGACGATTCACAATATGATAATTATGGTATTCCCCCTTTTGTTGCCAATAATACATTACCGCATTGGCAAGAGTGGTTTCATAATTACCCAAGCATGGATGAACTTCCATATTTCCTGGTTTATTTACCGCCAAAAGAAAATCATCTTCAAAAATTATTTCAATATCCGCTTTCCATGGGGAGATTTTGCCTATGCCTTTCAGGTTTTCCGACACATCAGCAGATACAGTATCCCCCTCTTGACACAAGTCAACACTTCTGCAGATATTTCCATTGATGAAAATGCATTGATTAAGTTTGAGAAAAGTCATAAGTTTTGACGAAATACCGAATTCCCGTTTTAATATTTTTTCAACAGCCTTCCCTGAATCTGTTTCTTTTGCTTTATATGTTAGCATCAAAGACATTATATTATACCCCTCAGTTCCTTTGCCAACTCTGCAATGGAGTCAACAAAAAACTCTGGCTTGAATTCAAGAAGATTCTGATGGTTTGTCAGAGTATATTTTACAGCACAGAGCTGAGTTCCTGCAGCCTTTGCTGCTTGCATGTCAAACACACTGTCTCCTACATAAATAGTTTCACTTGGCAAAACACCAAGTTTTTTACAACCCAACAAAACAGGTTCGGGATCCGGCTTTCCTTTTTTTGTATCATCAGGTGTTATTATCACATCAAAAAAGTCAGCAATTCCTATTAAATCAAGGCCACGCTTTACAAGATGCATACGCTTGGACGTGACAATTCCCGTTTTATAACCCTTGTCCCATATTTCTTTAACCCCTTCATATACTCCGTCAAAAGACTTCACAAGAAGGTCGTGTTGCACCTCGTTGAATTCTCGATAAACCTTATACAGCATTTCGCCCGGCTCACCGTATTCCATCAGCGAGCCGTAAAGCGGTCTGCCATAAAGTTTAAGAATTTCTTCGTCATCTATATCCCGATTTAAAACCTCTTTAAAGGCTTTTCGGTATGATTTGAATATAAGTTCGTTGGTGTCAATCAATGTGCCGTCAAAATCAAACAAAACAGCTTTTATCATGAGTTTTTTCCTTTGCTATATTTTGATATCTATATTATACTTCTTTAGCCAATAATCAAGTTGAATTATATATGCATACAGTTGCGGTGTTGCCATAAGCTGGCCAAACCAAGGCTTGCCCAAATCAGACGGTTGATTCATAAGTTCAAGAATAAAATTTTCGTTAATAACGCCATGGATTGGTGAGTTTTTATCGGCAAAAATATCCCGCACCAATATCTTGACCATATTTTCATATTCAGGATTATGAGTTTTGGGGAAAGGGCTCTTTTTACGCCACAACACCTCTTCTGGAAGAATTCCGTCAAAAACTGTGCGCAAGAGGCCCTTTTCTCTGCCGTTGTATGCTTTGTAATCCCAAGGTACATTCCACATATATTCAACAAGTTTGTAATCGCAGAAAGGCATCCTTATTTCCAGACCGCAATTCATACCTATTCTCTCGCTCCGTGCCCCAAGGGTATACATAAACCAATTAATATTTAACCAGGCAATTTCCCGACGGCGTTTTTCTTCGGGAGTGTCTTCTTTGCAAGCCGGTGTTTCGGCTATGCTTTTGTTATACCGATGATATATATAGTCAGAGACTTCATTGGGATTTATTAATTCAGGGCATATGAGTCTTTGTCTAAGTTCAATATTCTTTGCCCAAGGGAAAATGTTTGCATCAAAATCTTCCTGCCTGTGGAACCACGGATAACCGCCAAAAATTTCATCAGCACATTCGCCTGAAAGAGCACCATTGAAGTTTTGCCCCATCTCGTTGCACAAAAAGTACAAAGACGAATCAACATCTGCCATTCCAGGCAAATCTCTGGCCTCAACAGCATTTGTGAGATGGTTTATCAAGTCGTCATTGGTCACTGTGATTATATGATGGTTGGTATTGCAAAACTCTCTCACAAGGTCTATATAATAGTCGTCTGACGCAGGTTGGTATTCTGTCGGGGTAAAATACTCATCATTACCGCTGTATTTCAACGAAAAGGTATTTATACCATCACCCAGTGTTTGTGCCGCAAGAGCTGTTATTGCACTTGAATCAACGCCTCCGGATAAAAAGAATGCCAAATTTCTGCCTTTATCGTGAAGTTGTGATCTGATTGCATCAAAAGTAAGTCTTTTTGTTTCGCAAAGACATTCTTCGAATTCTCCGTCAAAAGATTTGGATTCAAGATGCCAATATCTGTGTGTATTGAAACCCTGCCTGTTGAAAGTAGCACAGTGAGCTGGCAAAACCTCGTTTATACCACAAAATGTACCGCAACCCATGGTTTGTGCGGGACCCAGCCCCAAAACTTCACAAATGCCTGTTTTGTCAACAACTGCATTTACGTTGGAATTCGCGAGTATACCCTTAATCTGGGATGCAAAAATAAGACAATTATTTTTTATTGTATAGTAAAGTGGTTTTATACCAAATCTGTCCCTTGCAAGAAATAGTTCACGGTTCTCATCATTCCAGACAGCAAAGGCAAATATGCCGTTCATTCGGTTGAGACATCCTGCACCCCATTTGATATATGCAAGCAAAGCTAACTCGTGGTCCTCCATATCTTGAGTATGAACATTGCGTTTTTCAAGGGCTGATTTAATTTCATCACTGTTGTAAAGCAACCCATCAAAACATATTGTATATTCACACCCGCCTGCTTTTAGTGAATATGGAATCAATTTATCCCGATTCTCACAATGCAAAAAGGATGTACAACCAAAAACCCCGTATCCGGAGTTTTTTATCTTTAAAGCGCCGTTGCCCCTTTTGTTTAAGGAGTTTGTCATATCTTTAATATTTTCAAGCTCTGAGCCTAATTTTCTCTCAAAATTGACTATTCCTGCTATTCCTGACAAAAAAATCGCCTCCTGAAATATTTCTGTAAATAGTATATGCAATATTTCAGGAGTTGTGAAAATTTTAATAGAATGTTGCAACAGGGTCCTGAAGTTCCGAAGTCATGGAATAATCTTCCATATAAAGAACAGGTCCTCTTCCTTTGTACATTTTGTGTTTTTCGATACGGATTTTTGCCGTAAGCACAATCCAATCGCCATTCTCCATGAGAGACGACCTGCCACAGCAGAGAATCCCTTTGTATGCAATATCATCAGCACAACACGTCATCACCGGTCTGCCAACTATAAAGCAGTCCTGGGGAATTCTGTTGTCAACAGCAATAACTCCTGTGAACTTCACGGTTTTGCCGTCATATTTGTCCATATCCTCCACCATATCTCTGTACCAGATAGCATAATCGTTTATTCCTACTTCGATTACAGATGCCTCCAAATCAAATGGCAAGGGATCCTCAATATCATCATATTCAATTTCGCCACTTACATATTCATAAATAATATCTGTGCGTCGGCTTACGCCCCTGACAATCTTATGGAGTTCCTCTTTATCTACATCAAGAACACACCTGTTAAAGACAACCAGTTCGCAATTCTGCAACTTATCCACAACCAGACTACGCATATTGTTGTTGTATGAAATAAAGCTGTTTGAGTCCATAAAAGTTATTTCCTGATACAACACCCAGTCGTTGGGCATATTTGCATACAAAACAGAAAGTTGCCACATTCCGTTGTATTCAATCACCACACGGTTTGCCTTGTGTTTTTTGCAAAGGGAACGGAGATTTTTTGATGTTATTTCGCTGATATCATCTATTGTTTCCATGAAAACCTGTTTTCCAGCCAGAACATCAGTATCGAATTCCACTTCACCCTCTTCGCAAAGCAACAACAATGTTCTTTCTCCGTTTACAAATCGCTTATCATCAAGGGTTTCTTTGATAAATGCTGACTTTCCCGCTTCCAGAAACCCTGTAAATAAATATACCGCTGTATCCATTATAAGACCAACCTCTTTCTAATCTTCCTTTTAGTTCGCAGAAAACAGTTTTTCTACTGCCTCTTTGTTAAGTCCTGAGCCGATAACACATATTCTGCCTATAACCTCCGGAGTCCCAAAACGCACATCTGCTTCATCAGGGACATAATCAAAGTGTAGCCATTTTCCGCTTTCTTCCGCAACAATCCCCTTTGCACGGAGAATAATTCCATATTCTTTTTCGTTCTCGAGTTCTTTGAGGGCATGTCTGATTTTTTCTTCTGTATATCTTGATATTGTTTCTGTTCCCCAGCTGGCAAAAACCTCATCTGCATGATGATGGTCATGTCCCTGATGACAACCGCAAGTACAATCATCACCATGTTCTTGCTCGTGATGATGACCGCATTCGCAATGTTCGTCATGGTCATGATGATGTTCACGTTCGTGGTGATGGTGTCCACACTCGCAATGCTCGTCATGATCATGATGGTGTTCGTGCTCGTGATGGTGTCCGCATTTACAATGTTCGTCATGTTCATGCTCATGGTGATGATGTTTGTGTTCCTCTGTCAAAGTATGGAGTTCGTCTTCAAGGGTGTTTCCACCCTCCATGGCTGTCAGAATTTTCTTGCCGTTAAGCTCGTCCCATGGAGTTGAAACAATGGTTGCAACATTATTTTTTTCTCTTATAAGTTCAACGCATGTTTCAATCTTGTGTTCATCAAGACCTGCAGTATGACTTAGCACAATACAGCCTGCACTTTGTATTTGGTCATTATAAAATTCACCAAAATTCTTCATATACATCTTACACTTTTTGGCATCAACAACTGCCGTGAAGCTATTGAGACAAAGTTTATGACTGTTCATATCTCTCACAGCCTTTATAACATCGCTGAGTTTGCCCACACCTGATGGTTCAATAAGAATTCTGTCTGGCGAAAACTCAGTGATAACCTTTTGAAGAGCCTCGCTGAAATCACCCACCAAACTGCAACAGATACAGCCGGAATTCATCTCTGTAATTTCAATCCCTGCATCTTTCAAAAATCCACCGTCTATACCGATTTCACCAAATTCATTTTCGATAAGCACTACCTTTTCGCCCTTATATGCCTCATTAAGTAGTTTTTTGATTAATGTTGTTTTTCCTGCACCCAAAAATCCTGAAAAAATATCAATTTTTGTCATAATAAATTGTCCTCTTCTCTTGTGAAATTTACTTTATAATTCTAACAAATTACAGGTGATTTGTCAACAAACATAAAGTCCGCAAAACTCTCATTGCGGACTTTATGTGAATTTTTAGTTGTTTACGATAATAACCCTTATGATACCACCTGCAGAAATCGGTGAATCGGCATAAAGATTCATCGTTTTACCTTTAAGCTCACCTATATCAAAAACAGACATTGATGTATATCCTGAATAACCTTTTTTGATAATCTGGACATCATCGCTGATTGGATAAATGCGATTCCCAACCTTTACACGGGTAGCGTCTATAGCACTTGCTGTTACTCCAACATCAATGGCAGACAGTTTTTTAAGAGCAACAAGGCTGTTGCCCTCGGTAAGTATAGCAACCGGCATACCTGAGCTTATTGCATTGTAGAAACTGGCTTGATAAGTTTTGGATTGACCATTACTGTAAATTGTATATGATCCATTAGCACTTGAATTGCTCACGCCCCCACTCATGCCAGTCAAAACCCCATAGGTATACTGGTCTTTGGTTATGTTCTCTACAATCAAAAGAGAAATATCTCCAAAATCTCCTGATTTTACAGCATATAAAACCTGACTTTTTTTAAGTTCGGTGGCAGTTATATCCTCCAGTTCAATAACCTGTGCTGTAGCAACTCCGGTGCGGGTATCGGGTGCATAGGTTCTTTCGATGATTACACAGTCATTTGTGAGCCAGTTGTCGCCTATTTTTCTGTTATTTTTATCAACGGCACCGCTTATAATGGAACTATCTGTTGTGACGGAAACAAACATAGCATTTCCATTATCATCAAAGGATAATTTTCCCACATCACCAATCTTTTTGCTGTAATCACCGGTTGTTGCATATTTTGAAGTCTTCCCCTCGCCGTTTATCACTGTTATATATTTGTTTTCCTTACCTGTTTCAAAAATTTCTGTTGACATTTCTGTGCCATAGGAAAGAAGTATTCCATAATTTGAAACATCGCCATGGTTAAGGTCGACCACATCTACAATTTTTCCATCCATTCCGAGAAGCGCGGTAACTCTGGAACCTATTTTATAACTTCCCGGCTTTTCACCCAATTTATATGCAGCACTTTGAGTCTCCAGTTCCAGTGTGTTTCCTGAAATTTCAACACTTGTAACATTTGCTTTGCTTGGATATGCTTTTTTGTAAACACCGGAAATTTTATCACTGTATAAATAGATTGTAGAATTATCCGCAAGGTAATATGCGACATCAAATACCTTTGCGTCCGATAACGTGGCAGAATAACCGTTTCGTATCACTTTTGCGTTGTCTATTTCTTCGTTTGTAATACCCACAGAGTTCAATGCTGTATATATATCTTTCCTTATTGCCACAGGTTCGGTATAATCTGCATTTCCGAATACCAGATACCTTACCGCTCCGTTGTTGTCATATATCAACGAAACCATAGCCCCATCGTCAATACTGTTTTTTAGATTTCCGTAGGTAGAAAGAACGCCGTCTTTATAAACAGGGGTATTATGCGAAACCCCAAGACTTACTGTGCTTGTTCCGTTTGAAAAATATGTTTCTCCATTCACGATAGCCTCAACCGTAGTCAATATACGTTTGGATGTGGACGAATCTGTTATATTTATAACCTTTTTGTCTTTATTGAGAACAAGCTTTGCTCTGGACATAGCTTCTATATTAAGATTTGTATTTGCCAGAGTATAGGTTCCCATATCTGTTTTGATTTCATCGGACCCAAGACTGTTATCTTCCTTTTTAGTTGCAATTATCAAAAGCTCATCCGTTATTGTTATTTCCATTTTTGAAATCAGTTTTTCGCTTGACTTATTAAGTTTTGATTCAAGGGCGCGGTTTATCATAACAGCCAAATCCCCTCTTGAAATATAACTGTTGTTGCCAAGATTTATTCCGTCTGTTAGTCCCAGACTCTTTGCCTTTGTCATATACGCATAAGGCCAGTTGTCACCAAGGTCCTCGGTTGTATAATTCATAGCACGCAAAAGAACAGTTACCGCTTCTGCAAAGGTAATCTTTTTTTCGGGCATAAAAAGACCGTTTGGATAACCTACTATAAGCTTATTTTCGGCTGCGGTATTTATGTAACCATTACCCCAAAAATAGATGGGAACATCGTCAAACCGCCTTTTTCCTGCATTGTTGTATATTTCATTTTCCAGTCCTGACGCAAGAGTCACCATTTTGGCAAATTCTGCACGGGTTACATGGGCTGACGGTTCAAAATATCCGGCATATCCCGAAACTATTCCATAAGTGGTAAGCGCTTCAACTGCATCCGCATAGTATTGACCATCATCAACATCCTTATAGCTTGAGGCAAAAGTCGGTGCAGTACACAAAACAACGAACAAAATAAATGTAGTAAATCTTTTAAAAATTTTCATTTTATTTTCCTGTACCTTTCTGAAAAATTTTGTTTAATCTGCGTGGAGAGCATCTATAGGGTTAAGCTTTGACGCTTTATTAGCTGGTGCCCATCCAAAGAAAATTCCAATTACTGCAGAAAAGGCAAAAGCACCAAGCATAACAAAGATACTGGGAAATGCGTCAATACCCATCACGTTTCCCAAAATGACCGTTCCAAAGCACGAAAAAATAATTCCTATTATACCACCCATACAGCTGACCAATGCCGCTTCAATAAGGAATTGAGACATTATACTCGAACGTTTTGCTCCTATTGCCTTTCTGATGCCGATTTCGCGGGTTCTTTCAGTAACGGATACCAGCATTATATTCATAATGCCAATGCCACCTACCACAAGAGAAATTCCTGCAATACCAGCGGTTAAAAGTGCCATCATGCCTGTGATTTCATCAAGTGTATCCATCATACTTGCAACGCTTATAACACTATACTCGTCATCATCGCCAAATTTTGAAAATAGAAAGTTTTCAACCCTATTCACGGCGACATCTACATTATCAGCGGTTGAAGCCCAAACGATATACGACCTGATTTTACTGGTCCCGAAAATCAAGCGACCTGATGAATATGGGATAATAAGTGTGTCGTCATCAGAGCTTTCTTCTGAATCAGAAATTGCGTCCAGAACGCCTATGACAGTATAAATTTCATTGTTAATTTTTATTTGTTTATCAATTGGGTCTTCAAATCCAAACAATTCTCTTGCGTTATAGCTGCCTAAAACAGCAACCTTTCTTCGCCTCTGGACATCCATTTCACTTATAAAACGGCCGTTTGATATTTCACGGTTCTTTACCGTCAGGTAATCAGGTGTTGTACCTATAACAGAAACATTCAGGTTTGATGACTGATATTTAATTCTTCCGTTTCCGGTCATGTTGGGAACGACGTAAGAAACATATTCACTGTTTTCTTCGCCAAAGGCTTTCATTTCATCATAGCTTACAAATTTTGTGTTGTTTCTGCCTGTAAATCTTACGTTTATGCTGTTTGCACCAAGGGACTCAATGGATTCTGTAATACTTCCTGTTGAACCCTGAACCACGCTGACAAGAACTATAACGGCACAAACGCCTATTATTATTCCAAGCATGGTCAAAAATGTCCGCATTTTACTGGACAAAATGCTTTTTATTGCCATTTTAAAGGACTGCGATAAATTCACTTTCAATCACTCCTTTGCCTATGATTACACATCAACCTGGGATTTATCTCCGTCAACCGATGAATCAAATACAATTTGTCCGTCCATTATTCTTACAATTCTGTCTGCCTCGTGTGCAATTTTATTATCATGTGTAATAAGAACTACTGTCTTTCCCTCCTGATGCAATTCTTTAAGCATAGAAAGTACCTCGGCGCCTGTTTTTGAATCAAGAGCACCTGTTGGCTCGTCTGCGAGAATCATAGGAGGTCTTGCGGCAAGGGCACGGGCTATTGACGTTCTTTGCTGCTGACCACCGGAAAGTTCAGTAGGTTTATGAAAACGACGGTCATAAAGACCAACTCTTTCGAGAGCGGTTTTTGTCATTTCTTTCCGATTTACCAAGGGTATTCCTGCGTATATAAGAGGGAGTTCCACGTTTTCTTCAACGTTCAGTTTAGGAAGAAGATTGTATTGCTGAAAAATAAACCCTATTTTTTTGTTTCGTATCGCTGCCTGTTCGTCGTCCTTAAGGCGACTTGCCTCATTTCCGTCAATATAATACTTGCCTGAGGTAGGTGTGTCAAGGCAGCCAATCATGTTCATAAGAGTTGATTTTCCGGAGCCTGACGGACCTATTATTGCAACAAATTCGTGGGGTTTTATTTTAAGATTAACGCCGTTTAAAGCCCTTACCTCGTTTTCACCCATCTTGTAAATTTTGTACATATCTTCAATTTCAATCATATACTCTGAATTTGAAACAACATCTTTCATAAGTCACCCTTCCTTTAACGGTTTTTTGTCATTCCACTGACGGAGCGGTTGCCGGCAGGCATTCCGCCTCCACCCATCATTCCTCCGGGCATGCCTCCGCTTTGCATAGCATTCATCATTGCTGCAAAGGGGTTGCTTGAACCGGCAGAACTGGGTATGTAAACAACGGTCTCACCTTCTGCAATTCCTGAAATAATTTCAACATTTGTTCCATCAGAAATTCCTATAGTGACGTTGCGCATTTCACAGCCATCGGGAATACTTGAATTTTTTCCGCCTGCATCAGGTATTTGTGCATTTTTGGGCATTTCAGATTTTTTACCGCCAGCTTCACTTGCTGGTATTTCAGGCATTTCTCTATTCATTGAAGTGTGTTGCTCTGTATTGTTTTTGCTATCATTCTTTTCTGTTTTGCTGTCAGATTTCACAAGAACTGTTGCATTTGAGCCGTTCACACTCATAAGAGCATCTTCAGGAATCACTACAACATCATAAGCCTCATTGATAAGTATATTGGCGTTTACATTCATTCCTGATTTAAGCTTTCCTGGCTCATCAATGGTAAGTTCAATTTCAAAAGTAGTTACACCATCACCGCTCGAAACACCCTCACTTGCAATATTTGTAACCCTTGCCTCAAAGTTTTCATCGGGGAGTGCATCGGCATCTACAAGTGCTGTTTGTCCAAGATGAATATCCGAGATATCCAATTCATCAACAGTTATAGTAAATTTCATTTTGCTCATATCCGCAACTACCATCATAACAGTCTGGGAGTTTGAACTGTCGATTTTATCTCCTGCTTTGCTGCTCTTGGTAATAATCGTACCCGCAATTGGTGATGTAATGTTGTAATTATCAAGAGTTTTCTGATTTGATTTAACATTAATCTGACTGCTTTTTTGTGAATTAACAAGTGAGTTGTTTTTAAGCCGTGCAATAAGCTGACCTTTCGAGACATAATCACCATTCTTGACGCTTGTATATGTAACTTCGCCGGAAACCTCTGCTCTAAGAGAAGTTGTTGTTCCGCCTTGAATAACGCCTGAACCTGCTGAATTTACATTGCCGGAATTTGTATGTACTGTTGCTGCAAAAGTAGTTCCATCAGCAAGTGCTCCTGGATTTTCTATTTCAATTTCGATATTTCGCGTAACACTTCCGGCACTTTCACCCCCTGTGGGTGCAGTATATTTATGGCTTACTTTTCCGGAGAGGCTTGTCATATAAAGTGCGCTGGTTACAGTAACCTTGTCACCAACAGATATTTTATTAAAGTCACCTGATGAAAAAGGTATATCAACAGCAAGGCTATCTGTGTTATGTATTTTTCCTATTACACTCGCGTTGACCTTTTCACCTACTTTAAGAGAAAAATCTGCAAGTCTTCCGCTTGCGGGAGCATATATATTCAGATTATTTACATTTTCAGTGGCTTCTTCAAGATTCATTTGGGCTTTTTCCATATTTAGTTGAGCATCTTCGTCATCTATCTGATAAAGGGTATCACCCTCTTCGACATAGTCACCCTCTTCAAAAGGTGAATAAAGTATTTCGCCCTTTACCAAAGATGTAATTTCGTATCTTTCGTATGGCTCAACAACACCGCTTTGTTCAATTGTTTCGGTTATATCACTTATAACTGCTTGAAACTCTGTATATGTATTTTGTGTTTTCTCAACCTTTTTGCCTTTTACAAAAAGAGATAAAAACAAAGCAAATATACACAAAAGTATTATCGAAATAACAACTACTTTCTTCTTGGTCAGTTTCTTAAAAGAAATTTTGTCAAGTTTTATTTTGCTTGAGAAATTTTTATCAAAATAAGTTTTTATGTCCATTATTTTTCCTCCCGAGCAGTATATTTTTTTATTATTCACTCAAAATAATACTACTTAATTATGAACTAGATATGAATAAAATAAAAATTTAATTTAAAGTTCACCAAAAACTAAAATATATAACTTAAATTTAAAAACTAAAAACTTAAATTTTGAAACATTTCTTGCTTTAAACAGTTGTTTTTTGCCACTGAAAACCAATTTTTCTTGTTTTTTTTAACAAAAAACCCGTTTTCTATTGCAAAAAATTACATTTTAGTATAAAATATACTGTGTGTTTTTGTATAATATTTATTATGCTGTGCAGAATACAGCATTGTTTTTCAGGAGGTATATTGAAAATGAGCGAAATCAAGAAAATAGCAGTTATGACCGGTGGCGGAGACTGTCCCGGACTTAATCCCGTTATCCGTGCCGTAACAAAAACAGCAACCATGAAATACGGTCTTGAAGTTGTTGGTATCAAGCACGGTTATCGTGGTCTCTATCTCGGAGGCGATGAATTTATTAATTTAAACTATGACGCTGTTAAAAATATCATCTCAAAGGGTGGTACAATTCTTTATAGTTCAAACAAGGACAATCTTTTTGATTATACCTACGAGGACGAAAACGGAAATGTTTGCCACGGTGATGTTTCTGATGTTGGTGTGAAAAACCTCAAAGACAATAATATTGACGCACTTATTGTTATCGGTGGTGACGGAACACTCACAAGCGGCCGTGACTTTTCAAGAAAAGGCGTAAAGGTTATTGGTGTTCCAAAAACAATCGACAATGACCTTGCTGCAACAGAAACTACTTTTGGTTTTGATACAGCTGTTGCAAATGCCGTTGATGCTATAGACAAGCTCAAAACTACAGCAGAATCACACAGCAGAATTATTGTTGTTGAGGCTATGGGAAGATACGCAGGATTTCTTGCTCTTGCTATGGGTATTGGCGGTGGTGCTGATGCAATTTTGATTCCTGAAATCGAATATGATATAAACAAAGTTGCTGAGTGTCTTAAAAACAATATCAAAAGAGGAAAAAATCATGCAATTGTTGTAGTTGCTGAGGGCGCTAAACCTAAGGGCGGCGAAATGGTAGTATCCAAGGTTGTAGAAGACAGCCCTGACCCAATCCGTCTTGGCGGTATAGCAAACGTGGTGGCAGAACAGCTTGAAAAATTGGTTGGTCTTGAGGCACGTGCAACAATTCTCGGACATGTACAGCGCGGCGGTTCACCTACTGCAAACGACAGAATTTTGTCTACAAGATATGGTGCATACGCTGTTGAACTTCTCATGCAGGGCAAGTTTGGCAACATGGTAACCCTCGACGGCAATTCGATGAGTTACGAATCCTTGGAAAACGTTATCGGTTCAAACAAAGCTGTTGATCCAGATGGTGAACTGGTTAAAATCGCTGAGGCAACAGGCGTTTCATTCGGTAGATAGTTTTACACATACGAAAAGCACTCCAAAAGGAGTGCTTTTTTATTTTTAAATATTAAACAGTTTTTTTGCATTCTCGCCTAAAATACGTCGGTTTTCGTCTTCGTCCAATCCTAAATCAAAGAAATATTCAAGTTCGGTTTCCGCCGACCACATTGGATAATCCGTAGCAAACAGAACTTTGTCTGCCCCATATTTTTTTATGATATCTTTTGCTACTTTCTTTTCAAGTTGATAAAAGCTTGAGGAACAATCAACAAAGAAATTGGGTATCCCCGCAAACTTATCACATGCCTCTTCCCATATTGACCATCCGCCAAGATGAGCACCAATCACTGTAAGTGATGTATATGTCTCCAAAATTGGCAGAAGCCTGTTTGGGTTAGAGAAATCATACCTATAGTCACCTGTGTGCATCAAAATGGGCAAATTTCTTTCCTCGCACAGTTCGTAAACCTTGAGCAAACGATAATCATCAATCTTGAACTTTTGGATATCAGGGTGGATTTTTACGCCTTTAAGCCCCAGTTCAATCAAATGTTCAATATCCCCAGTCATATCTTCGCTTTCAGGATGAACTGTACCAAGACCGGTAAAAAAACCATCTGCAGCAACTACTTCTTTTGCGATAAACTCATTTATGCTTTTTACCTGTTTGGGCGAGGTAGCAACCGATTGAATTATTGCGTGATCAACTCCTGCATTCTTGCATTTAGTCAGCAAATCCAAAGTTGTTCCCACGTTTTGAGATTTAACTTCATAAAACGCATCTGTTGCAGCAACAGCCTTTTCAACAATTTTTTCGGGATATATATGACAATGTGAGTCAATTATGCAGTAATTATTTTTCATTATGCTGTTACCACACTGTCTGCCTTCTGAAGGCCAAGTTTTACAACAGCATCTTCTCGCATTTTGTATTTGAGAATTTTACCTGCTGCATTCATGGGGAAAGAATCAACAAAATCAATATACTTTGGCACTTTATGCTTTGCCATGTGAGCAAGAATGTATTCTTTCATTTCCTGTTCAGTCATGGTTTCGCCGTCTTTGAGAATGATACAAGCCATAATTTCTTCACCATACTGCTCATCAGGAACACCGATAACTTGAACATCACTTACGGATGGATGTGTATAGATAAATTCCTCAATTTCTTTGGGATAAATATTCTCACCGCCACGGATAATCATATCCTTAAGACGACCTGTAATCTTATAGTTTCCCTCAGGGGTACGGCAAGCAAGGTCGCCGGTATGGAGCCACCCTTCTGCATCTATAGCTGCTGCGGTTGCTCTGGGCATTTTATAATATCCCTTCATGATATTATAACCACGTGCAACAAACTCGCCATTAACACCATCAGGACATTCCTCACCTGTTTCGGGGTCAACAATCTTACACTCGATTTCAGGGAGCGCACGTCCTACTGTGGAAACCCTTACTTCCAACGAATCATCTGTGGAACTCATGGTACATCCCGGAGATGCTTCTGTTTGACCATAAACAATGGTGATTTCACGCATATTCATTTTATTTACAACGTCCTGCATAGCAGAAATTGGACAAGGACTTCCCGCCATGATGCCTGTTCTCATATATGAAAAATCTGTTTTTTCAAAATCCTCATGCTCAAGCAACGCAATAAACATCGTGGGAACGCCATGGAATGCAGTAATATGTTCACGATTTATACAAGCAAGAGCGGGCTTGGGTGAAAAATACGGAAGTGGCAAAAGCGTCGCACCATGGGTCATTGACGCGGTCATAGCCAGAACCATGCCAAAACAGTGGAACATAGGCACTTGAATCATCATTCGGTCAGCAGTGGATAAGTCCATGCGGTCACCGATACACTTTCCGTTGTTTACAACATTATAATGTGTAAGCATTACACCTTTAGGGAAACCTGTTGTACCTGATGTATACTGCATATTGCAGACATCATCTTTATCAACGGCTGCTGCCATTCGATAAACAGTTTCAACAGGAACCTTTGACGCAAGACCCAATGCCTCTTCCCACTCCATACAGCCTTTTTGCTTAAATCCTATGGTAATTACATTGCGAAGGAACGGAAGTCTTTTTGCGTGCAACTGTTCACCTTTTTTAAGGTTTTCGAGTTCAGGACAAAGTTCTGCAATAATCTGAGAATAGTTTGAATCTCTGTATCCGTCAACCATAATAAGAGTATGGGTATCCGACTGCTTAAACAAATACTCTGCCTCGTGAATTTTATATGCAGTATTCACTGTAACCAAAACTGCACCAAGTTTTGTAGTTGCCCAGAATGCAATATACCATTGAGGTACATTGGTTGCCCATACAGCAACATGAGAACCTGCTTTTACGCCCATTGCAACCAGGGCACGTGCAAACTCGTCAACATCATCACGGAACTCGCTGTATGTTCTGGTATAGTCAAGTGTTGTATACTTAAAAGCATACTGGTCAGGAAATTCCTCGACCATTCGGTCAAGAACCTGAGAAAATGTGCAGTCTATAAGAAGGTCCTTTTTCCACACATACTTTCCTGTGTGAGCGTTGTTCGAATATAGAGTGGAAACATTTTTCGCAGGATCACTATACTGTTTCATATAGTTGACAAACTGAGCAAAAATAATTTCCATATCATCAAGCTCTTTGCACCAGTCGGGATGCCATTCAAGAGAAATAAAGCCATCATAATTCACCGAACGAAGCGCCGACATCATTTCTCCTATAGGGAGCTCACCCTCGCCCATAAGGCAAAATTCGGTGCCATTTTCGGTACGCTGCGCATCCTTTATATGTACATGTTTAATATATGCACCAAGGTTTGTTATTGTAGTTTCTGCCTGCTCGCCACAATTAAAGTATGGCGAATACATATCCCAGATTGCACCCAGTGAATCACTGGCAAAATCAATAAGAACCTCGCGAAGTGCTGATGTGTCACAAAATATACCTGAAGTTTCTATCAGCAAGGAAACATTGTTATCCTCCGCATTAGGAACAGCCTCAGCAAGGATTTCAATAACCGCATCAACCGCAGCTTGTTTTTCTATTCCATCACCTATAGCACGAATGCGAACATTGGGAATGTGGAGATTTGTGGCAATCTCAACACACTGTCTTATCTCCTCCAAAGCCGATTCCTTTGAAGAAATGTCAGCACAGTCGCAAAGGGTATCAATACAAGGTATTGTAAGTTTCATTTCATAGAGACGTCTCACGGTAGCTGCGGCTGCATAATTGTAAAACGCTCCGTCTTTTTCGGTAAACAAAGGATTATGGATATTGTGGAGTTCTATGCCCTCAAATTTCATATCCTTTGCTATATCGCAAAAATCCTCAAAGGAACGGCCATGCCATCCTTTGGTTGAAAATGACAATTTCATAAATTATGCCTCCTCATAGACGATTTTGTTTACGGCACCAAGGTATGCACCTATGCTGGCACCAACAATATCTGTGGATATACCGCTACCTGAATAAAGACGTCCTCCTTCGCGAAGACGAACCAAAGCTGAGCCCATAGCCTCGCGGCCTTCGGTTACTGACTGAATCTGGAAATCGTCCAGTTCATAGTGAGTGCCTGTTATCTGTTCAATGGCACGGAAAGCAGCATCAATAGGTCCATCCCCCATTGATACACCCTCCACTTCACCAACGCCGGTTTTATACAATTTAATCTGAGCAGATGCTGCTATAATATTTCCTGTGTTTATTACATAACTGATAAGTTTGTATGTAGACGGAACCTGAAGTGCCACTGCCGCAACAATTGCATCAAGTTCTTTTGCTCCTACTTTTTCTTTTTTCTCAGCAAGTTTTTTAAATTCTTCAAAAACTTTTTCACTGTCTTCTTCGCTTAAATCATATCCCAACTTTTGTGTAAGGGAATTAACCGCTGCAATATCATCACTTTTATCAAGAAACACTGAATCATTGTCAATATTTTCTGTCATTTTCACAGCAACAAACTCATTGTCAACACCTGTTATTCTTGAAATTTGTCTGATAATACGGTTAAGTTCGGTATACCTTATATCACTGGAAAGACCGCAGTTGTTCCCGCAGTTCTTCAATGCTTCAGCAAAAGTTTCCAAAGAAACAGTTCCCTTTGTTACAGCTGTTTTTACTACATCTGCACTGTCACGTACTGTCATTATTGCAGCAGCATTAGCCATACCATTCTTATTTTCACAACAAACACCAAGTTTTACCTTGTCGAATTCAGGAATATTTGCCTTAATATCATCAACAAAACCAGCAAATTCGTCAGGCATCATCTCGCCTGCGGTATCACACAATGTAACCAATGTTGCACCGGCAGTTATAGCTGTATTTATTGCATCAATAAGGAACTTTTCTTCAGCTCTTGTTGCGTCTATTGCACAAAATTCAACATCATTGCATTTTTCCTTTGCCAAGGACACAAGAGTTTTTATAAGTTCAAGCATTTTGGGAGCTTTTTTGTGACATGTATACTCCATACCAACAGGAGATACGGGAAGTTCAATACGCATGCGTGACTTTTCTGCACCGGATAGTGCTAGCGCCGCATCTTCTACTCCCTCAACAGACATACCAACCGCTACTGACAAAATACTATTTTTAACAAACGAAGAAATAGTACGGATAAGCAAGGAATCAGCTTTTTTATCCAAAATAGCAGGTATCTCTATTGTATCGACATTTAGTTTTTCCAGTTGTCTCACAATTTCAATTTTTTCTTTAAAACTAAGTGTTGCAGCGTTGCGACAAAGTGTCATATCTACAATATTGATGTTTTTCATACCGCTTTCTCCTTAAAATATCAATTTTACTGCCTCTAAACTATTCCAAAGGCAATGTCCAGCCAAACTTATCTTCAGTCTTACCCCACTGAATTCCTGTAAGTGTATCGTAAAGATGTTGTGTAACTTCACCGATTTTTCCACCGTTTACGGTAAACACTTTACCCTTGTAGCTTAGTTCACCAATAGGCGAAACAACTGCTGCGGTGCCGCAGCCCCAGGCTTCTTCCAAAGTTCCGTCAGCCATAGCCTGTTCTAGTTCGTCAATGCTCAAAAGACGTTCTGATACTTTGTAGCCCTCGCTCTTAAGAACTTCGATACAAGATTTGCGGGTTATACCAGGGAGGATTGAGCCAGAAAGCATAGGTGTAATAATTTCACCATTTATCTTGAACATTACGTTCATAGCGCCTACTTCTTCGATGTACTTTCTCTCAACACCGTCAAGCCAGAGAACCTGTGAATAGCCTTTCTGCTCAGCTCTTTCGCCTGCACGGTTGCTTGCGGCATAGTTGCCACCGCATTTTGCATAACCTGTACCACCACGAACAGCACGAACATCTTCGTCTTCAATCATAATTTTAACAGGGTTGATACCCTCTTTATAATAACTTCCTACAGGTGATGCAATAATCATAAATCTTGCGTTATGTACCGCATGAACACCCAAAGTTTCATCATTACCGAACATAAATGGACGGAGATAAAGTGATGTTCCGGGAGCGGATGGAGTCCAATCCTGTTCACAGTCAACAAATGTTTTCAAAATCTCCAAAGCCATATCTTCATCCATCTGTGGGAGGCAAAGACGTTCAGCAGAATTATTCATTCTGCGGATATTTTCGATAGGTCTGAACATCTGAACTTTGCCATCTGCTCTGCGGTAAGCTTTGAGACCTTCAAAAATTTCAGAGCCATAGTGAAGAACAGTTGATGCAGGATGAATTGAAATGTTTTCAAAAGGCACTATTCTTGCATCGTACCATCCCTTTTCTCTTGAAAAATCCATTATAAACATGTGGTCGGTAAAAATTTTACCAAATCCCAAAGCAGAACTGTCCGGTTTTTCTTTGGGACATGTAGTTTTTGTTATTTTGATATCCATTTTGACAATCTCCTTAATCTTTAAACTTTAGCAATCTGCACCAATCTGCATTGCTTTAAGATTTACATCAAGCATATCTGCACGTTTTGCAGAGATTACTTTTTTAAGTGCGGCGTTGACGCCTTCTTTTGTAAAGCTGTCTGTTGCCTTAAGAAGTTTTCCGGCAATTATCATGTTTGCAAGAGTTGGCATGTCGTTGTCTGATGCCAGCTTTGTTGCAGGAACATAATAAACCGTAACATCATCACGCTTAACTTTTCTTTCAATAAGAGTTGAATCAACAATAATGATGCCACCGGGTGCAACAGCATCTTCATACTTATCAAGTGACGGAAGATTCATTGCAACCAAAACGTCAGGAGTTGAAACAATAGGTGAACCAACAGGTTCATCACTCAAAATGACACTACAACTTGCGGTACCGCCTCTCATTTCGGGACCGTATGAAGGAAGCCAGCTTACCTCTTTGTCTTCGACAAGACCTTTATAAGCAAGAAACTTTCCTGTAAAAAGAATTCCCTGACCGCCGAAACCAGCAATCAACATCTGTGTTGTGCTCATTATTTGTCCGCCTCCTTTTCTGCTTCTGCAGTTCTGTCTTTATAAACACCCAAGGGATAGTAAGGAATCATCTTTTCATCAATCCACTTGAGTGCCTCCTGAGGAGTCATGCCCCAGTTGGTGGGACAGCTTGATACAACCTCAACCAAGGAGAAACCTTTACCGTCAATCTGATTCTGGAAGGCTTTCTTGATAGCTTTTTTTGCGTTTTTAACATTCTTAACATTATTTACGGTAACACGTTCAAGATACTCGGGCCCATCCAGAGTTGAAAGCATTTCACATACTCTGATAGGGAATCCGCAAGCATCTGTATCTCTTCCGTAGGGTGATGTTTGTGTAACCTGCCCCGGAAGTGATGTGGGCGCCATCTGACCGCCTGTCATTCCGTAAATTGCGTTGTTTATGAATATTACAGTAATGTTTTCATTTCTTGCGGCACTGTGAACCGTCTCTGCCATACCAATTGACGCAAGGTCACCATCACCCTGATATGTAAACACAATGTGGTTTTCAGGGTCGGAACGCTTAACACCTGTCGCAACAGCCGGAGCACGACCATGTGCCGCTTCAATCATATCGCAGTTAAAATAGTTGTATGCCATAACTGAGCAACCAACCGGTGCGATACCGATTGTCTTGCCTTCGATTCCAAGTTCATCTATAACCTCAGCTACCAGACGGTGAACTATACCGTGTGTACAGCCAGGGCAGTAATGCATCTGGACATCAGCCAGAGCCTTTGGTTTTTCAAAAACTACCATTATTTTGCACCTCCGTTTGCTGCTTTCTTTATTGCGTCAAGCACCTGCTCAGGTGAGGGAATCATACCACCCACACGGTTGCAAAGTGTGACAGGAACCTTGCATTCTGATGCAAGCCTTACATCTTCAATCATCTGGCCCATTGAAAGTTCAACAGAAATGATTTCTTTAACCTTGTCTGCTGCTTTCTTGTAAGGAGCCACAGGGAAAGGCCACAATGTAATAGGTCTTATGAGACCGACTTTAATTCCCATTTCACGTGCTGCGTTGATTGCATTCTTTGAAACACGTGCCGCGATACCGAATGCTGTAACGCAAATTTCAGCATCTTCCATCATATATTCTTCATACATACACTCGTTTTCTTCGATTTCTTTATATCTGTCAAAACGAGCGAAGTTTGATTTTTCAAGCGCATCAGGTTCAAGGAACAGTGAGTTTACGATGTTGTGAGGTCTTTCCATTTTGGTTCCTGTAGTTGCCCAAGGCTTTTCAATAGGAGCACCTATTTCATAATCCAATGACACAGGTTCCATCATCTGGCCCATTGTACCATCAGCAAGAACCATTGCTGTCATCCTGTATTTGTCTGCAAGTTCAAAACCTTTAACTGTCATATCTGCCATTTCCTGAACAGAACTGGGAGCAAGAACTATCATACGAAAATCGCCATGTGCTCCGCCTTTTGTTGCCTGAAAGTAGTCTGACTGTGACGGTTGAATACCGCCAAGGCCGGGGCCACCACGTTGTACATTGATAACAAGGGCAGGAAGGTCGGCTCCTGCAAGGTACGAAAGACCCTCGCCTTTAAGTGAAATACCAGGGCTTGATGATGATGTCATAACCCTCTTACCTGTTGATGCAACACCATAAACCATGTTGATTGCAGCAATTTCACTTTCTGCCTGCAAGAATGTACCACCGATTTTAGGCATTCTCTTTGCCATATAAGCGGCAATTTCTGTCTGGGGTGTGATAGGATATCCGAAATAGTGACGACATCCTGCGATTATGGCAGCTTCAGCAATAGCCTCGTTGCCTTTCATTAAAACTTTATCTGACATAATATGTACCTACCTTTCTACTGTAATAATGCAATCCGGACACATTGTTGCACAGAATGCGCATCCAATACAATCTTCGGGCTTGGCAGCCTCCGCCGGATGATGACCTTTTTTGTTGATTTTGTCTTTCGCAAGGACAAGAACATTCTTTGGACATGCATCAATGCACAATCCACAGCCCTTGCAGTTATCTGTTTTGAAAGTAAGTTTTGCCATAGTGTATCTCTCCTTTAACTTAACTTTTTTTGTAATTTTAATGCAAATAAGTTTGGAATTTTGCCAATCAGCTCATCTGAAATTTCTTTCATTGCAGTTGTCATAACAACAGGTATCCCTGCAATTTGCGAAATTTCATCTGCATAAGCGATTGAATTCAAAACATCTTCTGCAGTTGTTTCGTTTCCTATGTTGGAATTATTGATTATTCCCGTAAATTTTATTTTTCCTGCGGCCTCAATCTCGTGCATAATCTCAACAGTAGATTGAGCATCAGGAGTAAGGGGTCGATATTTGTTTACAACAAACAGCATATCATAATTGTTTTCTTCAACAATCCCTGGTGAATATCTTCCCAAGGCATAGGCTCCTCTATCGTCGCCTCCAATATCAACCACCGCCATTATATCTTTGTTATCCACAATAGAATAGATATCCTGAGGTAGAGCCGGTATATCAACATTTGAATTGGCGTACTCTGAGCAAATCAGTTTTATACCCTTTTCTTCAAGCTCCATCTGGCTGTCTTTGGTACGAAAATAAGGATTTACAATATCAATATCTGCGATAACCACATTATCATAGGACTGTATCAGGTTAAACGCCATATTCACAGCAATATTTGTCTTTCCGCTGCCATAATGTCCAGCAAGGAGGGTGATTCGTTTATATTCATAACTCATAATTTTCAAATCCTTTAAACTGTAAAAATTTACATGCTAAAATACACAAAAACACCCATCTCAAAAAAGCTTTGAGACGGGTGCATAACACTCGCGGTACCACTCAAATTGCGGAAAACCTCCGCCACTCAGCAGGCTCTAACAAGCCCTTTGCTTTTACGCAGCAATCACGGAAGATATCTACTCACCACAAATGCGGTTTTCTGATCTTCAGCTCGGAAGTGAGGGGCACATTGAAACTGACCTTACCGATTCGCACCATCCACCGGCTCTCTGCAAAGCATCACGCTTCGTACCTTCTTCGTCATAGCTTTTATGAACAATAGAGTAATTATAACACTTAAAATCCCGATTGTCAATAGTATTTTGAAGTTTTTTGACTGTTTTTTTGTAGAAACAGTCACTCTACAAAACTTATTAATTTTGCCTACTAAGAATAAAAACAGATCCCAAAATCAAAACAATTCCAATTATAGAGTATAAAGAAAGCACTTCTTTGAATATCAACACGCTGAAAATAGTTGCCGCCATAGGCTCAAGTATTCCCAATGAAGACGCTGTGCCCGCCGGAATCTCCCTGAGAGCCATGGTGTAAAAAAAGTACGGGAGAATACAAGTAAAAACCCCCACCCCTATCGAAAGAGAAACTACCACCGGAGGATTCAATCTAATGCAATCAATTATCCCTGCAGGCTTAGCGGCCACAAGTCCCGCAAATATACTAAACAAAAAACAATAGAAGTTAGCTTTTACAGGATTTATACCTTTTTCCATTTCAATTTTAGTGATTATATTATATACAGCATAAGACAGTCCTGACAAAAATCCTATTGCAATCCCTACTGCATCGAACTTAAGTCCGCCTATTATTCCTGAAACAAGTCCACAGCCAACAATCATCCCAGCTACCGAAACCAATTTCATACCGCTTAATTTTTCGCCTAAAAATGTTACAGAATAAATCATAACAAATATCGGTGCAGTATACATTAACACAACCGCTGTTGAAATTGAGGTGAGCTGCATTGAATGAAAATAACATGTTGCCGTCATAAAAAAAGAAATACCGCTTCCAAAAAATAAAAGGATTTCTTTGATATTTGTTTTAACAACACTTCTGTTGGTGAACAACACATACCCGCCCATGCAAATAAAAGAAACCAATCCTCTGATGAATGTCATTTGCAATGCAGCAACACCATATGGTGCCATATAATGCACAAAAATTCCGCTTGTTCCCCATAAAACACTTGCTGCACTTATATAAATTAACCCCGTTTTTCTCATTACAAACTTCTCCTGATTTATATCTGCCAATCATTATATCATAAACAAACCAAAAAGGCAATCTCTGAAAAGAGATTGCCTTTTAAGTAATTCATGTATGTTTTATCCCTCGTAAACCAGATTGCTTGCAATCATTTCGTCTACATTCTCTGCATTCCACCATGCACCTGAGATATCAACCTTTTCTGTAATTTCTTTTCCCTCTACAGCCATGATTGCTTGTTCTACTGCCTGGTAACCGATCTGGAATGAATCCTGAGCAACTGAACCAACAAGCTTAGGTCCTGTTGTTTTCTTCATCCATTCAATCTGCTTTGTACCTGCATCATAACCAGCAAACTTGATTGCATCGTATTTTGCACCTGCAGCACCGATTGCGTCGTAAACCTGCTTAACAACACCCTCGTTGGTCATAAAGATTGCATTTGAACCTTTTTCAGCAAGAGCTTCCAACGCTGCCTTGTAAGCATTGTCTGCATCGCCAGGTTTGATTTCGTGTTCAATCACATACTTGCCCTTTGTTGCAGCATCAGCATCAGCCAATTCTTTGAACTTGTCGATAAAGCCACCAGCTCTGTCGATACCTGTCTGAGTTTCGTCGTGCTGAATAACACCTACTACGTATTTGTCAGCTGCTGCGATATCTTCTTTGAGTGCGTCAAAGAATTTTTCAGCAACAAGACCTGCTGCCAGGTAATTGCTTGTTGCAACTGAAGAAACAATTGGGTTCTTGCCTGCTTTGTCAAGAGCTTCGATATCCTTTGCCCAGATACCGCTGTCAAACTGTACAACAGGAATATTTGCATCTTTTGCCTGTGAAAGCATATCAACAAATCCTTCGCCTATTGTTCCCAAAACGATTGCAGATGCATTGTTTGAAAGTGCTGTCTGAACCATTTCCATCTGTGATGGAAGGTCTTTTGCTGACTCACTTGCGGGGCCTCTGAAAGTAATGTTGTAACCATACTTTGCACCTGCTGCTTCTGCACCAGCTTTAACTGACTGCCAGAAAGCATGTGACTCACCCTTCGCAACAACTGCGATTGTTTTGCCGTTGGAACCGCCTGCATTGCCACAACCAGCTAAAGCTGCAACAACAAAAACTGTTACCATCAAGCACGCCAAAAATCTTTTCATAATTTCTTCCTCCATTTTTTATAATATTTACGGCTAATGCCGCAGAAGACTAATTTATTGTGCAATTGTTTCTGTTTTCTGAGTATCTTTTTTCTTTTTAGACTCTTTTTCGATTTTTACTTTACCTGCATTTTTGTTCTTGATAACATCCATAAGAACGGCAACCACAACTATTATGCCTGTCAAAACATATGTAACATATGTCGAATTCAGATTCAGATTGAATCTTGCAAGAACGAAATTGAGACCGCTTCTGATAACCACCAGCATTATCGCACCAATTACAGAACCTGCAATAGATGCAACACCGCCGGCAGCACTTGTACCTCCGATGTATACTCCGGCAATGGCATCAAGTTCCATTCCGTTGCCTGTTGCAGTTGCAACTGTAGCAAATGATGCCGCCCAGAAAATTGCTGCAATACCAGTTGAGATACCCGCTATTGTGTATGCAATAATTTTGTATTTGTCAGTATTAATACCCGAAAGCCTAGTTGCCTCTTCGTTACTTCCTATTGAGAGGATATAACGTCCGATTTTGCATTTATACATAAGATACATACAGATGATTGCAAAAAGAATTACCCAAATTAATCCTACAGGTATACCGTTGAAGTTTGAAAAAACCTTGTTGAACCATGTTCCATTGGGAAAAAATATGTTAGGTATTGAAACAATAATTGCGCTCAATCCTCTGCCAAACATCATTGTACCCAATGTAGCAATAAATGCCGGAATCTTGAGTTTTGCCACTAATAAACCATTTATATATCCAACAAGAGCGCCTATAGCTATCATCACAGGGATGGTATAACCAAGAGGCATACCAACCATGTACAGTTTGCCTGCAATAACCGCAGCAGCTATACAAGTAGTACCAATTGAAAGGTCAATACCGCCAGTTGCTATGACAAATGTAACACCCAGACCCATAATTGCATATGGAGCCAAAGATTGTGCCATACTTACAATGTTGAATCTGCTCAAAAAATTAGGGTTTAGTGCAGCAAACACAAGAACAAGAATTGCAAGAGCAATTATAATAATGAAGTTTTGCTTTCCTTTGGTTGCTACAAAGTTTAAAATATTTTTACCGAAGTTTCCGTTACTTTTTCTCTCTTCCATATCACTATTCCTCTCTCATTGTGGCATATGCCATAATTTTTTCCTGAGTCGCATCTTTTATGTCTATCTCGCCCGTTATGCGACCCTCACACATTACTACAACTCTGTCACTCAATCTTTGGATTTCAGAAAGTTCAGAAGAAATCATTATTATTGATTTTCCCTGAGCTGCCAATTCCTCCATAAGTGTGTACATTTCACTTTTTGCACCGATGTCAATACCGCGGGTAGGCTCATCAAAAATAAATATATCAGAATCCTTCAAAAGCCATCTTGCAATAATTACTTTCTGCTGATTTCCGCCCGAAAGATTTCTTAAAAGTTGTTTCATTGATGGCGTTTTCGTCTTTAGCTTTGCGTTTTCCCGCTTTGCATCTTTTTCTATCTTTTTATCATTTATCCAGCCCATTTTTATATAATCATCAAGATTACTCAACACTGAATTTTCAGAAACAGATTTATCAAGCAAAAGTCCATATCTTTTTCTATCCTCAGAAAGATAACAAATACCATTTTTGACTGCTTCATTGGGAGTCCTGATGTCTACCTTTTTGCCATTGATAAAAATTTCTCCGCTATCAAAGCCATCAGCCCCATATATAGCTCTTGCTACCTCTGTTCTTCCCGAACCCATAAGTCCCGAAAAGCCAAGAATTTCGCCTTTTCGCAATTTAAAGCTTACATTTTTGATTTCCTTGCCTCTGTTAAGATTTCTGACTTCAAGAACAGTTTCTGCATCATCAGGAACATTGCTTTTTTCTTTTTTGTCACCAAAAATCACGCGACCAACCATCATTTTGACTATTTCATCTTTAGTAGTGTCCTTGGTTATAAGTGTACCTACATATTCACCATCGCGCATTACTGTTATACGGTCAGAAATTCTGTTTATTTCGTCCATTCTGTGAGATATGTAAATCATACCTATACCTTTGCTCTTGAGGTCAGCCATGATTTTGAAAAGCTCCTCCACCTCAACCTGGGTCAAAGCGGCTGTTGGTTCATCAAGAATAAGAATTTTGGAGTTTCTTGATACCGCCTTTGCAATTTCAACCATTTGCTGCTTGCCTACTGTGAGTGTACCCAAAACTGCGGACGGGTCAATTTTTACACCGATTTTATCAAAGAGTTTCTGTGCGTCTCTTTCCATTGCCTTGTCATCTATGTAGACACCATTCTTCATAGGCTCTCTTCCTATGTAAATATTTTGTGCAACTGTGAGATGATTCATCATATTAAGTTCCTGATGAATAATGCTGATACCTGCATCCTGTGATTCTTTTATGTTGGAAAAATCAACAGGCTCGCCAAAAAGTACAACATCACCGCTATCACGTTTGTGTATGCCACACAGCACCTTCATCAAAGTTGATTTGCCTGCACCGTTTTCACCCATGAGGGCGTGAACTTCACCTTTTTCAAGTTCCAAACTAACGGATTTTAAGGCATGAACTCCCGAAAATCTTTTGTCAATGTTTTTCATTTCAAGAATTATTTCACCCATATACTATCCCCTTACCTATTATGTATTTAAGCGTTTATATATGTAAAGATTCATCTATGAACATAGTAACATATCACAAAAACTAAGTCAATAGTTTTTTGCATTTTGTTAAAATTACCAAAAAATCACTTTGTTTTTGTTTGGTTTGTCTCAAATACCACCATTGACAATATTCGTGTTTTAATGTATATTTTATATAGATAAAAATGTCATTTTTTATCAAAATACGTGTGGTAAAAACCACAATTGGGAGGAATTTTTTTAAATGAAACTGGTCTATGGTGTCAATGACAAACCAAAATTCGGACAACTTATTATTTTTGCGATTCAGCAGTTACTTGCAATAATGACTGCAACTTTAGTTGTTCCTGTTATTATCAACGGTTCATGCGGAACCACAATGAGTTCAGCAGCAGCTCTTTTCGGTGCCGGCATAGGTACTCTTGTGTATATCGCATTCACACAAAAGAAATCTCCTGTATTCCTGGGTTCTTCTTTTGCTTTCATAGGTTCTATGATGGCAGCTTTTGCCGGTGGAGTATCAATGTCGCTTGGATTTTTAGGATTAATAATCGGCGCAGCTTTTGCCGGTCTGGTTTATGTAATAATTGCTGTAATTGTAAAATTTGCAGGTGTTCGCTGGATTAACAAAGTTATGCCCGCTGTGGTTATTGGACCTACAGTTGCAATTATAGGTCTCAGTCTTGCAGGAAATGCAATCGCTGATATGTCCAAAGGTAGTATTGAAGGTGTTGCTACATCACCTTTAATTACAGTATTGTGTGGCTTGATTACACTTACTATAACAATCGTTTGCTCCACCTACGGAAAGAAAACCCTTAAACTCATCCCCTTTATAATTGGTATCCTTGGCGGATATGCTGCATCTGCAATATTTACTGCAATAGGCTACGCTGCAAATATTGATGCATTGAAAGTCCTCAATGTCGCACCGTTCGTTGCACTTGTAGAAAATGGTGTAAATATCAATACTTTCCTTTCCGTTCCTGACTTTACTTTCATTACTGCTTTAAAAGGTATTGGTGAACTGAATGCTGCGTATATCAGCACAATAGCTGTTGCATATATTCCTGTTGCTTTTGTTGTTTTTGCAGAACATATTGCAGACCACAAGAACATTTCTTCTATTATTGAAAAAGATTTGCTGGAAGAACCGGGTCTCCACAGAACTCTTCTTGGTGACGGTATTGGTTCCATAGTTGGTGCTTTCTTCGGTGGTTGTCCCAATACAACTTATGGCGAGTCTGTTGGTTGTGTCGCTATTACAAGAAATGCATCTGTTCTTACAATTATGACTGCAGCAATTCTTGCCATACTTATTTCTTTCATTTCACCCTTTATTGCTTTTGTTAATTCCATCCCTTCTTGTGTAATGGGCGGTGTATGCATGGCACTTTATGGATTTATCGCTGTTTCGGGTCTTAAGATGGTTCAGCAGGTAAATCTCAACCTGAACAAAAACCTCTTTGTGGTTTCAGTTATTCTTATTGCCGGCATTGGCGGACTCACCTTAAATTTTGGAAGTATCACTATTACCTCCATTGCCTGTGCACTAATTCTTGGTATAATAACAAACGTGATTTTGTCAAAAGCTAAAGATGAAGAATAATTTAAGGAGACAGTTATGAACAACATTAAAATTTTTGACCATCCACTGATTCAGCACAAAACAACAATTTTAAGACAAAAATCTACCACAAACAAGGATTTTCGTGAACTTGTTGAAGAAATAACCATGCTTATGTGTTATGAGGCATTGCGAGACTTACCCCTTGAAGATGTGGAGATTGAAACACCTATTACAAAAACAACCCAAAAAATGCTTAAGGGCAAAGATATTGCAGTAGTACCCATCCTACGTGCAGGTCTTGGCATGGTAAACGGTCTTCTTAACCTTGTGCCCAACGCCAAGGTCGGACACATAGGCATGTACCGTGATGAAGAAACCATGCAGCCTTGTGAATATTATTGCAAGCTCCCTGCCGACATTGACAAGAGATTGATTGTTGTGGTTGACCCGATGCTGGCAACAGGCGGTTCTGCAATAGACGCCATAAACCAGATTAAATCATACGGCGGTTCAAACATTAAATTCTTGTGTCTCATTGCTGCGCCTGAGGGTATTGAGGCTCTTTCAAAAGCACACCCCGATATCGAAATATACTGCGCAAACGTGGACGAATGTCTCAATGAGAGGTGTTATATTGTTCCCGGTCTGGGTGACGCAGGTGACAGGATTTTTGGTACAAAATAAGTTGTTATCAACAAGATACAAAAAAGGATGTTCTTAACGAACATCCTTTTTATTTTATAATCTACTGTCAAAACATCAACTACGCAAGCTTATCAATCTGTGCCTGATAGTAATCTACCGCAGGTGCTTTGTCAAGAATTGAATAAGAATTCTCTGACTCTCTGAATACCTTTCCATAAATCTCACAAAGACTCTTAATGTCAAGGTATCCATTTTTCAGAATTACTGTTTCTGCTGTTTTTGTTTCTCCGTTTATTACATATTCTGCAGAATTGTTTGTAAATTTAACAACAGAATCACCCATCTTGAATTCAACACCATTTGAAGTCTTTTTAGATTCTACGCTGAATACCTTTGCCGCTGTGTCAATATCTATCATTGCATCCTTAACCTTTACCGAATAGTAATCGCTGTAAATCCATCCATCACCATCGGTCTTGGGTAGCACACAATGATCCTTTGCAACATCACGTTTAACATCAAATCCCATGAAGTATCTCCAATGTGCCTGAGTTGCCCTCTTAAGGGTTTTTGCCTTGCTGATATCCTGGCTTCCTATAATGGTAGAACCACCCTCATAGCTTGTTGTTCTGAAATACAATGTACCATCCAGAATCTTTATCATACAGTCACTGGTCTGCAATGAAGGATCTTCGTCACCTTCCATAACGTCACACAGATATTCCCATGTCTTCATTCCGTCATAACTTACGCTGATTGCGGTTTTACATCTTGGGGTCTGAATGCTGGAATGTTTTCTGCCTTGTGTATCGTAAATGTAAATCGCATAATAGGTGTTTGGATTTTCCCAGTCGCGTCTTACACCAAAACAACACTCCGGTGCAATAAGCTGCAGATGGTGAACTTCTGTATCAAAAGTCTTGCCGCCGTCTCTTGAAATATGATAGTCATGGAAACCTGAATTTGATCTTGCAATAAACCAAAGTTCACCGTTAGGAGCATCAATAACAATACTTTCGTTGTAAATAAGACCTGTATTTTCGGTTGAAAGTATTGTTTCTGACATTTCCCAGTTCATACCATCATCTGAATAATAGATTTCCTGATGTCCGTAATCTTCCGAACCTTGGGAACCTACATAGAACAGTCTGCCATCCATTGTACATGTAAGACGTCCAACACTTTGATAAAAGGGATTGATATAATCCTCTTTTTGCATTCTGTAAGGTCCTTCCCATGTTTTACCATCATCTTTGGAAACATACGAAGATGTATGAAGAGCACCGTCATCACTACACCATACCAATGTACCGTCGGGCATTTCAACAATCTGGTTTATCTGTTTTGATACAGACACGTCTCTGGCATTTGACCATGTTTTTCCTCCGTCGCTTGAATCCATTACTCTACCATAACCTATAGCGTGAACAACTCCGTCATTGGTCATATAATAATCCGCTACGGATACAGGAGAAGCAGTGCCGCCGTGTTGAGTTTGTCCTGAATAAGAAAATCCCGGTGAAACTCTGCCTTCACCCACATACTCAAAATCATCAAAATTATACTCTGAATCAACAAGACCAAAACCTACACGGCCGTAACAGTTGGCTTTTCTTGAATTCTCTTTTGAGTAGGTCAGGACTTCTTTACCGTTACAGTAGAATACTGTATCAAATCCGTCACAGATAAGCTCAAAATCATACCATACACCCTGTTTAAGTGCGTCTTTGTCAATCTTAACCATGTTGGTTACAAAACTACCTGTGCCAGGGGCAGAAAGTGTCTTGTAGTACCATTCGCCTGTCTCAAAGTCGTATCCCAGTCTTTCCTGTCGGTCTCCAAATGAACGACGAAGGTTTATGTAGAACTCACCCTCACGCTTGCTTACCATTCCACGCCATTTGAGGTGCACATCCTGGGCAATACCGTTGAGCATATATGAACCATTGCCTGAAAGGTTAAGGTAATGGTTTCCGTTTTTTTCTTCCTTTCTTACAACCGTCACATCACCATAGCCCTTCGTTTTGGCATGATCCGGACGGGCAAGCCAGTATTCCTCATATGAATACTCTGTATTACCTTCAAAAGTATCTGTATGATAGTAAAGGTCATCTGTGTTCTTGACTACCAGAATGGTTGAAGCTGACGGATTTGTCATTGTTCTCTTGAGTTCTGTCTTTACCGGTCTTGCTTCACAACGGTATGAACCAATGTACTGATTATCTCTGTAAAGCTGTGCAATACCTGCCGCAACAGTCAGTCTATAATAGCCCGATTCAACAGAATCCGCAAGTTTGTAATCTGACGGTGTGGAGTCGTACATCTCAAGTATACCGTTTGCATAAATACCGTCTTCGCGGAAGCTCAGTTTGTTTACATACATACCGTCATTGAATATAACTTCTTCGGCAGATTTGTCTGTTTTGTCAAACTCAACCGAATAATGTGACGTATCGGGAAATCCTGCATACTGGTATTCAGGATTTCCTGCCCACTTTACTTCCTTGATGATTGATTTGACATAACTGCTGCCAAGGACAATGTCCGAAACATTTGAGTTTTTAAATGCCACAGTCTGACTGCTTCTTGGCATAAAGAAAGTAACAAGCATATGGTTGTTGTAATAAAGTTCTGCATAACCGGCAGTTACAACCACGCGGTAGTCACCAGCACCTATTCCCTCATAAACCTGTGTTCCATCATAGGTTTCGTAGGTAAGCTTATCCGTATCATGCTTGAGTGCAAGTTTGAAGTAACCGTCTGTAATTTCAACATTGCCGTTGCCTGACTTATATGTATAATCAAGCATATATTCGCGTCCCAATTCAAGCTTTTTGCCGGGAACATAGTTGACAGCAACATTCTTAACCTCTGTTATCACACTCATTCCGTTGTTGTTGTAAACCTTGGCAAAAATCGAATTGGTACCTGTTGAAAAACCGGAAAGCGTAGCGTTGAATGGAGCTTTGGTTGATGTTGCAGCAAGCTCGCCGTTTATAAAATACTCAACCTTTGTTGCACGGTTTTGGGGAAGAAATGCCTTGTCAGCAACCGATACCTTAACCGATTCACCCTGATTTATCTTTTCTTTATCTGCTTTCAGTTCAGCCTCAAATACTTTTTTTACATAGAATACAGATTCAAGAGTTTCTATATTCTCTATGTTGGCAGTCACATTGTAAACACCAATTTTTGCATTTTTGAGTGTATAAATATAATCATCTTTTTTGTATCCGCTACCTACATAAACGCCGTTTATTTTATAATCAACTTTTTCAACATCTGAAGCAGGCTTTGCCTTAAGCTGAACGTCCGAACCCTCTACAATATAGGAATGACTTTCAGGAGCAACCATTTCAAGCTCTTTTTCAAAATACGGAGTATATTTTACCCAGTCAAGTGTGAAGTCGGTTGACTGGTTTTCATAGTTTTCAGCGTAAAAGCTTATATGCCACAAGTTGGCACTTCTGTAAATCATCTCAAAACTTACGAGCTCTTTGTCGTTGATATACCATGTAACATTGTCGCCGCGAATTTCTGCACGCCATACATTAAAGTCATGACCTATTGTATAAGGAATCGCATTCAAAGGACCCTCTTGCACCAAAGAAAGTCTGGTATTGGGGTTTATTTGAATTCGATTTTTTTCAACATACAGCCATGTATGTCTGTTGTCCGTGGAAATATTAAATATTGCCATACCTTGTTTCTTGCTCTCGGGTTCATCAATTTTGATACGGAACTCAAGGTCATAATTTTTTGTAGGTCTCAACGGACGTTCAATTGACCGATATACAAATTGCTCATCACCCCATGTTCGGAGTCTTATAGTTCCTGCAGTAGGGTCATGTGTAACAAATCTCTCTCCTTCAACCTTCCAGCCTCCAATCTCGTTGAAGTCATGGAAAAAGGCTTCGGTATAGTCAGCAGTAAGCTCCAACAAATCTCCTGCACCGGCACCTGCTGTTGTATATACAAAGTCTGAAACCTCTAAATCAGCACCTTCTGCCCAGAATTTCATCTGTGATGCTTGGCTTTGCTTTTTCAAATTTTGCTGTCCAATAAATTCGTCGTCTACATACACCTTCTGAATCATGGCATCAGTATCAACTTCAATCATATAGTCATGCCATTCGTAAGCACTTACCGGATTCTTAAGATTTTCCGAATAGTAGTCCATAGCAGTAAGCATACCTTTCTGATACTCTATATAAAATCCGGCACGAACTCTACCGTTGAACACCTGAAAACCTTGGTTTTTGGCACTTCCAGTAGAATTTAATTTCATTGAGAAAGAAACCGTAAAAGTATCCCCTACTGCCTGCGATTTGCTAAGCTGTACCATTCCGCCATTGTCAGTAAAATGTGCAACACCGTCTGTAATAGTTACCTCCTTGGGAACAGACCATCCGTCCCACGCACTATCATCTTCTGCCGCCACACTTATCGGTGCGACCAAAGTAAACAGTAAGCAAAAAGTACAAATCAATGCTATTGCTTTTTTCATTCAGTTCAATCCTTTCTGGCTTAATAATTTTATCAGATTAACTCTTAACGTTCGATAATGTAAACGTTATTTACAGTACCGTATACCATGGTAGCAACAACTTCCGAAGCATTGTCTTTATCAAGTGAGTATGGAATTATCTCACCAAATCCTACCTTTTCGACCTTCGGTCCATTGTGTCCGTTGGTATATTTGTAAACTGTTGCGGAATCAATTTTAAAGTTATCTCTACGTGCATTATGATCCAAACCGCCAAGATCGTCTGTGAAAGACTGTGTAAGTGTAATGAATGAACCGGAAGAATTAAGAACTGTTCCGTAAACTATTCTTGAATTCTGAAGTGCCTGAACTGCAGTAGTGATAGAAGTGTTTGCATCTGCCTGAATTGTACCCGCAGCAGTATCACCAGTCCAGGTACGTCTGCCTATTGGAGGTTTTACGGCATCCACATCAATTATCACATCCAAGTCCAAAATCTTTCCCTCTTTGTTAATCGTGAAACGTACAACATCACCGATTGCAAGTGTATCAAACAACTCCTTATCGCATGTATAAGTACGCAAATTACTCAACTGATACGAATCAACAATGTATTCTACATCTCCGTCTTCGTTTATTTCTGCTCTCAAATCGCAGATA
>JAZSFF010000036.1:0-31793 GCA_045532055.1 Clostridia bacterium
AAAAAGCCTATGCTATAATGTAAAATGCTGATTTAAGCTACAACACTCTAAAGAAAGAGGTGAAAGATAGATGAAAGCAGGAATACATCCGGATTACAAAGAAACAACAATCAAGTGTGCTTGTGGAAATGTTATTGAAACAGGCTCAACAAAAGAGAATGTTTCTATCGAAATTTGTTCAGCTTGCCACCCTTTTTATACAGGTAAGCAGAAGTTAGTTGACACAGGCGGTCGTGTTGACAAGTTCAGAAAGCGTTTCGGTCTTGACGAAGGAAAGTAATTTCCCTCATACCGAATTACATTTTTCAGGAAATGTCTTTTATGGATATTCCAAATAAGTTTAAAATTAAAAATTCTACACCAAAAACAACCGGACAAGATGTCCGGTTGTTTTATTCTCCTTCAAAATTTTTGAATTTTTTTTAAAATTAGTCTTTACAATTTCAAAATGTTGTGTTATAATTCACTTGTTGTGCAAATCACAGCATTCAACTTAACATGGGGGTGTAGCTCAGTTGGGAGAGCACCTGCCTTGCAAGCAGGGGGTCAGGAGTTCGACTCTCCTCATCTCCACCAAGTAAAAAAGACGACTGATGAACAGTCGTCTTTTTTTATTTGTACAATCTACTCTATTTATTTAAAAGTAAACCTATCATTTTTATCCCTTTTCCAATAACCCTACCTGCCGCATCTGTCACCCAATCTGTTGATTTTGAATGCTGTCCTAATAATTTCCCAGCTGAATCGAATAATTGTGTAATACCGCCATGCTCTTCTATGTAACCAATCACCAAACCTGCACCATTTTTTAGAAACTCCCTCATTCATAGATCTCCTTTCTTAATTTCAATCTTTCTGAATAAAATTTGATTTCCAACATCTTATAATATTAACACTTAATCCCGCAATCCACACAAACGGAGCAAGACAGTAAAGCCACAATGGATATACATCCTCTAATGAAATAAGATATACAACATAGCCAATATGAACACAAAGCGAATAGCAAGATAAACATAGTCCGCTTACGGCTAAAACCCTTTTTTCTTTTTCTGATATTTTAAGAAACCTAAGCAGAGCCAAAGTTACAGGAATAAAGTAAAGAATACACAATTTTAAAAAAAATCCTTCGTAACTTAATTCCTCTCCTATACCAGCACCATCTGCTCTAAAACAAATATATTCCCACAAATAATCCATATTCATTACCCCTCTTTATAAAACATTTTATTTTACACACATTATAACACCTATTTTATGTAATGTCAATGCATATTTATGAATTTTTAGTCTATAACAAATGGTGGAATAAGCTTTTATAATATTATATAGAGGTGTGTTTTATGAAAAACGAATTTAAAGATAAATATAAAATGATGGGATTAAACATTGCATATTATCGAAAAAAATTAGGATATACACAGGAAAATTTAGCTGAACGAATAGGGATAGATCAAACTCATATGAGTAAAATTGAGGTTGCAGCGGTTGGGATTTCTTTTGATGTGTTTTTTGAAATCGCTGATGCTTTAGGAATTTCACCAAAAAAGCTTTTAGACTTTGAACGATAATATTACAAAAACCCGACTGCAGAAGCAGTCGGTTTTTTCGCCTAATCGGCTTTATTTTCATATTCACAAATATCGTGGGAAATTTGCTTAGATTGTGCATTTCTGCGAGCGAGACTATACTTTGTGTATGCGAGCGAACGATAAATGTGCAAGATAAGTAAATTTATCCGATATTACTTTTCAATTTCGTTTCGTTTTATTTTATTGGTTGTGGTCTTTACAAATTCTTCTTTGCGGATGTTGACACGGCTTACCTGCTTGTATACAGGCAGTTCCTTGCATGCCTTGGCTATATCTTCACGAACCTTTGATTCACGCTCTTCCGCCGTTGCCATCTCGCTCTGGGGATCAAGGTAAACATGGGCACAAAGTCCCGCCTCCTCGCCGCTTTCGTCATGCCATGCGGTTACCGCAGCCTCTGCAACATAAGGGATTGACAGTATATAATTCTCGATTTCTTCTGGGAAAATGTTTTTGCCGTTTCTCAAAACAATCAGGTTTTTGGAGCGTCCTGTAATCTTGAGTCTGCCCTTATCATCAATCATTCCCAAATCTTCGGTGTTAAACCATCCGTCCTCCATTACACGGTCGGTCGCCTCCTGATTTTTGTAGTAACCCAGCATGACCGATGTACCCTTTACACAAACTTCGCCAATTCCGTTTTCATCGGGGTCTTTAATCTTAACCTTTACCGAACCAATAGGAACACCTGCCGTATAACAGTCATCATATCCCTCACGGGTAATAGCAACAAGAGGTGAGCATTCTGTTATTCCATAACCATTTACAACTGTCACACCTATGCTCTCAAAAAAGTCTGCAATCTCCGGACGGATTGGTGCACCACCGCTGATAACCTTGCGGAGTTCTCCCCCGAATGGTTTGATTATCATACCAAACATCTTGCGTCTTGCATCAATTCCCACTTTGCGGAGCAAGTTGCTGAGTCCAATCATTCCATCAATGAGGGGTTTTTTCTTGCCGATTGCTTTTTGAATTCTTTTGTAAAATGCCTCAAGATAAGCAGGAACCAGAAAAGCAGTTTCCGGCTTAAATGTTTCAAAGTTTTTGAGAAGGTTTTTCATGCTGTCGTTTATAAAAATAGTTACACCGCAGGCAAGCTCTGCAATAAGACCAATACCTTCATAAGTGTGATGATAAGGCAAGAGGGAAATTGCTCTGTCATAAAGTCTGGTCAGTCTGAGGCCTGTGTTGATGCATGTCATAACATTCCTCTCTGACAGCATAACACCCTTTGCCATGCCGGTTGTACCCGATGTGTAAACCAAAAGTCTTAATGCATCGGTGTCCCCCTCTGTTTTCTCATACTCATTGAATCCTGAATCCATAAGTGCCTGACCCTCTTTAATCAGATCCTCATAGGAAAGGTGCTTGCCCTCCTCTGCCTCAGCATCAAGGCAGACAAAAACCTTTATATTGGGGAGTTCCCCTCTTATTTCTTCCAATACGGGTATATACTTCTTAGTAAAAAACAACACCTCTGAATCACTGTGATTAAGAACTGTCACAATATCCTGCTTGGGAAGTTGTCTGTCAAGAGGCACATAAACACCATTTGAATTCATCATGGTGCTGTGTACCACCAGCCAACGATAACAGTTGTCGCCTATGCAAGCAACATGCTTGTCAATAAATCCCATTTTCAAAAGCACATTGCCAAGGCACAATGAATCATTGTAAAACTCACTGTATGTAACCGTTTTAAGCTCCCTTTTTTCACGATACACGAACGCAGGTCTTGAGCCATGACGATCAACATGCCGTTTGACTGCCTCACGCAGACTTCTGAATTCTTCAACATCATACTGTTTAAATTCTTTTTTCATTTTCTTCCCCTCACTTTTGATTTTTCTCCAAAAAATACGCTCAGTTTTTCCAATGTTTTAACCAAGACGTCTATTTCTTCATTATTTACTATTTTTTCAACCTCATCTATCATTGCTGAGTGAAATCCAGCATGAAGTTTGTTGACTTCTTCCGCCGAATCTTTGGGCACAATCAAAACTACTCGTCTGTCATCCTTGTCATTTTCTCTTTCAAGATACCCCTTTTTGACCAAAGTATTTACCGATGTAGTCAATGAACCAGGGGTTATTGACAGATACTTTGCAATATCTGACATTCTGTTTTTCCCCATTCCTTTGAGGTAACACACCGCCTCAATTACATGAAGTTCTCTCAGGGATAAATCCGAGAGTCCCATTTCCTTAAAGCTGTTTTCCTCCCATGACAAAATCTGGTTGAATACATTTACAAAAAAATAATTAAGTGCCGTCCTTTGTTCTCTATCCAATTGAATACCCCTTTCGAATATACTTTGAATTTCAAACTATTTTAATATAAAACAAAATACCATATTTTTATTCTCTTGTCAATAGTTTTTGAAAAATTATCCAATGTTGACACTTGACGTTTTTTAATTTACAATTATAACAATATCTATATTCAAGGGAGAAGTCATGAAAACTATAAACAATTGCACTCTTTGCCCAAGAAAATGCGGTATTGACCGCAATACGGCTTTGGGCATATGCGGAGCGGGAAAAAATATCAAAATCGCAAGGGCGGCACTTCACTTTTGGGAAGAACCTTGTATAAGCGGGACAGACGGCAGCGGCACTGTTTTCTTTTGCGGTTGCAATCTGCGCTGTGTGTACTGTCAAAATCACGAGATAAGTTTTGGAACGCAGGGGAAAGAAATATCCTCATCACGTCTTGGACAGATTTTTCTGGAACTTCAGGCACAAGGTGCTCACAATATAAACCTTGTAACACCAACACCCTATATCCCCCACATAATTGAAGCAATCGACAGTGTACGTGACAAAATCCGTATCCCCTTTGTCTATAATACAGGGGGTTATGAAACCCCTGAAAGCATTGCTATGCTGAATGATTATATTGACATATTCCTGACTGACCTAAAATACTTCAGTCCCCATATTGCAAAAAAATACAGCAACGCGGAGGATTATTTCAATATATCAATCCAGGCTTTGGAAAAGATGCTCAGCACCACTCAGCCCTTGTCATTTGATAAAGATGGCATAATGAAATCGGGAATCATAGTAAGGCATCTTGTTCTTCCCTTGCTGCGACACGACTCCCTGAAACTTCTTGAAAGCCTTGCATCAAGGTTTGGAACCGACAACTTTATCCTCAGCCTTATGAGTCAATATACTCCCAATGGTCATCTTAGCTCTTTTCCTGAGCTTGACCGTCCCATCACATCCTTTGAATACCAATCTGTAGCCGATGCAGCAACAAATCTCGGTTTCAAAAACATATATTTTCAGGAAAAATCCAGTGCAAAACAAGAATACACCCCACCCTTTGATTTGAGTGGAGTGTAGTTTCCCTTATTTTCTCTTTACCATCAACTTTCTGAAAATATCGACAGGTATTATCAGCAAAGCCATAATAACAACCAGCATCCATTCCTTAGCACAAAGTCCTGCTGTTCTCAGCACCGCTCCGCCAAAATATGTCATAAAAATCTGTACTGCAAAAATCAGGCACATTATTATTAAAAATGGCTTGTTTAACGAAATATTTTCAAACAAATCAATACCCTCGCATCTGGTATTGAAAGCATTGAACACACAAGCAAACACAAAGAAATTGAAATACCCTGTATAGAAAAATATATCATTGCTATGACTTCTGAATGAATACCTTACATTTTCATTTAAGAATATAAACATGCTCATAGCGAAAATAAACATCCCGTTTATTACAATTCCGCTCCATGCACCTTTGTCCACAATATTCTCGTCACGCCGTTTTGGCCTTTCAAGGAGATACTTTTTAAGTGCAGGCTCGCCCCCAAAGGCAATGGCCGCCAAAGTGTCCATAACAAGGTTTATCCAAAGCATCTGGGTTATACCTAGTGGTTTTTCTATTCCCAGGATAGGCCCAAAAACCGAAACCAATACCGCAGCAATATTTATTGTCATCTGGCAGACAATAAATTTTTTTATGCTCTTGTATATGGTTCTGCCGTAAAGCACCGCCTTTTTAACTGACGAGAAGTTGTCATCAAGTATAACAATATCCCCCGCCTCTTTGGCCACATCCGTTCCACTGCCCATAGCAAATCCTACATCCGCACGCTTAAGTGCCGAAAGGTCATTTACACCATCGCCTGTCATACCTACCACCAGTCCCTTTTCTTGTGCAATTCTCACCAACCGGCTCTTATCTGTAGGAAGTGCCCTGGCAACAACCCGTACATCAGGCAATATCCCACTTATCTCATCATCGCTCATCCTCTGCAAATCTTCGCAGGTCAATACAACATCACGATGGCTGTCCATTATTCCTGCCTCACGGGCAATAGAAACAGCCGTCTCTTTTTTGTCCCCTGTTATCATAACCGTCTGGATTCCCGCACGCTTGACCTCACTTACCGAGCCACGCACATCAGGTCGCAAATCATCACGAATCCCCACCAGACCAACAAGAGTCATTTCATCAGGAAGTCTGCCATCCTCATACCTTTGGGCTGTTGCAATGGCGATGACCCTTACGGATTTTTCCGCCAGGCTGTCAACATGAGCGTTCAGCTTTTGTATACCCGTCAGCCTTTTTTCATTTCCTGACCCATCATAGTATTCAGTGCAACGGCTTAAAATTTTTTCAGGTGCACCTTTCACCAGAACCCCTGAGAAATCGCCCTCAACCCATGTCTGTGAAAACTTATTTTCACTCGAAAACAGGGTTTCATTACGCTTTTTAAGCATTAATTTAGGCGATTTTCCGTCACTGCAAACATATTCAGTCAACGCCTTTTCCGTCGCATTTCCTCCTATAATCTTCCCCTCTGAAAGTTGTGCCCCGCTGTTTCCCAACACCGAAATTTCCATAATTCTTTGGAGATTATAAGGTATTTCACTCTTCTTACCGTATGTATTGACCTCACCGTCTGTAAAGCTCACCACACTCAATCTTCCGCAGGTTATTGTTCCCGTTTTGTCAGAAAAAAGTATATTTATGCTCCCCGCAGTTTCAATACCTATAAGCTTACGCACCAGCACATTGTTTTTCATCATCTTTTTCATATTAAGAGAACACACAATGGCAATCATAAGCGGAAGACCCTCAGGCACCGATACAACAATAACTGTTATGCCTATAATAACGGCATTTACCACATCCGATATCACCTGACCCCTGTCTGACAGATATTCCATCACCTGCATCAGGTTCCAACCATTGTCGACAAATATCCTCTGAACAAGAAATATAATCATCACCAATGTGGCACCAATATAACCAAACCTGCTTATTCCTTTGGCAAGCTTTGACAGTTTAAGTTGCAGGGGACTTTCTCTGTCCTCATCACCCGTATCCTGATTAAGTCTGCCATAAACCGTACCATCACCAACCTGGCACACCTTTAATATACATTGACCTGAACATACAACCGCACCACGGAACAGACTGCTTTTGTCCCAAAAATCAATGAGCCTTGTCCTGTATACAGGCTCTTTTTCTTCCGCAGTTTTTTGCTGTTCTTTATTCTCTCCGTTAAGCACTGACTGATCAACTTTGATACTCCCTGAGAAAACGTATCCGTCGGCAGGTATCAAATCCCCTGCCTGAAGCAACACCATATCACCTTTTACTATATCATCGCTATCTATCTGGCACAAATGGTTATCACGATAGACCTTGCACGTTGTCCTTGATGCTTCTTTCTGGATTTGATGAAACGCTTCTTCGTTCTTGAATTCAGACAGAGCACTCACCCATGTTGATATAAGCACAGAAAGGAAGATTCCCAGACACTCAAACCAATCCACCTTGCCCAAAAAAGTGAATACAACATTTATTCCCAGGGCTATCAACAAAATTGTTATTATGGGGTCATCAAACTTTTCCCAGTATTTTTTCCACAGGGTTGGTCTTTCCCTTTCGCTGAGCCGATTTGTGCCGTGTTTTGCACGGGATTCCTCGGCTTCATATGTGCTCAATCCCTTGACTTTCTCCATAAACTCCACTCCCTTTATCCCAAGTGCTTAAAATATCTTTTTGTTTAAGAAATACTATGCGGACAAGGCATTGTTTATGCTCGTTATTTGGTTTATTCTATCTTTAAAATAAATCATTTTTTTAAAATGCATAGACATAATCATACTGCAATGTATGTTTATGTCTTTTTTGTCTATAATAGTTTAAGAATACTTATTTACAATCTTCCCGAAAGGAACGAACACCCATGCTTGAAATTAACGGAAAAAGTGTCTATAACGCATTGGCTATGGGCAAACTTTGTTTTTACAACCGCGAAAGCCGCATTGTAAAACGTATTAAAATAGATGACATAAAAGCTGAAGTTCTGAGATTTGAAGATGCACGGTCCACCGCTAAAAATCAACTTAAAGAACTTTATCAAAAAGCCCTTTTGGAGGTAGGCGAGGCAAATGCCCAGATATTTCAGATTCACCTGATGATGCTGGACGACGAGGACTATCACGGTGCAATCAGCACCATGATTCGCAATCAGGCCGTAAACGCCGAATATGCAGTCAGCTACACCTCTGACCTTTTTGCCAAAACGTTTGAAGAAATGGACGATGAATATATGCAGGCACGAGCCGCAGACGTAAATGACATTTCCAAACGTCTGCTGGATATTCTGTCAGGAGCTTCCTTGGACGAAGATTTTCTTTCTGAACCGTCAATAATTGTGGCTGATGACCTTGCCCCCAGTGAGACTGTTCAGATGGACAAAGAAAAAATTCTGGGTTTTGTAACCTTTGGAGGTTCCACCTCCTCCCATACCGCAATCCTGGCACGAACCATGAATATCCCTGCGGTCATCGGCACAGGTCCCATTGACGCCTCGCATCATGGGGAAACAGCAATTTTGGACGGATTCAGCGGCACTCTTTATATAAATCCTGATGACAACAAACTGGCAGACTTTAAAAAACGCAAGGAACTTGAAGACGCACGTGCAAAACTACTGACAGAACTGAAAGGTTTGCCCAACGAAACTCTCTCGGGCAAAAAAATTGATGTATATGCCAATATCGGCAGTCCCTCTGATTTGGCATCAGTTATCCAGAACGACGCCGGGGGTATCGGTCTTTTCAGGAGTGAATTTTTATATCTCTCAAAAAACACTTATCCCTCAGAGGATGAACAATTCTTAAAATATAAAGAAGTTGCCGAGCGTATGATGGGCAAAAAGGTAATTGTACGTACTTTGGACATTGGAGCTGACAAAAAGATTGATTATTTCAATCTTCCGTCTGAGGAAAATCCCGCACTTGGTTATCGTGCCATACGCATATGCCTTACCGATATATGTATTTTCAAAACTCAACTCAGGGCATTACTCCGAGCATCAGCCTATGGCAATATTTCCATTATGTTCCCTATGATAATTTCCCTTTCAGAGGTGAAGTCCATAAAAAACATTCTGGAAGAGACAAAATCAGAATTGCGTGCAGAGGGTATTCCCTTTGATGAAAATATAGAAATCGGCCTTATGATTGAAACTCCGGCAGCAGCAATTATCAGTGATATTCTGGCTCCTGAGGTGGACTTTTTCAGCATAGGGACAAACGACCTGACTCAATATACCCTTGCCATAGACAGACAAAACAGATATCTGGAGCCATTTTTTGACCCTCATCATCCTGCCATTCTAAGGCTTGTACAATCCATAATACAAAATGCTCACAAACACGGCACATGGGTAGGGATTTGCGGGGAACTGGCATCAGACTTGTCACTTACCGAACAATTTGTCAACATGGGCGTTGACGAACTTTCCGTCTCCGCCCCATGCATATTGAAACTTCGTGAAAAAATCCGAAGTTTGCCATAACGAATCTTCGTTTTCACGTAAATCATAAGAAAGGAGTTCTTGTATGTTTAACTTCCTCAAAAAAGAGAAAAATCTATCTTCTGTTGCCAACGGCAGAATAATCGGTCTTGCCAAAGTTCCTGACCAGGTGTTTTCACAAAAAATTCTGGGGGATGGTTTTGCCGTGGTTCCCACAAACGGCAATTTTTTCAGTCCCATCGACGGCATCATCTCCGATGTTACAGAAACCCTTCACGCCTACTGCATAACCAGCCGTGACGGCCTTGAAATTCTTGTCCATATCGGCATTGACACGGTAGAACTTAAAGGGGAGTTTTTCACCTCTCTGGTAAAGAAAGGAGATGCCATACACCGCGGTGACGCAATCGCACTGGCAGATATTGATGCCATAAAGGAAAAAGGCTATAACACTACCACCATGGTGGTAATAACAAACACAGAAAAGCTTAAGGAATTCAGAGTTCTGGAGGCTCCGTCAGCCAAGGCTGGCAGTCCCGCTCTGGTATATAAATCATAAATTAAGAAAGGATGAAACTTGTATGAAAAAGAAAGGTGAAAACGGTCTTTTCAGTGTACTGCAAAGAGTTGGCCGTTCATTTATGTTACCTATTGCCCTGTTGCCTATTGCCGGGCTTTTGCTGGGAATTGGTTCTTCACTAACCAACGCAACAACCATTGAGGCATACAACCTGGGTGCAATCTTAGGCCCCGGTACACTTCTAAACTCAGTTATGCAGATTCTTGCCCAGACAGGAAACATTGTATTTACAAACCTTCCCATTATCTTTGCCATGGGTGTTGCTCTGGGTATGGCAGAAAAGGAACACGGCACAGCAGTTCTCTCTGCCGCAATAGCATTTTTCATCATGCACCAGACCATATCAACCCTCCTGCGTCTCAACGGCCAGCTTGAAGAGGGTGTTATGCTCTCAGGTACAGTCGCCAATGTGGTGGGTATCCAATCCCTTGAAATGGGTGTTTTCGGCGGTATAATAGTTGGTCTTGGTGTCGCAGCACTTCACAACCGTTTTTATAAAATACAGCTTCCCACCGTTATCTCTTTCTTCGGTGGCGTAAGGTTTGTACCCATTATCTCAACTTTTGTTTATATAATCGTGGGAATTATTATGTATTTTGTTTGGCCATATATCCAGCGTGCAATTTATTCTCTTGGAGATTTGGTGTTAAGCTCAGGATACTTCGGAACATTCATCTACGGCACAATCGAAAGGGCCCTTATTCCCTTTGGTCTCCACCATGTATTTTATATGCCTTTCTGGCAGACAGGACTTGGGGGCAGCATGGTTATAGACGGTCAGACCATCGCGGGGGCACAAAACATTTTCTTTGCCCAGCTTGCATCCCCGTCCACATCCGTCTTTTCGGTGGAGGCAACCCGTTTCATGAGCGGCAAGTTCCCTCTTATGATATTTGGTCTGCCTGGTGCAGCACTTGCTATGTATAGTGTCGCCAAACCCTCTAAGAAAAAAGTAGCCGGCGGTCTTCTTCTATCCGCTGCACTTACCTCCATTCTTACAGGTATAACCGAGCCTTTGGAATTTACTTTCCTTTTTGTAGCACCTGTTTTGTATATTATTCATTGCGTCTTTGCCGGACTTGCCTATATGATTATGCATATTTTAAGGGTCGGCGTAGGTATGACTTTCTCCGGTGGTGTCATAGACCTGTTTTTGTTTGGAATTCTTCAGGGCAACGCAAAAACCAATTGGATAAATATAATCTGGGTGGGCATCCTTTACTTCATTGTTTACTACTTTATTTTCCGTTATCTTATCAAAAAGTTCAACTTTGTCACCCCTGGGCGTGAGGATGATGAGGCTGACACCAAACTCTATACCAGAAAAGACGTAAACGCCGCAAAAGAGGATAAATCTCCTCTTATCTTAGAGGGATTGGGCGGCAAGGATAACATCGTAAATGTTGACTGCTGTGCCACAAGACTCCGCGTTACCGTCAAAGACAGTTCCAAGGTTAAAGACGCTGCTCTTAAGCAAAGCGGTGCATCGGGAATAATCAAAAGTGGTTCCGGCGTGCAGGTTATCTACGGGCCAAGGGTTACAGTTATAAAGAGTAATTTCGAAGATTATCTTGAATCTTTGTCTTAACGCAAAAATGAAGAGGGCAAAAACCCTCTTCACTTACATATTCAATTAAGAATATAAATTGCAAGATTGAGATATGCAGCAAAAGTCACCCACAGAAGATACGGGATATTGATTGCCGCCGCAATACCGTCAATTTTGCGAAATTTCAAAATCATAACTATTATAAGTGCCCACAAAATCAAAATCCACCAAAAGGCAAAGAAAAACGCCCTCAGATTAAAAAATATCAGACTCCAGAAAAAATTGAATCCAAGCTGCAAAGCATATACCGTCAGCGCAGAGGATACCTCCTGGGGCATAGATTCTTTTTTCAAATAAACTCTTGCACTGCTGATACCCATAAGTATATAAAGTATTGTCCACACAATGGGGAAGAGTATTGGCGGTGGGGCAAGCGGCGGTTTGACTATCTCATCATACAGCATCATATTGCCGCGGGTCAAAAACGCCGCAAGCCCACCCACAACAAGGGGTATAAAAATTGCTACAATATAGGTTTTTAATGTTTTCATAAAATAATCGCCTCCACAATAAGCATATTCGAAAGGCTTAGATTATAAAACAAATTTTTTTTTAAAAAAGTCTTGACAAACGTGATTAAAAGTATTATACTATAAAAGCTGTTTGGATATGCGAGCATGCTGGAATAGGCAGACAGGCACGTTTGAGGGGCGTGTGTCAACCGACGTGTGGGTTCAAGTCCCACTGCTCGCACCAAATACTTTTTTATTTACAAAGCAATTTAATATTGCCGGATTGTGTAAAGGTAGCACAGCAGACTCTGACTCTGTTTGTCTGGGTTCGAATCCTAGTCCGGCAGCCACATTAAAAGCAAGCACGATGTGCTTGCTTTTTTTATGTCCAAAAGTTGTCCGTTTTATCCGTTTTTACCGGTCTATAATATAGCTATACCAGAGGAAAGGGGAAAAGCTATGGTAAAAACGGAAGAAAAACTAAAGAAGGAGGTAGTTAAGCTATATTCATTTGCAAACCTTATGTATGGTGATGTGTTAGATAGTATTGGCAAAAAGAAAAAAACTATCGGCTTTGAAGAAGAACGGCTTTTAGAACACGTTAAGAAGTCTGTCGAAAGCTATTTTGAGGATTTTAAAATTGACGAAAATCTTTTTAAAGATTTTAATGAAAGACAAAGTGAACACCTTGTTAATTTGAGTAAAAACATAGATGAGATGAAAGAAAATGCGGTAAAGGATATCATTGAAGAAATTTTTACACCGCTTAGTGATGAAGAAACTATTGTCGAAAAACAAAGGTCTTTAGAATTAGCAATAGACAAAATTATAAATTCTACAAACCAGTCCATCGAAAGTATCAATAGACAAATAGGTTACTGTATGGTATTATATAGCTATGAGAATGAGGGCTACAAGAAATATCGTCTAAAGCCGGGTTCTACAGCTTGTGAAGAATGCAAGGAAAAAGGAAGAAATACATATTCGATAGAAAAACTCAAAGATGCAGAATTTTTACCTCTTGTGCACCCAAACTGCAGATGCACTATTGAAATTCTTGATGACAAAAACAAAGCTGTTGCCACGATTGACAGCAAAGCTATCGAAGAACAGCTACAAAAAACAGAAAGTACCAAGGAAATGGGCTTTTTGGATTATGTAAGCACCTTGCTTTCAGCGGCGGCTCTTATTCCCGGAATTGACGGTATTGTAGATTTAATTTCAATACCTGTTGACCTACTTAGGGGCGACTTAATTTCTGCGGGCTTTGACTTAATTGGAATAGTTCCATTTATTGGCGAAGTCGGTGATGCAGGTAAGACTCTTAGAATAGTTGATAAGGCAAGTGATGGAGCGAAGTTTGTCGATAAAACTTCAAGTTTTAGTGGTTTTCCTAAAAAATTACATTTGGGTAAGCAAGGCAAACACATAGTAGGACATAATAATTATCAAAAGGGAAAAAGCATACTTGAAATTTCTATAGATGAAGCACAAGATTTAATCAACAAATATAGTGGAAAAGGTCAAAAGATTGATTATACTACAGAAAGAGTTGATTTTAAAAAAGTAATAGGAAAATACGTTGATGAACAAACAGGAAAAATGTATGAAACAACAGTAGGAACAATTAGGTATTCAAAGAATGGAGTGCATATTGTTCCTGCAAGACCGTGCGAATGGAGGAAATAGTTTATGTTTTTAAATGATAAAGAAGGAAAAATAATCGCAAAATTTTATTCTAATTTAGAGTTTTACGAGAATATTGATATGCAGTTAAAATGGTCTGATGATTTTAAAATAAATGCCACTTTTGATACATGTTTTGAAAGTGATAACGATTTAGAAATGAACGATCCTCACTATGAAGAGTTTACGGTATTTGTTTTTAAAGTAAATAGTGTTACCGGTTCTTCCTCGATATATATTACAGAAGATAATTATTTTTGTATTGATTATCGTAATTTCCCTAAAGAAATTATCGCCAATGGGAAAAAGATTAATTAAAATAATCAAGTATATTGCCGAAAGCTGCATATATATTATTCTGTTTTGCCACATCGCAGCAAACTATGCTGCAATCAAAATGACCACTTTGAAAGTGGTCATTTTTGTGTGCTCCGTTATTTTATTCAACTTTATACTTCACAATATGTCCTCTTATGTCTGTGTCGCTTTCCACAAAAAACTCCATATAGTTGGCAGCGGTAGCATGATATCTGCCGTCACGGGTTTTTTGCTCTGCCAGAACTTCAATTTCACAACCCTTAAAGGAATTATAAAATTCTTTTTTCATTTTTTCTGCAAGCTCAATCATTTTCTTGCTACGCTCATCCTTTATTTTTTCAGGAACCTGATTTTCCATCTTTTCAGCCACAGTTCCACGCCTTATGGAATACTTGAAAACATGCATCTGCATAAAACCTACTTTTTTGCAAAAATCAAATGATTCCCTGAACTCCTCCTCCGTCTCACCCGGAAAACCCACCATAAGGTCTGTGGTGATTGCAACATCTTTAATGCTTGCCCTCAAAAGTTCCACAGCTTTCATATATTCCTCTGTGCTGTATCGTCTTTTCATGCGTTTTAAGGTTTCATTGCATCCGCTCTGCAGTGACAAATGAAACTGTGGACAAAGATTTGGCAGTTTTGAAATTCTCTTTACAAAATCCTCGGTAATAACCACTGGTTCAACCGAGCCAAGCCGCACACGTCTTATCCCCGGCACACCGCACACCGCCTCTATTACATCAACAAGACCTGTTCCGTTTTTCAAATCCTTGCCGTATGAACCTATATGAATTCCTGTCAGTACAATTTCAAGAAAACCATTTTCGGCAAGCATTTTTACCTCTTCAACAATTTTTTCAAGACTCCTTGAGCGTACAGGTCCCCTTGCATAAGGAATTATACAATAAGCACAAAAGTTGTCGCATCCATCCTCTATTTTTACATTAGCACGGATTCTGCTCTGTGATGATGTAAGGCACATTTCCTCAAACTCACGTTCTTTCATAATATCCCCGCAATGTACCACGTTTTTGCCCTCTATTGCCTCCTCCACAAGCTCAACAATACGGTTTTTTCCGCTGTTTCCCACAACAACATCCACATCTGTCTTTTGGGCAAACTCCGGCTCGATCTGGACATAACAGCCCACAACTGCAATAATCGCATCTGGGTTCTTCTTCCGCACTTTTCCTATCTGTTGTCTGGACTTTTGTGCTCCCGTACCGGTAACCGCACATGTATTAATAATATATATATCAGCAAAGGCATTCTCTGTTACTGTATACCCCTTCTTACGAAAAAGCTCTGCCATCGCCTGACTTTCATAAAAATTGGTTTTGCAACCTAAAGTTATAAATTTTACGGTCATAATTCAAAACATCCAATTCTACATTTTATTTTTACAAAAAATTTGTGATAAAATTATACACTTTTTTATTGACTATTGCAAGAAAAAAATATATAATAATAAGGTAAAAATTTCATTTAACCTTTGGAGGTGAACTAAATGAAAACCTTTAACGTTTTGTTAAGCTCAATTAACGATGTTAAAAACTTTGTCAACATAGTGAGCAAGTATGATTATGATATCGACCTCACATCTGGCAGATACGTTGTTGATGCGAAATCAATCATGGGCATCTTCAGTCTTGACCTGAGCAAACCCATTAAGGTTGAAATCCACAACGATGACTGTGACAAACTGGCTAATGAGTTAAAACCTTATATCCAGTAATCAACTATTACAGAAATTTGCACGGGCAAAATTCTTGCGGTTCGGTCTTCCGTTTTAAACGGTGGGGCTTGAGCGTAGTTTTTTGTGCCCTTTTGTGCGTTATATAACTTTTATGCTAAATAAAGAATTTTTTATGTCAGCCGCAATCCAGGAAGCTGAAAAAGCCTATGCAATCGGGGAGACACCCATCGGTGCCGTTGTTGTTAAAGACAACGAGATTATTGCCCGGGCACACAACTTAAGAGAAACCGGGAAAAATGCACTTTATCATGCCGAGATTCTTGCAATAGATGCTGCATGCAAGGCGTTGGGTGGATGGCGACTTCACCAATGTGATTTGTACGTCACTCTTGAACCCTGCGTTATGTGCAGTGGTGCAATAGTCCAGGCAAGGATTAAAAACCTGTATTATGGGGCATCCGACCCCAAGGGCGGTGCGGTTTCATCAATCGCAAACATTCCATCACTGGACAAGCTGTGTCACCACCCCAATGTAATAGGTGGAATTCTGGCAGAGGAATGCTCCAATCTGCTGAAAAACTTTTTCAAGGACTTAAGAAACGGACTGACATCACCAATTAAGTAATTAAATTAATTCATATATTTTCTAAGGAGGAATTTTTGTAATGAGCAAAAAATTCGTTTATCTTTTCAGCGAAGGCGACGCTTCAATGAGAGAACTTCTCGGCGGTAAAGGTGCCAACCTTGCTGAAATGACCAAAATCGGCCTGCCTGTTCCACAGGGTTTCACCGTTTCAACAGAGGCTTGTACTCAGTATTATGAAGACGGCAGAAACATCAACGCAGAAATCCAGGCAGAAATCATGGAAAACATCACAAAGATGGAAGCTATCTGCGGCAAAAAGTTCGGCGACAAGGAGAATCCTCTTCTTGTTTCAGTTCGTTCTGGTGCGAGAGCATCAATGCCCGGTATGATGGATACAATCCTAAACCTCGGTCTTAATGAAGACGTTGTTGAAGCAATGTCAGCAAAGTCAGGCAACCCCAGATGGGCTTGGGACTGCTACAGAAGATTTATTCAGATGTACTCTGACGTTGTTATGGAAGTTGGTAAGAAGTACTTTGAACAGCTTATCGACGAAATGAAAGAGGCAAAGGGCGTAACTCAGGATATCGAGCTTACTGCTGAAGACCTCAAGGTTCTTGCTGGTCAGTTCAAAGCTGAATACAAGAACAAAATCGGCAAAGACTTCCCAACTGATCCAAAGGAACAGCTTATGGGTGCTGTTGAAGCCGTATTCCGTTCATGGGACAACCCCAGAGCAAACGTTTACCGTCGTGACAACGATATCCCTTATTCATGGGGTACAGCTGTTAACGTACAGATGATGGCATTCGGTAACATGGGCGACGACTGTGGTACAGGTGTTGCATTTACTCGTGACCCAGCTACAGGCGAACCCGGACTTATGGGTGAATTCCTTGTAAACGCACAGGGCGAAGACGTTGTTGCAGGTGTTCGTACACCTATGCCAATCGCACAGATGGCAGAGAAGTTCCCCGAAGCATTTGAAGAATTCAACAAAGTTTGTGCAATTCTCGAAGATCACTACAGAGACATGCAGGATATGGAATTCACAATCGAAAACAGAAAGCTTTTCATGCTCCAGACAAGAAACGGTAAGAGAACAGCAAAAGCTGCTCTTAAGATTGCTTGTGACCTTGTTGATGAGGGTATGATTGACAAGAAACAGGCTGTTGCTATGATTGACCCCAGAAACCTCGACACACTTCTCCACCCACAGTTTGATGCAAAAGCTCTCAAAGCTGCAACACCTATGGGCAGAGGTCTTGGTGCATCTCCTGGTGCTGCTTGCGGTAAGGTTGTATTCACAGCTGAAGATGCAGAGGCTTGGAATGCACGTGGCGAAAAGGTTATCCTTGTTCGTCTTGAAACATCACCTGAAGATATCACAGGTATGAAAGCATCACAGGGTATCCTCACAGTTCGTGGTGGTATGACATCTCACGCAGCCGTTGTTGCTCGTGGTATGGGTACTTGCTGCGTATCAGGTTGTGGCGATATCAATATGGACGAAGAAAACAAGAAGTTCACATTGGCTGGTAAAACCTTCACAGAAGGCAGCGAAATTTCAATCGACGGTTCAACAGGTAACATCTATGATGGAATTATCCCCACAGTAGATGCTGAAATCGCTGGTGAATTCGGCAGAATCATGGAATGGGCTGACGAGTTCAGAACTCTCAAAGTTAGAACAAACGCAGACACTCCTGCAGACGCTAAGAAAGCAAGAGAGCTCGGCGCAGAAGGTATCGGTCTCTGCCGTACAGAGCATATGTTCTTTGAAGCTGAAAGAATTGCTGCATTCCGCGAAATGATTTGTGCAGATACAGCAGAAGAAAGAGAAGCAGCTCTTGAAAAGATTCTTCCCTATCAGCAGGGCGACTTCGAAAAGCTTTACGAAGCTCTTGAAGGTAACCCCGTTACAATCAGATTCCTTGATCCTCCTCTCCATGAATTCGTTCCTACAGAGGAAGCTGACATCAAGGCTCTCGCTGATGCACAGGGCAAATCTGTTGAAGATATCAAGGCTATCATCGCATCTCTCCACGAATTCAACCCAATGATGGGTCACCGTGGTTGCCGTCTTGCGGTAACATATCCTGAAATCGCAAAGATGCAGACAAAGGCTGTTATCAGAGCTGCTATCAATGTTAAGAAGGCTCATCCAGACTGGAATGTAGTTCCTGAAATTATGATTCCTCTCCCTGGCGACCTCAAGGAATTCAAGTTCGTTAAGAACGATGTTGTTGCAACTGCTGACGCTGAAATCGCAGCTGCTGGTGCAGACCTCAAGTACGAAGTTGGTACAATGATGGAAATCCCCAGAGCATGCTTGACAGCTGATGCTATCGCAACAGAGGCTGAATTCTTCTGCTTTGGTACAAACGACCTTACACAGATGACATACGGCTTCTCAAGAGACGATGCTGGTAAGTTCCTCGATGCTTACTATGATGCAAAAATCTTCGAAAACGACCCATTTGCAAAACTTGACCAGACAGGTGTTGGTCAGCTTATGGAAATGGCTGTTGAAAAAGGTACAAAGGTTAGACCTGAAATTCACTGCGGTATCTGCGGTGAACACGGCGGCGACCCTGTATCTGTTGAATTCTGCCACAAGATTGGTCTTGATTATGTATCATGTTCACCTTTCCGTGTTCCGATTGCAAGACTTGCAGCGGCTCAGGCAGCTATCAAGGATATGAAATAACAACCTCACGAAACAAAACTAAATCAAAGATTTCTGTGTTTCGGAGAACGTTTTATCACAACACTACGGCGACGTTCCACCGCCTCCGTTATTGTGGTATAATATCCACTTACGATAATTTAAGAGGGTTACCAATAGGTAGCCCTCTTTTATTGTACGGATTTTCAAGGGGAATTGTTCCCCTTGAAAGAGAAACTTGAACAGCGGATAAAAGGGATTCGCGGGAGGACATCACCCCTCCCATTATTTGTATCACAAAATGAGATATTTCCACTTCCCTTTGATTTTATATGCTATACTTATAATGCATGGCTCTTGTTGCGACACAATACAAAAAAGGCGGGTGAATAATTTTCATCTGCTATTTTTGTTTCTTTATGTCGTGCACATAAAAAACCCCACAACCGAAGTTGTGGGGTTTTGATAATCCATAACAAATTATCTCTTTGAGAACTGAGGAGCACGACGTGCTGCCTTGAGTCCGTACTTCTTTCTTTCTTTCATTCTTGGGTCACGAGTGAGGTAACCTGCAGCCTTGAGAGTAGCTCTGAAGCTTTCAGCGTCTACTTCCAAAAGTGCACGAGCGATACCATGACGGATAGCACCAGCCTGACCTGTGAAACCGCCGCCTTTAACGTTTACCAAAACGTCGAACTTGCCAAGTGTTCCTGTGAGAACCAATGGCTGACGAAGGATTGTCTTGAGTGTTTCAAGACCAAAGTAATCGTCAATGTCTCTTTTATTTATTGTAATTGTTCCGTTGCCGGGTACGAGTCTTACTCTTGCAACAGATTCTTTTCTTCTACCTGTTCCGTAATACTGAACTGCATTTGCCATTACTTCATTCCTCCTCTATTATATCTCGCCTGTCCACTCAACCGGTGACTGAGCAGCGTGATTGTGATTTGCATCTGCGTATACCTTGAGCATCTTAAGAGCCTGTCTGCCCAAAGTGTTGTGAGGAATCATACCGCTTACTGCGAGTTCCATAGCTTTCTCAGGGTTGTTTGCCATCATATCTTTGTAAGATACCTCTTTGAGGTGTCCGATATAACCGGTGTGTCTGTAATACTTCTTCTGTTCAATTTTATTGCCTGTCAAAACAGCGTCCTTTGCGTTAATGATAATAACATATTCACCGCAGTTTACGTTGGGAGTAAATTCGGGACGATGCTTTCCTCTCAAAATCTCAGCAGCCTTTGCAGCAACACGACCAAGGGGTTTGCCTGCAGCGTCGATAATGTACCACTTTTTCTCAAGCTCATTTGCTTTTGCCATATAAGTTGACATTTTTCATACCTCCTAAAATTTTTTCAGACTATGAGCAAATCCACGCACTGAAGATTTCTCTCTGCTGTGTGCATTTGCCCACAGTCTGCCATCATAAATCCTGCCGCATCCTTAGAACAATCAGGGCAAATCCGCCCTTGCAACGCATCATCCTGACGCAGCATATCCAATTATAATACTAATTCTTTCTTTTGTCAACCCCTTTTTTTAAATAAATTAATTTAGCTTATCAAGAAGTCCTATTTCCTCTGTTTTTCTCTCTTATTCTCTCTGTTGCTCCAACTTCAAGTCAAAAAAATTTTTCATTTTTCCTGTGTTTTGCCAGGTTTTGCATCTGTTTGTGTTGAATTTGACACATTTTCATGATATATTAATATCATAGGAGATGATTTTATGCACAGCAATCAGGACTACACACTTATTATGGCCATTTTTGCCATATTCAAGCAACTCATTCTGGTCAGCTACAATGCAACCGACCGGGTTTTAAGTTTTGAACAGTCATTATCCGTGGAAAATATGCAAAGGCTGCAAACATCACAAGTTTGCAAACTGCACATGAACCGCATATGCAATATTTTTCAGTATTTGTACGAAAACAAAAAAGATTCCTCTGCCATATCCAAAAAACAGACCTTTGAGACTGAGCGTTTGATTACAGGCATCGCCGAAAACTTTGCAGACACCGTTTCCGGTTATGCGGAGGTTCAAGTTTCTTTTACTGCCAAATCACAGACAACCCCTGTTCTGGTTGAAAAAACAAAGCTTGAACTTGCGATCTTCAACCTTCTATACTGTTCCCTTCACAACATAAAGGACAAAGGCGATTCCCTGAAACTGAACCTTTATATAACCGAAAATAAGGAGCAAACCATTTTCCATATCCGTGACAACAGCAAAATTATTGACAGCGAAATAATCCACCATGTTTTCTCAGGCAGAGACATCAACTTTAGTCCAGACTCTTTGTTTGATTCCGTTGTTGCTCTGTCATTGAATGCGGCCGCCAAGGCTACAGCAGATATGGGCGGCACTCTTGCTTACTCTGCATTAAAGAGCGGTAACCGTTATGATGTTATTCTGCCCAAAATACAGGAAACAGAAAAAGTATATGCCGCACAGTCTATTGCCACGTATATACCAAATTTTGCATATCTGCGTGAAATACTGGCATCCATAGAAGTTGAGGAATTGTTGAAAGATAATCCCGTGACAGGTGATGAGCTGTGAATATCCCCGATTTTGTCCTTTCAATAATATCTAAAATTGAAAACTCCGGTTTTGAAGTATATGCAGTTGGCGGCTGTGTTCGGGACAGTCTTATGGGCAAAACCCCCTGCGACTGGGATTTGACAACCTCGGCTCTGCCTGAAGAAATTCAACGCATTTTCAAGGCCGAAAAGGTTATACCCACCGGCATAAAGCATGGTACCGTGACGGTAGTTTCACAACACACCCCTGTGGAAATTACAACATTCCGGATTGATGGGAGTTATTCCGACAACCGTCATCCCTCAAATGTTACCTTTTCAACGGATATACGTCAGGACCTGGCACGTCGGGACTTCACCATCAACGCAATGGCCTATAACCCCAAAATCGGCCTTATTGACCCATTTGGTGGGCAGGATGACCTTGAACATGGCATTATACGAACTGTAGGGATTCCAAATGAGCGTTTTTCAGAAGATGCCCTCAGGATTATGCGTGCCATACGTTTTTCTGCAACGCTAGGTTTTGAAATTGAAGAGGATACCTCCGCCGCACTTTTTTGTTGCCGTGATTTGCTGGCAGATATTTCAGCAGAACGAATAACTGCTGAACTCAACAAAACCATGATTTCAGAGAACCCATCGCCTGCTTTGGCAAAGTATCTGCCTGTTTTCAGCAAAAAACTTTTTGGCAATGAATTTGATGCAAAAAATGTTCCTTTTGAAAACGTGGGTCATATTCCGCCCGTTCTCTCCCAAAGGCTTGCTGTTTTTATTTACAACATAGCAGGAGAAAATCTCATTTTGGCACAAGACTTTTTTGCACGACTCAGATATGACACAAAAACGCGACACAAAGTTGTGACTATTTTGGAAAATCTTAATGCGGAGTTTCTCCCGGATAGAGTATCAATTCGCAAGCATTTGAAAAAGCTGGGTGCTGATTGTTTGTCCGATATACTGTCAGTAAAATCAGCATTGGGGCACTCCGTTGCAAATTTGAAAACTATTCTTGACCAAATCATTTCAAACAATGACTGCTGTTCCATAAAGCAACTGGACATCAATGGCTGTGACCTGAAAGAAAGTTTTGGTTTATCGGGCCGCGAAATAGGTTCTGCTCTTGACAAGTTGCTTGATGCAGTAATTGAGGAAAAATGTGAGAATAAAAAAGACACACTTCTGAATTATTTCAAAAGTATGTCAATATTCTAGTTATCATGCCGTCACACCTTTGGTATGGCGGTCTTTTTTTATCTTTTTCCGTCTTATAAATTTATAAAAAATCTCAACAATATAAGCCCAACCAAAACTCAATCCAAGGGTTAAAACGAACATTCCAAGCATCATCACACTGGGCGAAAAATTATCAAGTGCCGGTTTAAATAATTCTATCACAAATACATGTATCAGATATGCTCTGAAAGACAGGACTGAGAATGAACCAAGGACTTTGTTTTTGTTGATGTTCAGTTTTTTAAACAACAGAAATATAGCTGTTGCCTCAATATAATGGTTCAGGGTATAACCTCCGCTGAAAACAAACCCGTTGCCCTGTGTAGCGCCATAAAAATTTGCAACAGCAAAAACAGGCATTGCCAAAAGTCCCAGAGTTATAATATACTTGTCCCATTTAATTTCATATTTCCCCAGAATATAACCCAGAACAGCATAACCCATATAGCCCACTACGCCGTCCTCTGCAAAGAAAAAGTATATCTTCCCGTCAAACAATATATTGAAGAAAGGTTTTAATGTGGTTTGAAATATGGTCAAAACAAAAAAGACCATAAGCATTTTAAGGGTAGACCTCTCTGCAATAATTTTGATAAATGGAACAAACAAATACAAAAGCAACAAGGAATACATAAACCACAGATGATATGCGCTCCCGTTGTTTACGAGCTGTATAAAGAATTGCCCGTCTAACAAATTCTCGCCATTGCGTATTCTAAAATAACAGTAATAGAAAACATTATAAATCAAAAAGGGTACAGCGACTTTTGAGAAACGTCTTTTATAAAACTTGCTGATATTGGATACATCCACCGACTCTATCAGCAAAAAACCGCTTATCATAAAAAACAATGGTACACCCGTACGGGTGAGCTCATTGAGAAAAGCTGTCATCCACCACAGCGGTCTGCCAAAATTTTCCGAATGATTTGAATAATCGCATATGCAATGAAGTAAAATCACCATAACCATGGCAAAAACACGCACTGCGTCAACATATCCCAGCCTATTCTTTGAGGTATTTGGTGCCTTCTTTATACTTTCATTCACCGCTATCACCACCGTATTAAAAGTTAATCACCTTGCTCCGATATCTGACGTTGAGCACAAGGCCCACGGCAATCAAATTAGTGAGCAATGAGGACCCTCCGTAGCTGAAGAAAGGCAACGGAATTCCTGTTACCGGCATAATCCCTATACACATTCCTATATTCTCAAAAACATGAAAGGTAAACATCGCCGCAACCCCAAAACAGATATACATTCCAAGGTTATTCCTTGCGTTGATGCCGATTACAATACAACGTACGATTATTGCGACAAGCAGAGCAATAACTATTACACCGCCAATAAATCCCAGTTCTTCACACACCACCGAGAAAATAAAGTCCGTATGACGTTCCGGCAGGAAATTACTGTGTTGACTTCCGCCCTGATACAATCCGCTGCCAAAAAGTTTGCCTGAGCCGATTGCCATTTTGGACTGAGCAACCTGATATCCCGTACCTGACGGGTCATTTTCTGGATTAAACAGATTTATAATACGGTCTTTCTGATACTGTTCCAATACAAAAAACCATGCAACAGGTATCACCGCTGCAACTGCACCCGCTCCGCAGGCAATATACTTCCAACTGATTTTTGCCGCAAACAGCATGGTTATCATTATGCAACCAAAAACCACAGCCGTTCCAAAGTCCGGTTGGAGCAGAATAAGACCTATCAAAAAACCTGCATGAAGCAATAAAAAGATTACGTTTTTGGGGCGGTCAATCAAATAATCCACCTCTGATAAATGCTTGGCAAAGGTGATTATAAACGCAAGTTTGACAAGTTCTGCGGGCTGAATTCCAACAAGAGAACCAAATCTAAACCAGCTCCTTGCACCATTTTCATAAGTTCCTATGCCTGGGATAAGCACCAGAATCAAAAGAATTACGGAAATCAAATAAAGATATCCCGAAATATCCGACAAATATTCATAGTCCAGAACCATAAGTATCCCTATGGCAACTATACCCATAATCAAAGCCGCAAGCTGTACAGCAACATGTTTTCCCGGAGTGGGTGCTGCACTTGATATCATAACAATACCAAAAATAGCCGCAGCAAGAGTCAGTCCAAACAACCCGAAGTCAAAATTCTTTTTAAAATCCTTGTGTTTATTCAGATTATCGGTTTGAATTATCAATTCTTTCACTCCTTAAAGCTGAGTGCAACACCATCACCAACAGGCAAAAGCGCTGTACTGAAATTCTTGTTGTTCTTCAGCATTTCAAGATACTTCCTCAGCCGTCTTACTATAGTTATCTTTCGCCTTACAACAAGCTCGTCTGTGGCGGTCATTCCCTTGTACAAAACATTATCCGATATAAGAATTCCGCCTTTTTTAAGCAATCTTTCACATTCGGGGAAGAACTCCATATATTGTCCCTTTGCCGCATCCACGAATATCACATCAAACACTTCTTCGCCTTGGATATTGCGAATTACCTCTCGAGCATCACCTTGAATCAACTCTACCTTGTCACACACCCCTGCACGTTGAAAATTCTCACGTGCTCTCTCCGCCATTTCGTCAGATATCTCCACCGTGACAATCTCCGCTCCGCAAGCATTGGTCATGCGTATTGCCGAATAGCCTATGGCTGTGCCCAGCTCAAGAATTTTTTTTGCCCCTTTTATTTTAAGCAACACTTCCACAAACCGTATACTCTCGGGTTGAGATATAGGAACCTCGTTTGCCTTTGCAAAAGTCTCCATCTCCGCAATATGCCCAGTCGATTGGGGAATTGTATCACGGAGATACCGAATTATATATTCATAATTTATGTTGTCTTCCTCTATCCATGCTTTCATAATTTATCTTCCTTAGTTATTTTGAAGAATATTCACAATATTAAGATGTTCTTCGTTTGTTCTTGAAAAAACATTTTCGCTTCCGTCTGCCCTTGCTGCAAAATACAAATAGTCTGTATCATCAGGATACAATGCCGCTTTCACAGAGTTCACTCCCGGTGACGCAATGGGGCCAACGGGCAATCCTTGATTTATATAGGTATTATAGTCCGACTTTATCTTTATGTCCGAATTGCTGAGAATAGGTTTGCGTTCTTTAATTATATACTGAACCGTAGCGCATGACCCCAAAGTCATTCCTTTCCTCAGGCGGTTGTGGAACACAGATGCCACTTTTCCACGTTCTGAATCATTTGCCGCCTCACGTTCAACCAATGACGCAAAGGTAACCACCTCATCTAAGGTATAGTCAGTATTTGCAGCATTATATATAGGAACAATGTTGTATTCAAATGCATCAAGCATCTTTTTTATAATATCCCGTTCAGTCTCCCATGGGGCAAATTCGTATGTGGCGGGGAACAAGTATCCCTCAAGACGATTTTCCGTTCTCTGAATCTGGGATATAAAATCAAACTCAAAGTCCCCCTCATCAAGGAGTCTCAAAAATTCTTCCTTATTGACAAGTCCCTCGTTCTCCAGTTTTTCCGCTATTTGCCACGCCTCAAATCCTTCAGGGATAAGAACTGTAACCGACTCGTCCTCCATCACATCAGGTGTGGTGGTAAGCTTTTTGATAATACGGGCATAACTCATATTTTGGCTGAGCTTGTGCCCGCCCTGCTGAAACAGGTTTTCACTCTTGTCTATTTTTTCAACTATTTTAAATAAAAGTTTACTGTTGATTATGTGTTCGTCTTTCAGAATTTCACATATATCATCAAGGGTAGCACCCTTGGGTATGTTTACAAGGGTAAGGTTTTTTCCGCCAAAGCCCAGGCCCAATATATCACAAACGGCGGTAGCACTCCATATAACCAAAGCTACCAAAACTCCTGTCACCACAAAAAACAGGGGTTTTTTGTTTGAGTGCCTCCCCATATTTAATTTATATTTCCCCCAAAATTTCACCTGACATCACCCTATAACATTTATTAACAGATATTTGACAATCACCACGGCTATGCTGAAAAGCACAGGCATACTGATTATGCTGGTTGCAATAAGTCTGCCGGGTTTGAATGCCCGGTTAATTGTAACCCTGTTCTTTTGTATGAGAAGTAAAAATAAAAAACCAACAAAAAGCACAACTGCCGTTGCAAAAATTATCCATAGATAATCAATCACATGCGGAAGAATAAACCCACCCAGCAAAAGCGCTGTCAGATTGCTGAAGGCATGATATACCATGGCAACGTAAAGGGAGTTGCTCTTTATCAGTATAACCGATGCCACCACTCCCATAAAGAAAAACCCTGCAATCTCATTCACACGCATATGAAGAAGTGCAAATATAAGACTGGTAAAAAATATTGCGGCAACTGTATTGCTGCGGTTGTATGCACAGAATATGATTCCACGCATCCAAAATTCCTCCAGTACAGCAGGGATAATGACTACCGCAAATATACCAAAGAAAACTTCCACACCTGTAAGCGCCATAGGGATAGCATCTTGGGAGGTTTTCCCAAGGATTTCGCTGATATAGAAATTTGCCGGCATATTGAGCAGAATCATCACAAACTGCCCACACACACCAAGAATCGCAGCCAAAACAAAGAACTGTGGTTTGCATGAATTCAGCCAGAATTCCTTTTTTGCATCACGTCCATAATTACTCCACGCGGACCGTGCGTAAACCATAATAGGCACACCTATTGCCAAAATCTCAACAATGGCAATCTGTATGTATTCATGGGGCGGCTTTTTCATAAAACTTACAACAGCCTCCACCATAATTTCTGCAGCAAACTGTGCAAGAACAACCCAAAAAATCATCCACCGGACACTTCTTATTTGTTTTCTCAGTTCATATCTGTTATCTGACATCTGTTATCATCCCAAAATATATTTTTAAATATGCTGCATCTGGTCAAGAATCTCCCGACCCATTCCGGGTTTGAACCAGTCAGCAATTTTTGCCCCAAATAGCATAGATGCCCCTGCACCTTTTGCTGTAATCACATTGCCGTCTGCCACAACAAGGTCACTCTGAACCTTTGCTCCGGTCAGGTATTCCTCAAAACCAGGATAGCACACCGCATTCTTTCCATTCAAAATTCCAAGACCGCCCAAAATCATTGGTGCCGCACAGATAGCTGCAACTAAGGCACCTTTTTCACTGCACATCTTCACCGTCTTTGTAACCGTCTCATCCTTCTGGAGATTAGTTGTTCCGGGCATTCCACCCGGCAGGATAACACCATCAATGTTTTCCCAATTCACGTCTTCCACAAGTATATCCGCAACCACAGCCACGCCATGACTGCCTGTTATCTGTTTTCCGCCTACACCTACTGTACAAACATCAATTTTTGCTCTCTTCAACACATCAAGGCAGCCTATGGCCTCGGTTTCTTCAAATCCATTGGCAAGAAACATATATACCATAAATTTTCCTCCGCATTTTATCTATTCTTCAAAACCTCAATTACAAACTTAGGAAGGGCAGCAAACCTGCCTATCCTTGAGGGATTTTTCAAAATTCTGTATGCCCATTCAAGATTAAGTTTGATAAAAATTTCAGGGGCTCTCTTTGCAGTTCCTGCAAAAACATCCAACGTCCCCCCAACACCCATACACAAATTCACATTTAATCTGTCACGATTTTTTGCAATCCATTTTTCCTGTTTGGGAGCACCCAAACACACAAGCAACAGTTTTGCTCCGGAGGCATTTATCTCTTCCACAATTCCGTCCTCATCTTCTGGTTTAAAATATCCATTGTGCGTGCCAGAAATCACAATTCCCGGGTATTTCTCTTCCATCTTCACTTTTGCTGTTTCAGCAACACCGGGTTTGGCACCAAAAAGGAACACGCCGTCCCCCGTCTTTGACATTCTTTCCAGAAGTGCACAAACAAGATCAAAGCCCGCAACCCTTTCAGGCACTGGATTTCCAAGGATTTTTGATGCATAAACCACACCTATACCATCAGCAGTACAGAGATCTGCAGAATTGAGAATACTTTTTAGTTCCGCATCATTTTTGGCACACATTACAATTTCAGGATTAGGGGTGAAAATCATGGAAACGCCATCCGTCCTCACCATATCCTCTGCCTTGTTCAATGCGTCAGCAAATGTGATGCTGTCAACATTTACACCCAGTATATCTATTGTTTTTCTCACAAGCATCTGTCCTTTCAAAAACTAATCCAAAGACCAGTCTATCTCTTTTTCGCCAATTTCTTTCAAGAATTCATTTGCAGTTGCAAAGTGTCCGCATCCAAAAAATCCTCCATAGGCCGACAAAGGGCTTGGATGAACCGTCTCAAGAATTTTGTGGTGTGGATTGGTGATAAGTGCTTTTTTCTGTCTGGCATTTGACCCCCAAAGCAAAAACACCATGGGTTTCTCACGCTGATTCAAAAGACTGATAACCTTGTCCGTAAAATGTTCCCAGCCCATGCCCTTGTGACTATTCGCTTCTCCTGCCCTCACTGTGAGAACAGCATTAAGGAGCAACACGCCCTGCTGTGCCCATTTAGTCAGGTCACCATGATTAGGTATTGGCAACCCAAGTTCATCCTGTATCTCCTTAAATATATTTTTGAGAGACGGTGGGGGCATTATACCCTTTTTTACCGAAAAACTAAGCCCATGAGCCTGACCCTCGCCATGATACGGGTCTTGCCCGATAACCACAACCTTTACATCACTGTAGGATGTAAACTTTAATGCATTAAAAATATCATACATATCGGGATAAATCCTGCGGGTTTTATATTCCTTTGCAAGAAATGTACGGAGTTTCAAATAATATTCCTTATCAAATTCTCCCTGAAGCAGTTTATCCCACTCATTACCTATATTTACCATAAATATCTCCATAAGGGCGGAGAATTCCCTCCGCCCCTATCTTTTTATCTTGTAAATCTCTTTATCTTTTTGGTTGTTGTTTTTTCAAACTCTGTATCGCGGAATACAACCCGTCTTATATGTTTCATCGGAGGAAGTGTATCATTGAGTGCCTGAACATCCTTTTTGATTCTTTCCTTTTCGTCGGGAGTTTCTGTATAAATCTCTGCACAGATAACATCGTCTTCACCAAATACAACAACCTCATTTACACCCTCGACATTGTTGAGGATAACCGCTTCGATTTCTTCTGGGTAGACATTCTTACCGTTGCTTAAGATTATGATGTTCTTCTTTCTGCCTGTTATAATAATGAATCCATGTTCTTCAATCCTGCCCACGTCACCAGTCTTGAACCAACCGTCAACAAATGCCTCGGCAGTTGCCTCAGGATTGTTGTAGTAACCCATCATGACGATGTCACCTTTAACCAGGATTTCGCCCTCGCCGTCTTCATTGGGTTCATTAATCTTGACCTCAACTCCCGGAATGGGAACACCCGCTCCGCCAAAGAGATACTTTTTGTTTCTGTCTGTTGATACGATTGGCGAACACTCAGTAATTCCATAACCGTTCATAATCTGGATACCAATGTCCTCAAAACCCTTTGCATACTTAAGGTCAAGGGGTGCACCGCCTGCGATAATCATCTCAAGGTTACCGCCAAAGCCGTTTTTAACCGATTGGAAAAGTTGCTTTCTAAGGTCAATTCCCACCTTGCGAAGACCATTGCTCACCTTGATAAGAGCTTTCAACAGTTTTTCCTTCTTCTGTTTTTTAACGGTTCTCCAAAGGCTCTTATAGAACGTTTCGACAAACAGGGGAACAACAGAGATATGATGTGGCTTTGCCTTCTGGATGTCCTTGAGGACATTTTTAAGATTATTGTTTATATAAACCGGATAGCCTCTGTGAATCTGGCAAAGAATCCCTGCCATGAAACCAAATGTGTGATGCAAGGGCAAAACAACCACTGTGCCCGCAGGCTCCAAAAAGTTGGTACAACTGTTTACCATATCAACTGCCAGATTTTTCTGATTAAGCATAACCCCCTTGGGTGTGCCTGTTGTGCCTGATGTATAGATAAGAGTACACAATGCCTCACGGTCAATCTCGTTCTTTTCAAATTCATCATTACCGTTTTCAATCATTTCACAGCCTTTGGCAATGATATCACCAAAGTCCGCCATGGCAATATAATGTTCAACTGTTGTCATTTCAGCCTTTGCATCTTCAATAAGTGCTTTTTTTGAATTTGCATAAACAAACGCCTTTGCCTCACAGCTTTTTATAAGGTTAGCAACCTCGGTGCTTCCCAGTTCTTTGTCAATGGGAACAATCACATTTGAACCATCAACCGCAGCAAAGTATGTAATAATCCATTCATAGCTGTTCTCACCAATAACTGCAATTTTTTCACCATGAAGACCCAAACTGTAAAAGTAGGTTCCCAAAGCATAAATATCATTTTTCATCTGGATATAATCCACCGTTACATCCTCGCCGTCACGCTCAAAAGTAAATGCCGGGTCATTTCCGTAATTCTCTGCTGCATAGTCTATAAGGTGCTTTAAGTCCTTAATCTGGGGGGCGTCATAGAGGGGGTATTCTTTAATCATTTAAAAACACAACCTTTCAAAAATTATTAATTATTTTCTTCTTTTGTTTGCTCAATAGTATCAAGCATATATTTTTTAATGGTATAATACGCGGAGAAGTTTATAATTAGTCCGGACAAACTCTGCAGAACAAATATGGCAAAAGCAATGTATATTGCCCAGAAGCCCAGTTTCCCTGCAAAATATTCAAAATTAATTCCCAGATAAGGGAATACAAGATGTATAACCATGACTGCAATCAACACAAGAAAGTTTTTTGGCAATACCATAAAGGTAAACAAAAACGAATTCTTGTAAATATCCTTGAGTTTCATGTCAAAGGTAACTATCATTTGATAGATATAAAAATGCATGATTGTGTATAAGAGGAATATACTCACAATAACATACTTCATCGCCCCCAGAATACTCGTTTGTGACGAATAGAATAAAAAGGCACAAACAAGCACTGTGAACATAATTACATCAATGCTCCATACACATATACTCTGCTTAAAGTTTTTCCATGTGTGCTCCCAGAAATCGCTCC